>NZ_JAMBDI010000063.1:0-15509 GCF_036858055.1 Pseudomonas sp. SF2 | reverse complement strand
ACCGTGGTCAACGTGGCCGATGGTGCCGACGTTAACGTGGGGAAGGGAACGATCAAATTTTTCTTTAGCCACGACAGTGAACCTCTTGCCTAAAGGGGATTAGCCTTGTTTTTTAACGAGTGCTTCGACGATGTTCGACGGAGCTTCGGCGTATTTGGAGAATTCCATGGAGTAGCTTGCGCGACCCTGAGACATGGAACGAACGTCGGTTGCGTAACCGAACATCTCTCCGAGCGGAACTTCAGCGCGGACGACACGGCCAGAGACCGACTCATCCATACCCTGGACCAGACCACGACGACGGTTCAGGTCACCCATCACGTCACCCAGGTAGTCTTCCGGGGTTACAACTTCGACCTTCATGATCGGCTCGAGAACCACGCCACCGCCCTTCTGGGCCAGTTGCTTGGTTGCCATCGAAGCGGCGATCTTGAACGCCATTTCGTTGGAGTCGACGTCGTGGTACGAACCATCGAATACCGCGGCCTTCAGGCCGATCAGAGGATAACCGGCAACAACGCCGTTTTTCATCTGCTCTTCGATACCCTTCTGGATCGCAGGGATGTATTCCTTAGGAATTACACCACCAACGACTTCGTTGGAGAACACCAGACCTTCGGTGATGTTGCCCTTGTCGTCCTGCTCTGGCTCCGAGAAACGGATCCAGCAGTGACCGAACTGACCACGACCGCCCGACTGGCGAACGAACTTGCCTTCGATCTCGACACCGGACTTGGTGATCTTCTCGCGGTACGAAACCTGCGGCTTGCCGATGTTGGCCTCAACGTTGAATTCACGCTTCATGCGGTCAACGATGATGTCCAGGTGCAGCTCACCCATACCGGAGATGATGGTCTGGCCAGTCTCTTCGTCGGTCTTGACGCGGAACGACGGGTCTTCCTGAGCCAGTTTGCCCAGAGCGATACCCATCTTTTCCTGGTCCTGCTTGGTCTTCGGCTCGACAGACAGCGAAATCACTGGCTCCGGGAAGTCCATGCGCTCAAGGATGATTGGCTTGTCAGCGTCGCACAGGGTTTCACCAGTGGTAACGTCCTTCATGCCGATCAGGGCCGCGATGTCGCCAGCGCGCACTTCCTTGATCTCTTCACGCTGGTTGGCGTGCATCTGCACCATACGACCAACGCGCTCTTTCTTGCCTTTGACCGAGTTGATGACCGAGTCACCAGAGGTCAGAACGCCCGAGTAAACGCGAACGAAGGTCAGGGTACCTACGAACGGGTCGGTAGCGATCTTGAACGCCAGGGCCGAGAACGGCTCTGCGTCGTCAGCGTGACGCTCGTCCTGCTGCGCTTCGGTGATTTCATCCTTCGGCACTTCGGCCAGATCAGGGTGGATACCCTTGATCGCAGGAATCTCGGTCGGAGCAGGCAGGAAGTCGATAACGGCGTCGAGAACCAGGGGAACGCCCTTGTTCTTGAACGACGAACCGCAGACAGCCGGAACGATCTCGCTGGCCAGGGTACGCGCGCGCAGACCGGCCTTGATGTCTTCGACGGACAGGTCACCTTCTTCAAGGTACTTGTTCATCAGCTCTTCGTTGGCTTCGGCGGCAGCTTCAACCATGTTGTTGCGCCATTCGTTAGCCAGGTCGACCATATCCGCAGGAATTTCTTCCTCGCGGTAGGTGGTGCCCTTGTCGTCTTCGTTCCAGTAGATGGCTTTCATCTTGATCAGGTCAACCTGACCCTGGAAGTCGTCTTCTGCACCGATAGCCAGCTGGACCGGAACCGGGGTGTGACCCAGGCGGTTCTTGATCTGGCCGACAACGCGCAGGAAGTTGGCACCAGCACGGTCCATCTTGTTCACGTAGACAACACGTGGAACGCCGTACTTGTTGGCCTGACGCCATACGGTTTCGGACTGCGGCTCAACGCCGGAGGTACCGCAGAACACAACGACCGCGCCGTCGAGTACACGCAGCGAACGCTCTACTTCAATGGTGAAGTCAACGTGGCCGGGGGTATCGATGACGTTTACGCGGTAGTTGTCATACTGACCACGGGAACCTTTCCAGAAGGTGGTAACGGCAGCGGAGGTAATGGTGATACCGCGCTCCTGCTCCTGCACCATCCAGTCGGTGGTCGCGGCGCCGTCGTGCACCTCGCCCATCTTGTGGCTCAGACCTGTGTAGAACAGGATCCGCTCGGTAGTGGTAGTCTTGCCCGCGTCAACGTGGGCGCAGATACCGATGTTACGGTAGCGGTTAATTGCTGTAGTACGAGCCATAAAGCCCTCGCAAAATGATTGATGCTTGAATTAGAAGCGGTAGTGCGAGAACGCTTTGTTGGCCTCGGCCATACGGTGCACGTCTTCACGCTTCTTGACTGCAGCACCCTTGCCTTCAGCAGCATCCAGCAGCTCGCCGGCCAGGCGCAGAGCCATCGACTTCTCGCCGCGCTTGCGGGCGTAGTCTACGAGCCAGCGCATTGCCAGAGCGTTACGACGGGATGGACGAACTTCAACCGGAACCTGGTAAGTGGCACCGCCGACACGACGGGACTTAACTTCGACCAGCGGAGCGATGGCGTCGAGAGCTTTCTCGAAGATTTCCAGGGGGTCGCTGTTCTTGCGTGCTTTGACGGTATCCAGGGCACCGTAAACGATGCGCTCGGCTACAGCCTTCTTGCCGCTTTCCATCACGTGGTTCATGAACTTGGCGAGAATCTGGGATCCGTACTTCGGATCGTCAAGGATCTCACGTTTTGCTGCTACACGACGTCTTGGCATGATAAGCCCTCAAACGGTCTTCAGGTTAGCCCGGGACCAGGTCTTTCGACCCCTGCCCGACCTTACTCTTATCGACTCAAATAAATGGATGTCTGCAAACGACCGATTACTTCGGACGCTTGGTACCGTACTTCGAACGACCCTGGTTACGGCCTTTAACGCCCGAAGTATCCAGAGAGCCGCGAACGGTGTGGTAACGAACACCTGGCAAGTCTTTTACACGGCCGCCACGGATCAGGACGACGCTGTGCTCTTGCAGGTTGTGGCCTTCACCACCGATGTACGAGGAAACCTCGAAACCGTTGGTCAGACGCACACGGCATACTTTACGCAGTGCCGAGTTAGGTTTTTTCGGCGTGGTGGTGTACACGCGGGTGCACACGCCACGACGCTGCGGGCAGTTCTGCAGCGCAGGAACGTCGGACTTCTCGACCGAACGCTTACGCGGCTGACGTACCAGCTGGTTGATAGTTGCCATCTACTAGCTCCACTGATTGTCTTGCGACTCTATTGTCTTGCAAGAAAGCCAAAAATTGGCGAGACGGAGCCTCACCAAATTTAAGGGTACAAAAGTCTAAAGAGGATCTTGCACCCAGTCAAGACGAGGCCCCGGCCCTCCCCGTCCGATCATCGGCAACATTTCATGTCGTCGATGACCATTCGGGGCTTGCCGGGGCCCTGCCCTGTACTTAGTTACCGCTGGAATTCAGCGCTTCGGTCAGTGCGGCTTCCACCTCACTGGCGCTCACACGCAGCGGTTTGTCGGCATCACGGCGACGCTTGCGCTCGCTGTGGTAGGCCAGACCAGTACCGGCCGGGATCAGACGACCCACGACCACGTTCTCTTTCAGGCCGCGCAGGTAGTCGCGCTTGCCGGTTACCGCCGCTTCGGTCAGTACGCGGGTGGTTTCCTGGAAGGAAGCCGCGGAGATGAACGACTCGGTCGACAGCGACGCCTTGGTGATACCCAGCAGCACGCGGGTGAACTTGGAGACGAACTTGTCCTCGGCGGCGAGACGCTCGTTCTCTACCAGTACCTGGGTCAGTTCCATCTGGTCGCCCTTGATGAAGCTGGAATCGCCCGACTCGGAGATCTCGACCTTGCGCAGCATCTGACGCAGGATGGTCTCGATGTGCTTGTCGTTGATCTTAACGCCTTGCAGACGGTAAACGTCCTGGATCTCGTTGACGATGTACTTCGCCAGCGCGCTCACACCCAGCAGACGCAGGATGTCGTGCGGATCGCTCGGGCCGTCGGAGATAACTTCGCCGCGGTTTACCTGTTCGCCTTCGAAGACGTTCAGGTGGCGCCACTTCGGAATCAGCTCTTCGTACGGATCGCTACCGTCGGTCGGGGTGATGACCAGACGACGCTTGCCCTTGGTCTCCTTACCGAACGCGATGGTGCCGCTGACTTCAGCCAGAATCGAGGCTTCTTTCGGACGGCGTGCTTCGAACAGGTCGGCAACGCGCGGCAGACCACCGGTGATGTCACGGGTCTTCGACGTTTCTTGCGGGATACGCGCGATAACGTCACCAACACCGATCTGGGCACCGTCAGCCACACCGACGAGGGCGTTGGCCGGCAGGAAGTACTGGGCAGGTACGTCGGTACCTGGCAGGTACAGGTCCTTGCCAGAAGCGTCGACCATCTTGATCGCCGGACGGATTTCCTTACCAGCGGCAGGGCGATCCTTGACGTCCAGAACTTCAATGTTGGTCAAACCGGTCAATTCGTCGGTCTGACGCTTGATGGTAATGCCTTCTTCCATGCCCACGAAGGTCACGGTACCTTTCAGTTCGGTAACGATCGGGTGGGTGTGCGGGTCCCACTTGGCGACGATGGCGCCAGCTTCGACCTTGTCACCTTCCTTGACCGAAATCACCGCACCGTAAGGCAGCTTGTAGCGCTCACGCTCACGACCGAACTCGTCGGCAATGGCCAACTCGCCCGAACGCGATACGGCAACAAGGTTGCCATCAGCACGCTCTACCTGCTTCAGGTTGTGCAGACGCACCATACCGCCGTTCTTCACCTGGACGCTGTCGGCAGCCGAGGTACGGCTCGCAGCACCACCGATGTGGAACGTACGCATGGTCAGCTGGGTACCCGGCTCACCGATCGACTGGGCAGCGATAACGCCGACAGCTTCACCGATGTTCACCTGGTGACCGCGAGCCAGGTCACGACCGTAGCACTTGGCGCAGATGCCGTAGCGGGTTTCGCAGTTGATCGGCGAACGCACGACCACTTCGTCGATGCTGTTCAGCTCGATGAACTCGACCCACTTCTCGTCAACCAGGGTACCGGCCGGAACGATGACGTCCTCGGTGCCTGGCTTGAACACGTCACGGGCGATGACACGACCCAGTACACGCTCACCCAGCGGCTCTACAACGTCGCCGCCTTCGATGTGCGGGGTCATCAGCAGGCCCTGGTCGGTGCCGCAGTCGATCTCGGTAACCACCAGATCCTGGGCAACGTCTACCAGACGACGAGTCAGGTAACCGGAGTTCGCAGTCTTCAGTGCGGTATCCGCCAGACCCTTACGAGCACCGTGGGTCGAAATGAAGTACTGCAGAACGCTCAGACCTTCACGGAAGTTCGCGGTGATCGGCGTCTCGATGATGGAGCCGTCCGGCTTGGCCATCAGGCCACGCATACCGGCCAGCTGACGGATCTGGGCTGCCGAACCACGCGCACCAGAGTCAGCCATCATGTACATCGAGTTGAAGGACTCTTGCTCGACTTCCTTGCCTTCGCGGTCGATGACCTTCTCTTTCGAGAGGTTGGCCATCATCGCCTTGGACACTTCGTCGTTCGCCTTCGACCACAAGTCGATGACCTTGTTGTACTTCTCGCCCTGGGTTACCAGGCCGGAGGCGTACTGACTCTCGATTTCCTTCACTTCGTCGGTAGCGGTACCGATGATGCGGGCTTTCTCGTCCGGGATAACGAAGTCGTTAACACCGATGGAAACGCCGGAAATGGTCGAGTAAGCGAAACCGGTGTACATCAGCTGGTCAGCGAAGATAACGGTCTCTTTCAGACCAACCACGCGGTAGCACTGGTTGATCAGCTTGGAGATCGCCTTCTTCTTCATCGGCTGGTTGACCACGTCGTACGGCAGGCCTGCCGGTACAACCTGGAACAGCAGCGCACGGCCGACGGTGGTGTCGACGATGCGGGTGTTCTTGACCACGGAACCGTCACGCTCTTTCACGGTTTCGTTGATACGAACCTTGATTTTCGCGTGCAGGGCAGCCTCGCCGGCGCGGAATACGCGGTCGACTTCCTGCAGGTCGGCGAACACGCGACCTTCGCCCTTGGCGTTGATGGCTTCACGGGTCATGTAGTACAGACCCAGTACCACGTCCTGCGACGGAACGATGATTGGCTCACCGTTGGCTGGCGACAGGATGTTGTTGGTCGACATCATCAGCGCGCGCGCTTCGAGCTGGGCTTCCAGGGTCAGCGGCACGTGAACGGCCATCTGGTCACCGTCGAAGTCGGCGTTGTACGCGGCACAGACCAGCGGGTGCAGCTGGATAGCCTTACCTTCGATCAGAACCGGTTCAAAGGCCTGGATACCCAGACGGTGCAGGGTCGGTGCACGGTTGAGCAGCACGGGGTGTTCGCGGATCACCTCGGCGAGCACGTCCCACACCTCTGGCAGCTCGCGCTCGACCATCTTCTTGGCAGCCTTGATGGTGGTCGCCAGACCACGCATTTCCAGCTTGCCGAAAATGAACGGCTTGAACAGCTCGAGGGCCATCTTCTTCGGCAGACCGCACTGGTGCAGACGCAGGGTCGGGCCTACGGTAATTACCGAACGGCCGGAGTAGTCCACACGCTTACCGAGCAGGTTCTGACGGAAGCGACCTTGCTTACCTTTGATCATGTCGGCCAGGGACTTCAGCGGACGCTTGTTCGAGCCAGTGATGGCGCGACCACGACGGCCGTTGTCCAGCAGGGCGTCGACCGCTTCCTGCAGCATGCGCTTTTCGTTGCGCACGATGATGTCCGGCGCCGACAGATCCAGCAGGCGCTTCAGACGGTTGTTACGGTTGATCACCCGACGATACAGGTCGTTCAGGTCGGAGGTCGCGAAGCGGCCACCATCCAGCGGAACCAGCGGACGCAGGTCCGGCGGCAGCACTGGCAGGACGGTCAGGACCATCCACTCAGGCAGGTTGCCCGAGCCCTGGAACGCTTCCATCAGCTTCAGGCGCTTGGACAGCTTCTTGATCTTGGTTTCCGAGTTGGTCTGCGGAATTTCTTCGCGCAGGCGACCGATCTCGTGCTCCAGGTCGATAGCATGCAGCAGCTCGCGAACAGCCTCGGCACCCATGCGGGCGTCGAAGTCGTCACCGAACTCTTCCAGCGCTTCGAAGTACTGCTCGTCGTTCAGCAGCTGGCCCTTTTCCAGGGTGGTCATGCCCGGATCGATAACGACGTAGCTCTCGAAGTAGAGCACGCGCTCGATGTCACGCAGGGTCATGTCCATCAGCAGGCCGATACGGGACGGCAGCGATTTCAGGAACCAGATGTGGGCAACCGGCGAGGCCAGCTCGATGTGCGCCATGCGCTCACGACGAACTTTTGCCAGGGCAACTTCAACGCCGCACTTCTCGCAGATCACGCCGCGGTGCTTGAGGCGCTTGTACTTGCCGCACAGGCACTCGTAGTCCTTGACTGGGCCAAAGATCTTGGCGCAGAACAGGCCGTCACGCTCAGGCTTGAACGTACGGTAGTTGATGGTTTCCGGCTTCTTAACTTCACCGAACGACCACGAACGGATCATTTCAGGCGACGCCAGACCGATGCGGATGGCGTCGAACTCTTCGACTTGACCCTGGTTTTTCAGCAAATTCAGTAGGTCTTTCAAGGCCTTTCCTCCTGGCGGAGCAGGGAGCGGGCATTACCTGCCCCACTCCCCTTCGCGTCACGTGTTATTCGGTTTCCAGATCGATATCGATACCGAGCGAACGGATCTCTTTGATCAACACGTTGAAGGACTCGGGCATGCCCGGCTCCATACGGTGATCGCCATCCACGATGTTCTTGTACATCTTGGTACGGCCGTTCACGTCGTCCGACTTCACTGTGAGCATTTCTTGCAGGGTGTATGCCGCGCCGTATGCTTCCAGCGCCCACACTTCCATCTCCCCGAAACGCTGACCACCGAACTGCGCCTTACCACCCAGCGGCTGCTGGGTAACCAGGCTGTAGGAACCAGTGGAACGCGCGTGCATCTTGTCGTCCACCAAGTGGTTCAGCTTGAGCATGTACATGTAACCAACGGTCACAGGACGCTCGAACTTGTTGCCGGTACGGCCATCGAACAGCACCATCTGGCCGCTCTCTGGCAGGTCGGCCAGCTTCAGCATGGCCTTGATCTCGCGCTCCTTGGCACCGTCGAAGACCGGGGTAGCCATTGGCACGCCCTTCTTCAGGTTGTGGGCCAGGGCCAGGATCTCTTCGTCGGTGAACTCGTCCAGGTTTTCCTGGCGACCGCCGATCTCGTTGTAGACCTCGGTCAGGAACACGCGCAGTTCAGCGGCCTTGCGCTGCTCTTCGATCATGCGGTCGATCTTCTCGCCCAAGCCCTTGGCCGCCAGGCCCAGGTGGGTTTCGAGGATCTGACCGACGTTCATACGCGAAGGTACACCCAGCGGGTTCAGTACGACATCGACCGGAGTACCGTTGGCGTCGTGCGGCATGTCTTCGACCGGCATGATTACCGAGACAACACCCTTGTTACCGTGACGACCGGCCATCTTGTCACCCGGCTGGATGCGACGGCGGATTGCCAGGTAAACCTTGACGATCTTCAGTACGCCCGGTGCCAGGTCATCGCCCTGCTGCAGCTTGCGCTTCTTGTCTTCGAACTTGTCGTCCAGCAGACGGCGACGATCGACGATGTACTGCTGAGCCTTTTCCAGCTGCTCGTTCAGTGCATCTTCGGCCATGCGCAGTTTGAACCACTGGCCGTGCTCCAGACCGTCCAGCACTTCGTCAGTGATCACGGTGCCTTTCTTCAGGCCCGCGCCACCGTCGACCACCTGGCCGTTCAGGGCAGAACGCAGACGCTCGAAGGTTGCACCTTCGACGATGCGGAACTCTTCGTTGAGGTCCTTGCGGATCTCGTCCAGCTGCATCTTCTCGATGGCCAGGGCGCGACTGTCGCGCTCGACGCCATCACGGGTGAAGACCTGTACGTCGATGACGGTACCCTTGGTGCCGGTTGGCACGCGCAGGGAGGTGTCCTTAACGTCGCTGGCCTTCTCACCGAAGATTGCGCGCAGCAGTTTTTCTTCCGGAGTCAGCTGGGTTTCGCCTTTTGGCGTTACCTTGCCGACCAGGATGTCGCCAGCGCCGACTTCGGCACCCACGTAGACGATACCGGCTTCGTCCAGCTTGTTCAGTGCGGCTTCACCCACGTTCGGGATGTCCGCAGTGATTTCCTCTGGGCCAAGCTTGGTGTCACGCGCCACACAGGTCAGTTCCTGGATGTGGATGGTGGTGAAGCGGTCTTCCTGGACCACACGCTCGGACAGGCAGATGGAGTCTTCGAAGTTGAAGCCGTTCCACGCCATGAACGCGATGCGCATGTTCTGACCCAGTGCCAGTTCACCCATGTCGGTGGACGGGCCGTCGGCCATGATGTCGCCACGCTGAACCTTGTCACCCTTGCTCACCAGCGGACGCTGGTTGATGCAGGTGTTCTGGTTCGAACGGGTGTACTTGGTCAGGTTGTAGATATCCACACCTGCTTCGCCGGTTTCCACTTCGTCGTCGGCAACGCGAACAACGATACGGCTGGCGTCGACCGAGTCGATCACACCACCGCGGCGAGCAACCACGCAGACACCGGAGTCACGGGCAACGTTGCGCTCCATGCCGGTACCTACCAGCGGCTTGTCGGCGCGCAGGGTCGGTACAGCCTGACGCTGCATGTTCGAACCCATCAATGCACGGTTGGCGTCGTCGTGCTCGAGGAACGGAATCAGCGACGCAGCGACGGAAACAACCTGCTTCGGCGAAACGTCCATCAGGGTGACGTCTTCCGGCGCCTTGACGGTGAATTCGTTCAGGTGACGAACAGCTACCAGCTCATCGATCAGCTGCTTCTTCTCGTTCATCGCGGCCGAAGCCTGGGCGATGACGTGATCCGCTTCTTCAATAGCCGACAGGAACACGATGTCGTCGCTGACCACGCCTTCCTTCACCACGCGGTACGGGCTTTCCAGGAAGCCGTACTGGTTGGTGCGGGCATAGGCTGCCAGGGAGTTGATCAGACCGATGTTCGGACCTTCAGGGGTCTCGATCGGGCACACACGGCCGTAGTGGGTCGGGTGTACGTCACGGACTTCGAAGCCGGCACGCTCACGGGTCAGACCGCCTGGGCCGAGTGCGGAGACGCGGCGCTTGTGGGTGATCTCGGAGAGCGGGTTGTTCTGGTCCATGAACTGGGACAGCTGGCTGGAGCCGAAGAACTCTTTCACCGCCGCCGCAACCGGCTTGGCGTTGATCAGGTCTTGCGGCATCAGGCCTTCGCTTTCCGCCATCGACAGGCGTTCCTTGACCGCGCGCTCGACACGCACCAGGCCAACGCGGAACTGGTTCTCGGCCATCTCGCCGACGCAACGTACGCGACGGTTACCCAGGTGGTCGATGTCGTCGACGATGCCTTTGCCGTTACGGATGTCGACCAGGGTCTTCAGAACCTCGACGATATCTTCCTTGCTCAGCACGCCCGAACCTTCGATCTCGGTACGACCGATACGACGGTTGAACTTCATGCGGCCAACGGCGGACAGGTCGTAACGCTCGGCGCTGAAGAACAGGTTGTTGAACAGGGTCTCGGCAGCATCCTTGGTTGGCGGCTCGCCAGGACGCATCATGCGGTAGATCTCGACCAGGGCTTCCAGCTGGTTGCTGGTGGTGTCGATCTTCAGGGTGTCGGAGATGAACGGACCGCAATCGATGTCGTTGGTGTACAGGGTCTCGATACGGACGACCTGTGCCTTGGCGACCTTGATCAGCAGTTCGGTGGTCATCTCGGTGTTGCATTCGGCCAGGATCTCGCCGGTAGCCGGATGCACGATGGCCTTGGCGGTAGTGCGGCCCAGGACGTATTCCATAGGAACGTCCAGCTGCTTGACGCCGGCCTTCTCGAGCTGGTTGATGTGGCGCGCGGTAATACGGCGGCCCTGCTCGACGATGACTTTACCGGTTTCGTCATGGATATCCATGACCGCAACCTCACCACGCAGACGCTGCGGCACCAGTTCCAGGCTGAGTTTCTCGCCGGAAATGTGGAAGACGTTGGTGGTGTAGAAGGTGTTCAGCACTTCTTCAGTGCTGTAACCCAGCGCACGCAGCAGCACCGAGGCCGGCAGTTTGCGGCGACGGTCGATACGTACGAACACGCAGTCCTTCGGGTCGAACTCGAAGTCCAGCCACGAACCGCGGTAAGGGATGATGCGAGCGGAGTACAGCAGCTTGCCGGAGCTGTGAGTCTTGCCACGGTCGTGGTCGAAGAACACACCAGGCGAACGGTGCAGCTGGGAAACGATCACACGCTCGGTACCGTTGATTACGAAGGTACCGTTCTCAGTCATCAGGGGGATTTCACCCATGTAGACTTCTTGCTCTTTGATGTCCTTGATCGCTTTGTTCGACGATTCCTTGTCGAAGATGATCAGGCGCACCTTGACCCGCAGTGGGACCGCGAAGGTCACGCCACGCAGGACACATTCCTTCACATCGAAGGCGGGTTCGCCCAGGCGATAGCCTACGTACTCCAGGGCAGCATTGCCGGAGTAGCTGATGATCGGAAATACCGATTTGAAGGCCGCGTGCAGGCCGACGTCGCGGAACTGATCCTTGGATGCTCCCGCTTGCAGGAATTCGCGATACGAATCCAGCTGGATGGCCAGGAGGTAAGGCACATCCATGACGTCCGGCAACTTGCTAAAGTCCTTGCGGATACGTTTTTTCTCAGTGTATGAGTAAGCCATCAGCGTTCCCCAGCTTGGTCACCTGCTTGTTTGGCTTCTCCCGGCGGGAGCAGCCAGAAAATCGTGCAAACCCCTTGGTTTGCGCCACCCACATGGGTGTCTTGCAGCTTGTTATCGGGGCCGGCCTGACCGGCCACCAATAACGGAAAAAGGCCGGTGGCATAAGCCACCAGCCATCAGCCCTTCGCTCAACGCTCGGACTGGAGTCGCAAGGTCGAGATTACTTCAGCTCGACTTTAGCGCCAGCTTCTTCCAGCTTCTTCTTCGCGTCTTCAGCGGCTTCTTTCGAAACGCCTTCAGCGATAACCTGAGGAGCGCCGTCGACTTTCTCTTTGGCTTCTTTCAGGCCCAGACCGGTCAGTTCACGAACGGCCTTGATCACGTTTACTTTCTTGTCGCCAGCTTCGGCCAGAACGACGTTGAACTCGGTCTGCTCTTCAGCAGCAGCGGCAGCAACAGCTGGGCCAGCGGCAACAGCGGCAGCAGCGGTAACGCCGAAGGTTTCTTCCATCGCTTTGATCAGTTCAACAATTTCCAGAACAGTTTTCTGGCCGATCGCTTCGATGATTTGTTCGTTAGTCAGAGACATGACTTAAATCCTGTATTGGGGTGACAGCCTACGCAGCCATCAAATTAAACGTATGATTTTGAAAGAGGTGCGCGTGCCTTAGGCAGCAGCAGCTTCTTTCTGGTCGCGCAGAGCTGCCAGGGTACGAGCCAGCTTGCTGGTTGCACCTTGGATCACGCTCATCAGCTGTGCGATAGCCTCGTCGCGAGTTGGCAGGGTTGCCAGCACGTCGATCTGGTTAGCGGCAAGGAACTTGCCGTCAAACGCAGCTGCCTTGATCTCGAACTTGTCCTGACCCTTGGCGAACTCTTTGAACAGACGAGCAGCAGCGCCCGGGTGTTCGTTGGAGAAAGCAATCAGGGTCGGGCCTTTGAACGCGTCGTTGAGGATCGAGAATTCGGTGCCTTCAACAGCGCGCTTCAGCAGGGTGTTACGTACGACACGTACGTAAACGCCAGCTTCGCGGGCCTCTTTACGGAGTCCGGTCATTGCGCCTACAGTCACACCACGGGCATCAGCCACGACAGCGGACAGAGCGACTTTGGCAGCCTCGTTGACTTCAGCGACGATGGCCTTCTTGTCTTCGAGTTTAATTGCCACGGGTTTACTCCTGGTTTCTACCGTTTCATCTGGCCGAAGCCGGATGTCGTTTTGGTGTCTGATTCGGTAACGAATCGGGAGCACCATCTGCGTGGGCTGGTGTTTTAAGGCTTGCGCCGCCTACGGTCTTGGATAGCCCCCGCCAGGCAGGGACCCCAATTTTTGCTGGTGGCGCGACAAGTCGCGCCACCAAGTTCTTACACGTTCAGCGAGCTCTGATCGATGACCAGACCTGGGCCCATGGTGGTGCTCAGGGTAACGCGCTTGACGTAGATACCTTTCGAGGAAGCTGGCTTGATACGCTTCAGATCAGCGATCAGGGCTTCAACGTTTTCCTTCAGCTTGCCAGCTTCGAAGCCGACCTTGCCAACGGAGGTGTGGATGATACCGTTCTTGTCGGTACGGTAGCGAACCTGACCAGCCTTGGCGTTCTTGACGGCGCCGGCTACGTCTGGGGTCACGGTACCAACTTTCGGGTTAGGCATCAGGCCGCGAGGACCCAGAACCTGACCCAGCTGACCTACGACACGCATGGCATCAGGCGATGCGATGACGACGTCATAGTTCAGGTCGCCGCCTTTCATTTCGGCAGCCAGATCGTCCATACCTACGCGGTCAGCGCCGGCAGCCAGAGCGGCTTCAGCAGCTGGGCCCTGGGTGAAGACGGCAACGCGAACGGTCTTGCCAGTGCCGTGTGGCAGCACAGTAGCGCTACGTACGACCTGGTCGGATTTACGCGGGTCAACACCGAGGTTAACGGCGATGTCGTAGGACTCTACGAACTTGGCAGCCGGCAGCGAAGCCAGCAGAGTGGCCGCTTCTTCGAAGTTGTAGGCCTTGCCTGCTTCGATTTTCTCGGCGATTGCCTTTTGGCGTTTGGTCAGCTTAGCCATTACACACCCTCCACGTTCAGGCCCATGCTGCGGGCAGAGCCAGCGATGGTGCGTACAGCAGCGTCCAGGTCAGCGGCAGTCAGGTCAGCCTGTTTGGCTTTCGCGATGTCTTCCAGCTGAGCACGGGTAACGGTACCGACTTTAACGGTGTTCGGACGAGCCGAACCACTGGTCAGGCCAGCAGCTTTCTTCAGCAGAACCGAGGCAGGGGTGCTCTTGGTCTCGAAGGTGAAGCTACGGTCGCTGTAGACAGTGATGATCACAGGAGTCGGCAGACCGGCTTCTTGACCCTGGGTACGGGCGTTGAAGGCCTTGCAGAATTCCATGATGTTCACACCGTGTTGACCCAGTGCTGGACCAACGGGTGGGCTTGGGTTGGCCTGGCCGGCCTTAACTTGCAGCTTGATGTAAGCCTGAATCTTCTTAGCCATGAGCTACTCCAATATCGGGTACGAACGCCTGATGGCTCCCCGGATGACTTGCGTTTTATCCCAGTGACGACAAAACCCCGCAGCACACAGGGCTGCGGGGTATGGGATGCTTTGTCCGCCTAGACCTTTTCGACCTGGCTGAACTCGAGCTCCACCGGAGTAGAGCGACCGAAAATGAGTACCGCCACCTGCAGGCGACTCTTTTCGTAGTTAACCTCTTCGACACTACCATTGAAGTCAGCGAACGGACCGTCAATGACTCGAACCACTTCACCCGGCTCGAACAGCGTCTTCGGCTTCGGCTTGTCGCTACCGTCAGCAACGCGACGCAGGATAGCCTCAGCTTCTTTATCGGTGATCGGCGCAGGCTTGTCTGCAGTACCGCCAATAAAGCCCATCACACGAGGGGTGTCCTTGACCAAGTGCCAAGTCCCTTCGCTCATCTCCATCTGGACCAGTACATAGCCAGGGAAGAATTTACGCTCACTCTTGCGCTTCTGGCCGTTGCGCATTTCGACGACTTCTTCGGTCGGGACCAGGATCTCGCCGAAATCGTCTTCCATGCCAGCCAGCTTGACGCGCTCGATCAGGGAGCGCATTACATGCTTCTCGTAACCCGAGTAAGCATGCACAACATACCAACGCTTAGCCACGGGACACCTTTAGCCAACGATCAAGGAGACCGCCCAGCCGAGCAGGGAATCAAGACCCCACAGCAGCAGTGCCATAACCAGCACGACAGCCACGACAATCAGCGTGGTCTGGGTGGTTTCCTGGCGGGTCGGCCACACGACTTTACGAATCTCGGTACGAGCTTCCTTCGCCAGCGCAAAGAACGACTTGCCCTTCGCAGTCTGCAGAGCTACAAAGCCCGCGACAGCAGCCAGGACGAGAAGTGCGAGGACGCGATACAGGATCGGGGAGGCGGAGTAATACTGATTACCCACTACGCCGACAACCACCAAAGCCACTACAGCCAGCCACTTGAACAGATCAAAACGCGATTCTTGGGCTTCAGTTTTGGGAGTCATCGAGGAGGATCCTGTGAGAAGAAAGCCATCACACCGAGGTGAAATGGCAGGTCAGGAGGGAATCGAACCCCCAACCTACGGTTTTGGAGACCGTCGCTCTGCCAATTGAGCTACTGACCTGTAACGCTGTATCAGGCCGGCCATTATACCGGCCTGATCAAGTAAATCAACTACTTATTCAATAATTTTTGCTACGACGCCGGCGCCGACG
>NZ_JAMBDI010000062.1:0-1301 GCF_036858055.1 Pseudomonas sp. SF2 | reverse complement strand
CAGCGCCTGGTTGATGTGCACGGTGAAGGTCGGATTGACGTTCTCGGCCACCGAGGCCTGATCGGCGGTGATGGTGACCTGCACCAGGTCGCCTTGGTTGCCGGTACCCGGGGTGCCCGAGCCAGGTTCGTCGGTGACGGTGGTGCTGACCTTGGTTTCGTCCAGCGTCAGCTGTTCGAATTTCCATGCATCAGCGCCACTGACGTATTTCAAGCTCTGCTCGACCGGAGCGTTCGCACCGCTATAGACATTGTCCGGGGCAGTCACGGTGACCGAACCAGTCGTGCCGTTGGCCGGCACGGTGATAACGGTCTTGCCGTCGCTCAGCGTGAAGGTCAGGGCCGAGTGGTTGTTGATCGGCAGACCGTCTTTGTTGGTCAGCGTGATGGTGTAGGTGATCTGTCCACCTTCGCTGACAGTCTCGGTTGCTGTCAGTTTTGCCACAACTTCGTCGATTGTGTCGGTCACCTTGACCGAAGCGTCGCCGCCCAGTTGCAGGTTCTCGAAGGTACGACCATCAACGTCCGACAGCGGACTTGATGCCCAGGGAAATTTCGCCGCTATCCAGATAGACGTCGTCACCCTGTGCCGCATGGACATAAGGTTCGCTCGAAGTCTGACCGGCTTTGATGGTGACCTGTGCATCGTTACTCAGGGTCACGACAAGGTCATGATCCAGTGCAGTGTTGATATGCACAGTGAAGCTCGGTTTGACGTTCTCGGCTACCGAAGTCTGGTCGGCAGTGATGGTGACCTTGACCAGGTCGCCTTCGTTGCCGGTGCCCGGGGTACCCGAACCAGGCTCGTCGGTGACCTCGGTGCTAACCTTGGTTTCGTTCAACGTCAGGTGCTCGAATTTCCACGCATCAGCGCCGCTGACGTATTTCAGGCTCTGCTCGACCGGTGCGTTCGCACCGGTATAGACGTTGTCCGGGGCAGTCACGGTGACCGAACCAGTCGTGCCGTTGGCCGGCACGGTGATGACGGTCTTGCCGTCGCTCAGGGTGAAGGTCAATGCCGAGTGGTTGCTGATCGGCAGACCGTCTGGGTTGCTCAGGGTCACGGTGTAGGTGATCACGCCACCTTCGGTGACGGTCTCGGTTGCTGTCAGTGTGGCCACAACTTCGCTGATCGTGTCAGTAACCTGAACCGAGGCGGCGCCACCCAACTGCAGGTTTTCGAACGGCCGACCATCGACATCCACCGCCGAGGTGATGCCGAGGGTGATTTCGCCGCTATCCAGATAGACGTCATCGCCCTGCGCAGCATGGGTGTACGGGGCACTGGTTTCGCCAGCCTTG
>NZ_JAMBDI010000061.1:22134-51679 GCF_036858055.1 Pseudomonas sp. SF2 | reverse complement strand
TGTGGGAGCGGGCTTGCCCGCGAAGCAAGCGACGCAGTGGATGGCACGGGCTTCGCCCGTGTTCGCGGGCAAGCCCGTTCCCACAGTGAGCGCATGTGCTTTTAAATTTTGAGCAAGACAGTTGCTCCCACAGGGCCGATCAATGCATCGCCAGGATCCGCAACCCGAACTTCTGCTGCCCGCCCGGCTGGTCGGCAATCCACACCACTTCGGTGCTGGCATGCAGCCCCTTCAGCGCCGGGTGTTCGGATTCGATCCGCACCTCGATAGGGTCCCCTACCCGGAAGCGCTGCGGTGCCTGCACCTGCATGCCGCTGCTGGACAGGTCCAGGCACACGGCCGCGATCACCTGGCCTTCGTGCAAAAGGCTGACTTCGGTGTCGATGCGCATGCGGATGAAATCGCGTTTCTCGCCATGGCTGGAGGGCGTGTGGGGCATGCTGCATCCTTCTCATCGGGTTGCACTGGTCGACTTTCTTATAACTCCCGGTGATTTGCCCTGTAAAGTGCGGCGAGGTCGACCCTTGCATGCTTGAAACGCTTGGCGGATGGGAGTACCGTCTGCGCCTTACAAGGTAGCTCTCACAGTTGCCGGACAGTTGCCGGGCAGGTGTTCTTGTCCTACAACTCAAGTAGAGTGTGACCATAAAGAATTCCCGTAGCTGGCCGTCTGCCTTGCCGACACCGCTGCACCAACCCAAATCGGCGCCGTTCGCCCACATGCAGAAAACCAGTGCAACGCTGCTGATCATCGATGACGACGACGTGGTCCGTGCAAGCCTCGCCGCCTATCTTGAAGACAGTGGCTTCAGCGTCCTCCAGGCCGGCAATGGCCAGCAGGGGCTTCAGGTCTTCGAAGAACACCAGCCCGACCTCGTGATCTGCGATCTGCGCATGCCGCAGATGGGCGGCCTCGAACTGATCCGTCAGGTCAGCGAGCGCGCCCCGCAGTTGCCGGTGATCGTGGTGTCCGGTGCCGGCGTCATGAGTGATGCGGTGGAAGCGTTGCGCCTGGGCGCCGCCGACTACCTGATCAAGCCGCTGGAAGACCTGGCCGTGCTCGAGCATTCGGTGCGCCGAGCCCTCGACCGCTCGCGCCTGGTGCTGGAAAACCAGCGTTATCGCGACAAGCTCGAAGCCGCCAACCGCGAACTGGAGGCCAGCCTGCACCTGCTGCAGGAGGACCAGACCGCCGGTCGCCAGGTGCAGATGAACATGCTGCCGGAAAGCCCTTGGGTGGCCGGCGAGTTCGCCTTCGAGCACCAGATCATCCCGTCGCTGTACCTGTCGGGTGATTTTGCCGATTACTTCCGTGTGGACGAACGGCGCATCGCTTTCTATCTTGCCGATGTCTCCGGGCATGGCGCGTCGTCAGCGTTCGTCACCGTGCTGCTGAAGTTCATGACCACACGGCTGTTGTTCGAATTCAAGCGCGGCAGCAAAATGCGCGAGTTCAAACCCTCGCAGGTGCTCAGCCACATCAACCGCGGGCTGATCAACTGCAAGCTGGGCAAGCACGTGACCATGGTTGGCGGGGTGATCGACGAAGACACCGGCCTGCTGACCTACGCCGTTGGCGGCCATCTGCCGCTGCCGGTGCTGCACACCCCCGAGCACACCCGCTACCTGGAAGGCCGTGGCCTGCCGGTGGGGCTGTTCGACGAGGCCACCTACCAGGACCTGGTGGTGGAGCTGCCGCCGCAGTTCAGCCTCAGCCTGATGTCCGATGGCATTCTGGACCTTTTGCCGGGTGACACGCTCAAAGATAAAGAAGCCGCCCTGCCGGAAATCGTCAGGGCCGCAGGTGGCAGCCTGGATGGGCTGCGTCAACGATTTGGATTGGCTACGCTTGGGGAGATGCCGGATGATATCGCCCTATTGGTGTTGAGCAGGAACCTTCAATGAGTACCGGTAGAATCCAGTTCGCCGAGCAGAGTGGTACCTTCGTCCTGAAATTTGTCGGTGAAGTGCGCCTGACCCTGTGTTCGGCGCTGGATGCGACGATCGAGAAGATTTTCACCGCGTTGAACTTCTCGGCGATTGTCATCGACCTGACCGAAACCGAGAGTATCGACAGCACCACCCTGGGCCTGCTGGCCAAGCTGTCGATCCTGTCGCGCCAGAAGGTGGGCCTGCTGCCGACCGTGGTCACCACCAACCCGGACATTTCCCGGTTGCTGCAGTCGATGGGCTTCGATCAGGTGTTCAACATCGTCGATCGCCCGATTCCGTGCCCGGAATGCCTGACCGACCTGCCGTCCCAGGACCAGAACGAAGACGTGGTGCGTTCCAAGGTGCTGGAGGCGCACAAGATTCTCATGGGCCTGAACGACTCCAACCGCGAAGCTTTCCATGACCTGGTCAGTGCGCTGGAGCGGACCTGATCTCAGCCTGTACCGGCCTATTCGCGGGCACGCCCGCTCCCACAGGTACAGTGCATGACTCAAGGTTGGTGCATAACCTGTGGGAGCGGGCGTGCCCGCGAAGAGGCCGGCAAGGCTAGCCAGGCATTACCTGCCTGATCACTCCTGCCGCGTAAACTCGGTCGCCTCACCCCCACCCGCATCCAGTTGATACACCCGCGCTGGTCGCCCCTGTTCATCGAAAAACACCTGCCCCAACCCCGCGCCATTCCACAACCGCTCGCCAGCCTTGCTATGGCTGGGCGTACGGGGCACCACCTGCATTTCCCGCCGCTTGGTAAACCAGTTGAGCGGCGAGCGCGGCGCATACAGCCAGCGGTTGAGCCGGTCGAGCACATCCAGCAAGCGCCGCGGGAATTCGTTCTTGATCCCGCTGCTGGTTACCTGCCACAAGTGCGGGCTGCGCTGTCGGTGGCGAATCAGCACTTCATAGACGAACGAGTAATGCACATCGCCGGACAGCACCACGTAGTGCCCCGGCGTGCGCGAGTGGCGGAAGATGTTGAGGATGACCTGCGCTGCACCGCGGTGGGCCATCCAGTTCTCGGCATCCACCAGCAGCGGGTAGCCCAGCCAGCTGAACAGCTTCTGCACCGTCTCGATCAGCTTCACGCCAAAAATCGGCGCAGGCGACACGATGATTGCCGACGGGTGGTCCAGCAATGCTTGCTGCAACTCGCTCAGCGCCTCCCAGTCGAGCAGGCCGGAGGGCTTGGCCAGGCTGCTTTCGCTGCGCCAGCGGCGGGTGCGGGTGTCCAGCACCAGCAAGGGCGGGTTGGTGGGCAGGCTGAACTGCCAGCCCTGGAAGCGCAGCAGCGCGCCGATCAACTCATCCTGGGTCTGGCTGTTCAATGTCTGGCATTGCCCGACCAGGGGCTTGCAGCCCTGCGGGTCGTTACCCCAGGCCTGGCACAGCAGGTAGCCGAGCAGGGCATTGCCGATGATCCGCCGCGAGAAGGGGTGACCGTAGGCGGTTTCTTCCCACTGCGCCGAGAGGTTCCAGTCGTCGGTGATGTCGTGGTCGTCGAAGATCATCAGGCACGGCAGGTGGGCCATCACCCGCGCTACCTGGCCGAGGCCGTCGGCAAACGCCTGGATCAGCGGCAGCTCCTGCCGGTAGCGGGCCTGGCGCGGGGCGGTGAGCCCGTTGGGCATGTCCAGGTTCACCAGCTGCCAGGGCACTGGTGACCACACCAGCAGGTACATGGCCATGACCTCGGCGAAGGTCACCAGGTGGTTGTCGGCGTTGCTGGACGAGAAGATCGGCTTGCGCTTGCCGGCAAAAAAACGCTCGCGCAGGGTTTCGTTGCGTTCCTGCGCTGGCAGCAGGTCGGCGCGGTGGTAATAGCAGGCCGGGTGCTGGTACAGCGCCTGGCTGTCGGGCACCACCGCGCCCTCCAGTTGCTCGTCGAACAGGCCCAAGCGTGCAATCAGGCTGTGGATGGCGCGCAGCATCGGGCCGGCGACGTCGTCGGCATAGACCTGGTCGCCGGTCATCAGCAGCACGGCGGGGCGGTCTGCGGGTTTTTTGCAGGCCTGCAGCAGGCGGTCGGCGCACAGCAGGCCGTCGGCGGCCGGGTAATGCGGCTTGCGGCAGGAGCCGTGCAGCAGGTGGTCGAGCCGATCGCGCAGCACCAGGCTTGGGCGATCGGCGCCGGTGTAGAGCAGGTGCGGCGCCCAGCTGGCGATGCCCTGGCCGTTGATGAGCAGGTCATAATCGAGCAACTGGTTGCAGGGCAGGGGGTGGGTGAAGTGGATGTCCAGCAGGTGGATGAAGGCGTGCTGGCCCACCGCGACCACCTGGCAATCGACCTGGGCCTCGCTTGCCGGAAAGATGAATTCGGGTTGCAGCGGTTGCGTGGCGACCAGCCAGATGGCCAGGCGCTGGGGTTCCAGGCGGCGCAGTACCGGGCCGGCGAGTACGAGGGGCAAGGGGGTAGGGGAGGTCATCGACAGCTCGGGTGGCTTCTCGGGCCTCTTCGCGGGTAAACCCGCTCCCACAGGTACAGCGCCAACTTCTGGCGTGTGGGGATCCCTGTGGGAGCGGGTTTACCCGCGAAGAGGCCCTGGAATTCAATACACATCTAAGGCCAGGTAAAACAAAACGGGCGGAAAATGCTGAACACTTCCCGCCCGTCAGGCAAACCCGAAATGTATCAGGCCTTGTCAGCCATCAACTTCTCCAGCTTCTCCTGGTCCCGCGCGAACTGGCGAATACCCTCGGCCAGTTTCTCGGTACCCATGGCATCTTCGTTCATGGCCCAGCGGAACTGGCTTTCGTTCAGCGGCTGCTTGGGCTCGCCGGCATTGCCCGGCTTCAGCACCCGTGGCAGGTCGCCCTGGTCATCGCTGAGCTGCTGCAGCAGCTCTGGGCTGATGGTCAGGCGGTCGCAGCCGGCCAGCTGCTCGATCTGGCCGATATTGCGGAAGCTGGCGCCCATGACCACAGTGTTGTAGCCGTTGGCCTTGTAGTAGTTGTAGATGCGAGTGACCGACTGCACGCCCGGGTCTTCTGCGCCTACGTATTCCTTGCCGGTGCTCTTCTTGTACCAGTCGTAGATACGGCCCACGAACGGCGAAATCAGGAACACCCCGGCATCGGCGCAGGCCTGGGCCTGGGCGAAGGAAAACAGCAGGGTGAGGTTGGTCTGGATGCCTTCCTTCTCCAGCTTTTCGGCGGCGCGGATGCCTTCCCAGGTGGAGGCCAGCTTGATCAGCACGCGGTCGCGGCCAACACCGGCGGCTTCGTACAACTCGATCAGCTTGCGCGCCTTGGCCAGCAGGGCGGGTTCATCGAACGACAGGCGGGCATCGACCTCGGTGGAGATACGCCCCGGAATGACCTTGAGAATGCCCGAGCCCACGGCCACCGCGAACTTGTCGCAAGCCAGGTCGACATTACCCTTGGCATCGGCCTTGACCTGCTTGAGCAGCTCGGCATAGCCCGGGATGGCCGCAGCCTTGAGCAGCAGTGACGGGTTGGTGGTGGCATCGACCGGTTTCAGGCGGGTGATGGCGTCCAGGTCCCCGGTGTCGGCGACCACGGTGGTGAACTGCTTGAGTTGTTCCAGCTTGGAGGTCATGGGCGTGCTCTGTCCTGTGCAATGACTCGACATTACCCGAGCCCCGGCGGCCACTCAAGGGCCCGCGAAGCGCGGTGCGAAAGGTGAACCTTCGAGTCGCAAGCGGCCCTGAGGTTCCGTATCTGATTGCAAGGGCCACTGTGGATACTACCGGCTTACACAAATCCGGAAGTTTGCGCGATCCCGGTGGGTGCGGGTTTACCCGCGAACACCGGCCGGTGCCATGCACCGCGTTGCCTTCTTCGCGGGTAAACCCGCTCCCACAGAATCTGCATATGTCTGAACTCCGGCAGCATTCTGCGGGAGGGCTGGCTTGCCGGCGAGTACGCCCGCCTGCTGAATCACCGCCCCTGTAACAACTCCACCGCCTGGTCGAACACCGCCAACGGCTCCGCCGCCTTGTGGATGTCCGCCGACAGCAGCTGACGGAAGCGCCGCGCCCCCTTGAACCCTTGGGCCAGCCCCAGAATATGCCGGGTAACGTGGTGCATCGCGCCACCACTTTCCATGTGCGCGACAATATAAGACCGCAACTGCGCCAGCGCCTCGCTGCGGCTGACCACCGCCGCCTCGCTGCCGAACAGCTGCTGGTCCACCTCGGCCAGCAGGTAGGGGTTGTGGTACGCCTCACGCCCCAGCATCACCCCATCGAAGGTTTCAAGGTGTGCCTGGCACTCGGCCAGGGTCTTGATCCCGCCGTTGAGCACGATCTCCAGGTCCGGGAAGTCCACCTTCAACTGCGCCGCCACGTCATAGCGCAGGGGCGGAATCTCACGGTTCTCCTTCGGCGACAGCCCTTCCAGGATCGCGATGCGCGCGTGCACGGTAAAACTCCGGCAGCCTGCCTCGCGAACCTGGCCGACGAAGTCGCACAGCTCGGCGTAGCTGTCGCGGCCATTGATACCGATGCGGTGCTTGACCGTCACCGGGGTCGATACCGCGTCACGCATGGCTTTCACGCAATCGGCCACCAGCGCCGGGTGGGCCATCAGGCAGGCGCCGATCATGTTGTTCTGCACCCGGTCACTCGGGCAGCCGACGTTGAGGTTGACCTCGTCGTAGCCGGCCTCCTCGGCCAGACGGGCACAGGCGGCCAGGTCGGCCGGCACGCTGCCGCCCAGTTGCAGGGCCAGCGGGTGCTCGGAGACGTCGTGGCGCAGGAAACGGTGGGCGTCGTTGTGCAGCAGGGCACCGGTGGTGACCATTTCGGTGTACAGCAGGGTGTTTTTGGAAAGCAGGCGCAGGAAGAACCGGCAGTGGCGGTCTGTCCAGTCCATCATCGGTGCAACGCTGAAGCGGCGTGAGGGCTCCGGGCGTGTCGTTCCTGGCTTAGAGCCTGATTTTGCAGTCATTTCGTTCAACGTGTTTTGTACCGATTTTCGGGGGGTGGGGCGTTTTTACCAAGTGCTTGGTACAATGTACCAATCGAATCAGGACGTGTACCAATTCTCATGGCAACCGTCAGACCCCGCAAGAAGGTCGACGGCACCATCAGCTACACAGCTCAGATCCGCATCAACCGTGACAAGGTGACAGTCTACCAAGGGAGCCAGACGTTCGCCTGCAAACAGGCGGCAGTGGCCTGGGCGAAGCGACGGGAGACCGAGTTGGCGGAACCTGGTGCAATCGAGCGGGCAAGCCGGGTAGGGCACACGGTCAGCCAGATGATCGACCGCTACCTTGTGGAGGCCGAGAAAGCCCGGCCGTTGGGCGAGACGAATCGCCGCACGTTGAATGCCATCAAGAACAGCTACCTGGGTGAGAGGGTGGATTCCGACCTAACCCAGCAGGTGCTGATGGACTACGCGTTGTTGCGCATGAGTCCTGAAGGTGGAGGCATTAAACCGCAGACGGCCGGCAATGACCTCGTGCACCTGGGGTCGGCGTTGTCCCTGGCCAGGGCGGCGTGGGGGTATGAGATTGACGCGCAAGCAATGCCAGATGCACGCCTCGTGCTGAAGAAGTTCGGCTACAACCTGAAGAGCCGAGAGCGGGATCGGCGTCCTACGCTGGATGAGATCGATAAGGTGCTCGAGCACTTCTTCGAGATGTTGCAGCGGCGTCCAAGCGTCATTCATATGCCCAAGGTGGTGGCGTTCGCGATCTTTTCGACCCGCCGAATGGACGAGATCACCCGCATCCTGTGGGAAGACCTGGATGAGCCCCGGCAGGCAGTGAAGGTGCGGGACATGAAAAAACCGGTCAGAAGATCGGCAACGATGTCGGGTGTTACTTGCCGGATGAGGCGTGGATCATCATGCAGAGCATGCCCCGAGATTGTCGCGAGATATTCCCGTACAACACGGATTCGATCGGCACGGCCTGGTCGAAGGCATGCAGGATGAAAGGGATAGAGGATCTGCACTTCCACGACTTGCGTCACGAAGGGGTGAGTCGGTTGTTTGAAATGGACTGGGACATACCGAGGGTCTCAATCGTATCCGGTCACCGTGATTGGAACTCGCTACGGCGGTATACACATTTGCGTGGGCGAGGGGATGGGCATAAAGGCTGGAAGTGGCTGGATCAGATCATTCAGGCACCTGTTAAACTCGGCGCCCGGGCCGAGTAGACGGTGGGTAACAATGCTGCCTCTATCAGCGAGTACTCGTGGTAGGCATCCGCTTTGGGGGGGAAAGCAGCCTTCCACGATGGCGGCTAACGACACAGCCGGTCACGGCGCGCAATTTCGATATAGACCTGCGACTGCGCATCAATGTGGTCCGCTACTAGTCAATGACCTGGAGACGGGTTCCTCCAGCCCACGCAAGTGTAGGCACCCTTAGCATGGTTCGAAGGCCGTCGGCTACCACAGAAATCAACCTCGATGCTTAGCGCAGGGATGCCCTGGACGTTTCCTTTGAAACTGTGTGCTACGTTAATCGATGATAATCAATAAAAGCCGGCTAACAAGTCGATGGTAGAAAGCCCGCTTTGCAGGCTTATCTACTTCCTCCAGTAGCGTATAGCTCGCAAGATTTTCATCGGGAAATTTTATGATAAAACATATTTAAATCTTTAAATTGCTGCGGTGTTTTTGCTTTTTTGGCCAGTTCTTCCTCGTATTTGTTTTCGATGCCCATGCGCATTTGAAGGGAATAATCCGTAGAGATAAATTCCTTCATGAGTTGAGGTGTCCATTCAGACGCTTCGCCAATCGGGTTGTTAACTTCGCTAAGCTCAGTGTCCTTAAAAACAAAAGGCTCACCCGACTTAATATTCCTAAACCATAGCATTCTAATTTCTTCGCGATTTTTAGCGTCATTTTTTATCGCTGGCGTTATTGGTTGCCAAATGCTTTTCTTTGCATGAACCTGAGCAGTTCCGTGGCAAGACAGGCAAGAGGACTCTGGATTGTCAATTGGGCCATTTACACGATCATTCGCACCAAAATATTTTCTTTTATTAGGATCAAAGAGAATTCCTGTGCTTCTAAGGGTTTTTATCTCGTCACTCAAAAAACCTTCAGAAAAAGATGTGCTATCTGTTTTTCCTGGATCATTACCCCAGGCTAAACCAACGGGTACAAGGTTGTCTCTCCAATTTGCAGGCTCTTCCCCGGTTTGGTTGTTGTACATAAACGTTCCAAAGACCCAGCCAGTAGTTGACGCAAAGCGTTGATCCTTAACTGCGAAGTCAACCTGAATTAATTTCATTGGTTTGGTTTTTCTTATGCCTGCACGATTCCTAATCGTTGACTCACTCTCATCTAAATAAACGTGTGCCTTCCATTCTGGGGATCCAATCAAATGGTTATATTCCTTATCGTTTTTATCGATGTCAACAAATAGAAATTTAATAACAAAAGAGCCATTCTGGAAATTTAATTTGGTCAGGTCGGGGTTCGTTCTGTCCTTCCAGACTTGACCAAACTGGTACCCTCCAGTGTTGTTGTATAACCCGATTGCCCACGCTTGACGTTTTACTGTAAGGGAGGGGTAGACATAGCCCTCTCTTGTACTACGCTCTTTTGTTAAGCCACATAATGGCTCTCTACCGCTAGGGCCGCGGGTCATCCACGGCGCATGAAACCAATCCGCTGAAGCTTGTGGGCATCCATTGGTCATATCGCCGTTTAGGGCTTGTAATCCATAATCGAGAATTGCCTTGTAATAGGCTTCTCGCTCGCTCAATATCTTTGGATTCTTCACCATCCAAGGCTGATTCGATTGATCTGCTACTGTTATCGGGAAATTGTAGTTAGCCTTAAATTGCTCTTTAGGCCACTCGGCGATCTCTTCTTTGCGAGGTGGAGTTGAGTTTTCGAAGCCGGGAGTATAAGTAAGTGCGTATACGCTGGTTGCGTAGGAAGTAAAGACTGAAAATGTGAATATCGGAATCGAAATGAGTCTGCCACTTGCTTTTTTCGTAACGTTTCGAAATTTATTCATTGATCGAGCTCTCCGTATGCCTTAGGTTACAAAGTTTTTGCCTTGGCGAAGCATCAAAGACCAACAATTGGAGAGTAGCAGCAAATTTCTTAATTTCGAGCCATCTAAAATTATTGATAGATCACACCCAGCGGTAAGGTGCTGCGATGCCCTATGCAGTAAAAGGAGGATAAACAGCGATGGGCCTGTTCAGTCGATTGTTCGGTGGTGGGGCTGTAGTGAATGGAGTTTCTCGTACAGCTTCGCCGAAAGAAGCAAGCTTGACTGCCCGCGTATGGCCGGTCTTTGCCAGGCGCCACTGGCAGCAATGGATCGTTAGCTGCCCTCGCCAAAGGCCGGCCCAGGTTGATCGTCGACGATGTCGACGGCCACCGACACCTGGCCAGGCGAGGTGCAATCTCCCGATTAGCCGGCCCGAAGCGTCTTGTTCAATTGCGTGCACTCCTTACGCGCAGCCTCCCGCTGCTGATCCAGGTATTGCGCCAGATCGGCAATATGAACGCCTCGTGCGCTCTTCTGGCTTGTCTCGAGCCAGGTAATAGGAAGCTTGATCTGTCCGGCAAGAACCTTCCGCTGATACATGTCAGGGGTGAGGTGGGTGAAGTAGTCACTGCATATCTGCTCGAGCGAGATAATCGCCAGGCCGTTGTACTGCGCCATCAAGAAAAGGCTGTGTTCATGCATGGCTCTCCTGCTCCTGCGAAATCTGCTCTACGCTATAGGATTGCGCGGAGTTCTGCTTGTCGGGTGGCATTGATAAGGACCTACAGTGATTAACTTTTATGCTCCAAATTTTTAGGTCGATTTTCATGCCATAGCCCTCCGGCGGATAATGAAACCGGCTGCCTTACGAATCTTGGAGCACTGGATGTGGCTGCCCTTCACGCGAGACTTGCCGCAAATATCGCAGATGAACGACATCGCGGGGCGAAACATGGGCTGCATGCCCTGCGGTGGTCGGGTGGTCGGAGTGTAGGTCGGTGTATTGATCACAGCGAATACCTCTCATGGGCTCGGCGAGCGTTCGGGCTCAGCGCCAGCTGCTCTCGGTTCGTAGCACTGTTTACAGTCGGTAACGTGCCTGTAGCAGTGGGGGGGGGGGCGGAGCTGCTGTGATACAGCTTGACCAGGGTGGTGATCAGCGCCACAGCGAGCGCAAGTCTGATCAGCTGCCAGGTGCGTGTTGGGTTACGTATGGATACAGGCCTCAAAAACGTGCTTGCGCGCGAGCTCGAATAGCTCGTCGGCTGACACTGGCTCCAAGAGCTGCTCACCGTTCTGCACGGCTTCCAACCGAGTACGGTACAGCCCGGCCTGGCCGAGCCAAGCGGCTGCGTTGAGTTTCGAGTCAGGTACTGAATGCTCGTGCTGGCTCATGCTGCCTCCCGCTGATACAGGTCGATCAGGTCCTTGGCATTCGCAGCAATCAGATCTTCAGCCTCGCCAGGGCAGACGCTGTTGCCGATCAATCGGATCTGATCGGTGTTCTTGATGGGCCGCCAACCAACTGGCAGAGCAGCAGGATGCGCGCCGCGTGCTGGAGGCTCGCCTGCAGGAACAGAACAGAACGTACTGGAAGGAAATGAACGATGCTCAACAAGCTCAGGCTCGTCTGCGTGACCGGCTTGCTACCGCTGATCTGCGGCTGTCAGTCCTTGTCGATGCCGGAGCCCTTGCCGCCCAGGGTTGTGACAGTGGGGTGCGAGAAGCCACCAGCACCGGAGTCGTGGTACATGGAACCGTACGTGCCCAACTTGACCGAGCGCATGCTCAACGAATTGTCGCCATCACCGATGAAGGTGATCGGGGACTGATCGCGCTGCAGGCCTGCCAGGCCTACGTCCGCGAAGTCACCAAGTGAAAAGAGGCGAGCCGGGTGGATGCGCCAACATCCAGCCCGGCCCGCCGAACCCGCAGACCCTTCCTGCAAGTCCAGCCGTGGCCTCTGCCTTGTGCACAAAGCGCGGCGAGCCTAACACCTGTTTATCCATACAGTAAAGACTTGCATACCTATGACCTCCCCAATCATCCCTTGGATGGGTGGCAAACGCCGCCTGGCCGACCGCTTGATCCCTCTGTTCCCCCCTCATGAATGCTATGTCGAAGTCTTCGCCGGCGGAGCCGCGTTGTACTTCATGCGTCCCCAGCCCGCGCCGGTGGAGGTGCTGAACGATCTCAATGGTGACCTGGTCACCCTTTACCGCGTTGTGCAGAACCACCTGGAGGAGTTCGTGCGCCAGTTCAAATGGGCCCTCAGTTCCCGCCAGATCTTCGAATGGCAGAAGATGACCCGCCCCGAAACGCTGACAGACATCCAGCGTGCGGCCCGGTTCTTTTACCTGCAGCAACACGCTTTCGGTGGCAAAGTCACCGGGCAGACGTTCGGTACCGCAACCACCGGGCCGGCCATCAATCTGTTGCGTATCGAGGAGAACCTATCCGCCGCGTGGCAGCGACTCGCCGGCACCTACGTCGAGAACCTGTCCTGGCTTGCCTGCGCCGAGCGCTACGATCGAGCGCACACGTTCTTCTACATGGATCCGCCTTACTGGCAGACCGCTGGTTATGGGCTTGATTTCTCGTTCGAGGAATACGAGTGCATGGCCGACTTCATGCGGCGCTGCAAGGGTAGGGTGATGGTCAGCATCAATGACCATCCAGACATCCGTCGAGTGTTTGCGGGTTTCCACTTCGAGTGTCTGGATATCCGATATAGCAACACGAACCAGCGGCAGGGCAAGGCCGAAGTAACTGGCGAGCTTGTGATCATGAACTGGCAACCGTCATCGCTTGGGGGTTTATTTTAACTCCACTCCCACAGGTGCTAAGCGTAAGAAAGACTTTTAAACTGCCTGCACACCAGCTTTGCAGGCAGTTTAGCGGCCTGTGGTTACCGAATAGGAAAGTTTTCCAATTCTGCAGCACCAGTGGAGCTGCGTGATAAATGGCATGCAACGATCCCACCCAAGCCTCCATTTTGAACCTCATCCAGCACTATCTGGAGATAGGCCGGAGAGCATGGCGTACGCAGTAACTGCTCGTTCTAACAGATCATCGAATGTCAAGAACTCATCGATGTTGAACTGTTCCATCATTAACCCCATGTAGGCTCTTGCGTCTGTTGCGCTTTTGAAATGTTGTTGAGTAAAGCGGCTCATTATTACGGAGGTTTTGCATTTTGATTGTATGCCTGGGTAGCGGGACGAAATCAATGGATAATGGCTTTTTATATAGTGTTTCCACTCCGCGGTTTGAAATACCGCTTGGCCGACTTCGGCTCTGGGTTGCCCTTGTGTTGTTGTGATTTGCTTTGAGGGTCTCTCGATTTCAATCAGTTTATAAGATTGGTCAGGATAGCGAATTATAAAATCTGGCTGCAGTTTAATCTTTCCAATTGGAGATGTCTGGCCATTGGGGTAGCTGAATTCCGGCTTACTTTCACAGATGCCGTAAACATCTAACAGGACAGGATGTTTTTCTAGTATTTGATGGAATACTGCTTCAATGTCGTCAGCTTGGAATTTAAGCGCTTCACTGAGGTCTGTAATAGCAGTCTTCAACGTGTCTAATCGATTGTTGTACTGTTCCAGCCATCTTGGCTCTCCACCGAACGAACTTGTTCCCCCGGGTTCCGCTCGCCCAACTGCAGCCAAAGCGGTGGCGATATCGCGACGGAGATCTTGCTGTACTCGCAAAGTCACTAAACGCGTATCCCATGCTGCCTCATCTGCATGACTTATTATCTCAAGATGTGTAAAGAATCTTCTGTTGTTTAGGTCCGCGGGGAAAAAACCCATATTTTTATGAAGCTGCGACTCGCCAAAGTCGATTGTGCTGTCCCCGATGTGCGTGTCGAGTATGGAGCCAAAAGCGCCAAATGTTAGGATTTTAACTACGCTTTCAAGAGATGAATTAACTTGGTTCAGGCAAAGTGTCAAATTTAGCTCTTGGTCTGCGATAGTGTTTGTCTTGGTGATATTTTGAATTCGTCCACGCCAAATGCAGGAGGCTAGAGGGTGCTTGGATACTATTCTGTAAATCCCTAGGTGTTGTCCGAGCAAATGGCTTTCCTTCAAGAAATCCATCACGGCTTTCGGAGTTCGGCTGGGCTCATAATCAACTTTGATAGCAGGCCCCCCGGCGATGTACCACTGGTGTGGTGGTTCTTCTTCCGAACATATGGCCACACCATTAAGCGCTATATAGATATCTAGTTTTTTTGCTTCTAAGTAGGCGGATCTTACTATGCGGGGATACCCAGGTCCCTCAGGGTGGGGTGATATCGCCTTTGCATAGGCGTCGCGATATTTTCGTGTGTAGCAAAAAATGAACTTTGCAACTTTCTCTGTGGTGATCGGCATGTGCTTGGCCTTAATGATTGGCTTCAATTTATAAGATTATAGCTGGACGCATTGTCGCCCTCGGCTGGGCAATGGAGAAAGGCTCTTAATGAATGTGAAGAACTGCATTCTCCTCTGTCTCAAGTGCCGATTTATTCATCCTTGTGGTACGTTAAAGAATTAGTTGCCAATGGTCGAAGTGTTGGGGAGATTCTTTTTATTTCATCAAGGGTGAAAGCGGCTTTGTCTGTATTCTGTTTCTGTTTTAGAATGTCCAAAATTTTAATTGCTAGGCTTCGGAAGGCTGAGAAGAAATTTGCCTCGATGCTAATGGTTTTATACGAAACGTGATGCCCTAGGATTGGCAGTGACTCGTCGAGTGGATCAAATACTAAGATCGTTTTCGCCGTCTCGTACGGATTCTCGTCTAGATGCGCTAGCCACTTATCTCTCATGTGCTTAAGTTTTCGATGTAAGGACAACTCTTCAGCGGTTAAATGCTTTTTAATATGTTGTAGAAAAAGGTTTTCTTTTCCGCGAAGGCTTGAAGATGTCGTGATTTTAGAATAAGTAACTACTATCGAATTTAGGAGGCAAGATATGATTATCTGATTTTCATTTTCGGGGCTAAATATTGCTATCTTGGAAAAAGAAGGTGAGTTTAATAATTTTTCACCAAGCTCAGCTGTGTGTATCAGTATTTTGAAGTCTTTAATTGTCAGTTGGTTTATGTTGCATATTTTTGCACGTTTATCTTTGAGCTCGTATAGTGGGCATGGGTTGTCATTGTGAGTAAATCTTACTTCAACCGAGCCGTCTTGTAAGAGAGTTTTTTCGGTTCTCAATTCAGTATAATTGAGGCTTTTCATAGCTGTTGGTCCGATGTCAAGTTTTGATAGCGTAACGTATGTAGGCTACTTGAACCTAAGTACCCAATCCACCATTAATCATCCCCGCGGGCGTTCTAGCCCATCTGAGATTGCCCCTGCTTGGGTATCGAGGGTCACTAGGGCGGTGATGACGTTTTCATGGATACGAATTGAGCCGCGCTGGCTCACGCAAAGTGAAAGTTCCTTCGGCGCTGCTGTAATGGTGACTGGGTCCAAGAGCAGCAGTTCAAGGGTGATAGCTGTAGTTGACGCTTGTTCATCCATTACCCTGCTCTAGCTTCGAGAAAGCTCAGGCCAAATCTCAGGGCGTCTTGATAGGTAAGGGTGATCCGAGTGCCACAGAGTAGCCGGAAATGCGGGACTAACGGCCTATCGAGAACGGCGTATGGTTTCAAATCGTTTTACTGGGTGCTTGATTTGTGGCAGCCTGGCGAGTTCACTGATGACCTGTTCGCGGTGACGCAGCCAGTAGCCAGCTACAGGCTGATGTCGGCCCTCGATGAGATCAACGACCGATATGGCAGCGGAACGGTACGGGCCGGGAGCGTCCCCCGCACCCCCGATTGGGGATGCGCCGGGAAATGATGAGCCAGTCATACACTACGAAGGTAGATCAGCTGCGGACCGTCAAATGCTGACATTGCCAGATAAATAGTTCTGCGCTATTTATAAAAGTTAGCGGGTGTTTTGGTTAGTCGGTTGATAGTTGTTTATTCGCCTGAAAGCGGCGCAATATAAGGGGCTTGCCTTCTTCGGTTTTCGATATTGCCATGAGGGAATGTTGAGGGTCCCACAAAAAAATATGATCTCCGGCGTGTCCTACGAAGCGCGGGCTTCTAGTTGGCTCGTTAATTCCAAGTGTTTGAAGGCCGCTCACCGTGGATGTTACATAGTCAAATTTCTCTCCATTTATAATTTGCTGAGCCTTCCAGTAGCCTTGGCCGAAAGCAAAGAAGGGTAGCACTGCAAGCATGTAAGTGCAGACGCCGCGCAGGCGATATGCAGGAATAATTCTTGCTAAGAGCTTGAGGTTGTCTGCGTATATGGCTAGAGGTATGCCTAATAATGCTGGCACAATGAGGGTACTGTATTGGGTGGGTAGAATCTTGAGGAGAGAGAGAGTCACGATTAAATAAAGAAAAGTAACTCGCTTTAAGTTTTTATTAAAAAATCTACCGATTGGGGTTTGGCTTCTGCTTCCGGGTTCAGGGGTGGTTCCTGTCAAGCCGGTTAGTATTATGCCTGCGGCCAAGGATATGAAGGCTGAAGCTATTGGGTAAGCAGTAGTCTTTACAATGTCAGTAAGGCTTAAATACTCAAGAATATTTATGTCGAATGGGGACCAGTATCCCCAGAGGTATAGAACTGATACTGAAATGAAGTAAAGAGATGTCGGGTAGATATAGGTTCTATTTGACTGCTCTGTTGGTGTTGCGAGTAGATCGTTTATCATGTGCTACGCTCGAGATTATTGAGCTTGAATGCTCTGGGGCGACCTGTGAAACTCCGTGTTCCTATACGTATTTTGGAATGTGCGGAGAGTTAGAGTTAGGGGTTCTTCTGTCGCGCTAATAAATTTAGAACTTAGGTTGAGGGGGCGGAGTCCACGATTTATTTATTCGACTGACACCAAGGATATTGGTGAGTTCATCGAGCTCCTCTTGCGTTACGGAGAGTAACTGTCTGTTAAGCCCTATCATCCGCTGGTCGGGAAGAGAGTCGTCTGCAAAGGTTAGTCCCATCCAAAATAATGCCAAGTTTTTATCTCGTGTTACGAGGGCGGTCTTGTATTCGGGGGCCTGAGTTTGCATGGTGTTAGTCAATACTATTAAAAAAAGATCGTACATGGCGTTGTACGCATCTTGTTCTGTGTAGTTAAGCTTTGGTTTGATTAGTTTTTGGGCGGGATTGAATTGTTGCGTTCCGGCTGATGCGCTCAAAATTGCTAGAAAGGCTAAATGTGATAGAGCTATTCCTTCCTTGTGGGCTATTTCAGCCATTTCTCGCCAGCGTGCTACTCGTTTTCCACGTGCTGGTGTGTTAATAATCAATGGGGCAAGTTTGGTGAGAAGTCTTACTCCGTCATTGAAATAGGATCGGTAAGAATCTGCTAGATTATATATATAGCCAAGATCTGCACGTTCCTTTGGCCAAATTTTAATGTGCGGTAATGCTTTAGAGATCGTTCGGTAAGCGGCAAGATGCTGTTCTTTGATTTTTTCAGGGAACGGTAAGCGCCTTTCATTGCTCTCCAAGGCATATGAAATAGTGTGTATGGTGCAGGAACAGTTTTGATCACTTAAGTAGTCTATGAAGTCATCATCCGGCCTGCCGGTTGGATAAGAATTTCCATCATCGAATCTTGCGTTTATTTCTGAAATAATGTTTCTGTCAGCGATGATGTGGGTGTCAGAAAAAGTGTGAATTAGCGGTACCCAGCCACCTTTTACAAGAGCAAAGCATGTGTTGCTCAATGCAGGGGAAATTATTTGAGTTGCCGTAAAATAGTTTCCTACTGGAGGGAATTTATCGTCCCACGATGGCTTGCTGGCGATTCTTCCAAAGATGCGAATAGAAAGCTCATTTGACTCTGTATAGCTTTGCCAGTCCTCTAAGCTAAGAGGCTGTACCTTAACATCTTTGAACTGCACGTGGCCAGTTGAGCCTGTGACTTCGCACGTGACGGGGAGTTTGAAGAAAAGAGTGGTGGGGTAGTGATTATGCAGCATAAATCTGCCTTGCTTCATCGGCGGAGGTTTTGTTCCTCATGTGATCAGCTAGAAATTGCCGATGGAGGATTGAACCATCCTGGTTTAAGTTTCGGCCCACATTAGCGTAAAGGAGGTGATCTTAGGAAGGCGGGAAAGCATCTGATGACGTAGGGGTGGTACAAAGTTGGTACATGTCTGTGAGTTTTGTTGTATAGGCCAGTAAATTCAAGGGGTTTGAGTAAAACACTCCCAATCCATCATGGGCGCAACGCTGAAGCGACGGGAAGGCTCAGAGCGCGTGGTTGCTGGGTTAGAGCCTGTGTTTGTGGTCATATCGTTCAACGTGTCTTGTACCAAATTCAGCAGTTTCGAGGGTGTTTGCAGCAAACCGAGAAGCTCGACGTAGCAAAAGTCGGCGGCAGGAGATCGGTGATTGCCAGGGCAGGCGGTTAGTTTACCAAGAGAGCTGGCTATCCGTCTGGACTCGATCTATGCGCAGCCCTGCAGCCTTCTACCCAGATTAGCCACCAGCCAACCTACTTGAGCGGCACGTAGATGTCCGTTTGCCATTGCTCCAGCGGCGTTTCCGGATACACGCTCAAGTAGTGAAAGAACAACGGATGATCCCGCAGTTCCTCGTTGCTCGAAGGCAACCAGTCCCGATAAAGCGGATAGATGGTTTCGCCAATGTAGTCAGGCGAGCCGGTATGCCGGATCACGGCGCAGCGGCCCGCCGGGATGACGCGTTCGTGTACGCCGAAATCATTGGGCTGCACGGCTTCGTCTATCTCGCCACACACGGCGAAGCGAAAGGCGTGCGCCGGGGTGGTGTCGGGGTTGTCGTAGGGAATGCCGAAGGTTCGGCTGCTGGCCACCGGTGACTGGCCACTCTGAATGCGCCATTGGCGAAAACGCGCGACACTTTCACTGACCAGGCCGGGCGCCCCTTGGTGTTCGAGCGCGGCCACATGAGTTTCGGCGAAATCCACGATACGGATCTGCATGGTGATGCTCCTGGAATGGTGGGGAACAACGAAAACCGCACTCCAGGCCTGCCAGTTCGGGGCCTTGGCGAATACGCTCGGCGCCATGCCAAAAGCACGCTTGAAGGCCCTGGAAAAGGCTTCGGGGCTATCGAAGCCGGCACCGAAAGCTGCTTCCAGCACGGAGATGGCTGGCGAGGCGACCAGTTGATGCGCCGCGCGTCGAAGCCTCATCAGTTGCACATACCGTGAAACCGGAACGCCGATGTATGCCGAGAACTGCCGATGAAAGTGAAAGGCCGAGAAATTGGCGATGCGGCTCAGGGCATTTACCGACAGGTCGCCTTCGAGGTGGCTGTCGATGTAGGCAAGCACGGCTTCGAACCGTTTTGCGTAGGTTGGGTTGTGCTGTGAGTCAGTCAACGAACGGAATCTCCGGAAGGTGCGGTGAGCGCTAGCATCCGTTGTTCAGGCGTGGAGGTGCCTAGCCGTGATTGCTCTATCGGGGATTGTCTTGACCATGCTGTGGATGGCACCGGCGTTACCGGTGTTCGCAGGGGAGGGCAGGAGGGTGAGTACAGTACGATCACTGGCGCTTCCGTGCAGGTGGAAAGCGCCAGCGTAACTGCCCCCGCATGATCAGTCGACTGGGCGCAGCGGGTGGTTCACCCCGATCAATGATGCGCGCTGGCCACCGCAATGCTTTCGTCAGAATCGCTGAAGGCCGCCTGGGTCAGAACGCGTACACCAACGTGGCCGTGGCGCTACGCGGGCTGCCATACCAGCCACGCGAGCCAATTGCCGTGTAGTAGGTCTTGTCAAACACGTTGTCGAGGTTCAGTGAGACGCTGGTTTGTGGCGTGAAGGCATATTGCGCCATGAGGTTGACCATGCTGTAGGCGTCCTGGGTGAAGGTCTCGCGGTGGGGGCCTGCGTATTTTTTGTACTCCGCGCCCTGCCAGCGCACACCACCGCCCACTTTCAGCTGCGGCAGTGACTGCAGGCGGTAGCTGGTGAACAGTTTGAGGGTGTCGCGCGGCACTTCGGTGAGCAGGCGGTCACCATCCGCGTTCTTGCTTACGGCATAGGTGTAGCTGGCCGACACTTGCCAGTCAGGCAGGACCTCGCCCGCCACTTCCATCTCGAAACCGCGGGTCTTGGTGTTGGACTCGGCACGGTAGGCCTGGTTGCCGTCCGGCGCCTTGTTGTCGCCGTCCTGCACGGGCAGGTTGTCCTGGTGCACTTCGAACACGCTGAGCGCAGCAGTCAGGCGCTTGTCCCAGAACTCGCTCTTCAGGCCCAGCTCATAGTTAACGCCCTCCAACGGGTCGAGGTAGCTGCCCGTTGCTGTCTGTTTGTCTTGCGGGTTGAAGATGGTGGTGTAGCTGGCATAGGCCGACCAGTTGTCGTCGATGTCGTAAACCAGCCCGACGTAAGGGGTGACGACCCCTGTTTCTTTTTGCGAGGTGCGTTCGGTTTTACCGCTCGCCAGCTGCTCGTGGGTTTCGTCACGTTGCCAGTCGATCACCCGTGCGCCGGTAATCAGCGACAGGTCATCGTTCAGGCTCCAGCGCACCGAAGCCACCAGGCCGTCCTGGGTTTCATCCAGCGCATCCTTTGTCGTCTTGTTGTAGATAGCGTCAGGTATTGGCAACGAGCCATCCCAGTCATGGATGTTGTCGATATCCTGATACGTCCACAGATCGTAGCCGTCGTTGCGGTAGTAGGCCCGGTAGTGGCTTAGCCCGACGTACGCCTGGTGCTCGCGCGACAACAGTTCGAACGGGCCCGTAGCCGACAGGTCGAAGGAGGTCTGCCGAGGTTCGCCTGCCCATCGGCCAGTCCAGGTCTGGATGCCGCTGCCATCAGGTTTGACGGTGCCGCTGGCGGCGGTGGCAAATACGTCGTCATAGCTTCGGCGACTGTGTTCAGCGTTGAATTTCAGGTGCCAGCCGTTGGCCAGGTCGTGATCCAGCGTGGTGAACAGCGTCTTGGTGCGACGCTTGTGGTAGCTCCAGTCCGACGCCGAATTGAACGAGCGGGAAGGGCTGAAGTGACTGCCATCGGAGTTGAACATCGGGAAGCCATGGTTGCCGGCGCCGTCGTTGTCCATTTCCTGATACTCCGCCCCCACGGTCAGCATCGTGCTGTCGGTGATGTCCCATTCCAGCACCCCGTATGCCACTTGCCGTTCCAGGGACTGGCGGTCGACGTAGCTCTGGCTGTCGGTGTTCGAGGCGACCAGTCGCCCACGTACATTGCCGCTTTCCGACAACTTGCCGGACACGTCCAGCTCGGTGCGGTAGGTGTCCCACGAGCCTGCCTTCAGGGTCAGCTTGCGTTGCGTTTCAAACGTCGGCTTCTTGCGAATCAGGTTGACGGTCGCACCGGGGTCACCGGTGCCGGACATCAGCCCCGTGGCCCCGCGTACCACCTCGACCCGGTCATACGACACCATGTCGGCAAGGTCATCGCGAAAGCCAAAGCTGTCGGGCCGGTTGAGGCCGTCGACCTGGATGGTGCCGACCTCGAAGCCACGTACGTAGATATGGTTGGCGTCGCTGCCGGCCGGCCCCATGCTGTCGACGACCACGCCTGGGGTCTGTTCCAGTACCTGGGTAACATCGTTCAGGTTCTGGTCTTCGATCTGCTGGCGGGTCACCACGCTGATCGACTGTGGTGTCTCGCGTGCCGAGAGGCGCAGCCCGGTTGCCGTGTTGGCCGAACCTGTGGTGTAGCTGCCGGTGCCTTCGGTGGTGGCACCCAGCCCCACGCTGGAGACCGTCGTTGCAGCGAGCTCCATCGTGCCGTCCTGGCTGGGGCGGGCCAGCATGTAGTGCTTGGCTCCCGCTTGCTGCACCTGCAGGCCACTGCCTTGCAGCAGTTGCGCAAGGCCTTGCTCCAGCTCGTAACTGCCCTTCAGTCCCTCACTGCGCAGGCCAGCGATTTCTTCGTTGCCGAAGCTGACAATCACCCCGCTCGCCGTGGCGAACTGGTTGATGGCAGCCCCTAGCGGCCCCGCCGGGATGCTGTAGCTGACAGGCACGGCCCAGGCATTGGCACTGGCCAGCAGTGAGCCCGAAAGGCTCGCCACCAGCGCGGCTTGGCGAATGCTGAAGGCGGGGGGAGAAAAACAGGCGGACATCCATTGGCTCCTTTCGATGGACTATGCGGGCATCATTGTGAGAAGCGTATTGATAATAATAATTCTTCTCATAAATGCGGCCGGATAGTTATCTTTCCTCCTGCAGATGTCAATCGGTGGCTTGAGTTATTGCGGGCAGGGGCAAGCCATTGCCACGTGCTTGAAGCGACAGGGCATGGATAAAATCACTTGAGTAAATAAATCTGATTTACAATTGCGTCCCTTTTGCCGAGGCTGTCGTTTCGTGGATGCCCTGTCGCTTGTCTATGAGCACCTGACCGAGTGGGTGATCACGCCTGTTACCGACCAGTTCCTCGGCATTTTCAATCTGAACGGCCGTTTCGGGGTCTTGTTCCTTTGCATTTCCTATGGCGTCGCCTATGGCCTGTTCCGCTTCAGGAAGCAACGCGGCCTGAGCGACGCCCATTCGTTCTGGCAATTCATCGGCGGCGCCCGGGTACACCTGCATGCCTCGGCGCTGCTGGATTACCGCTACTACTTCGTGCGCGCCATTCTCAAGGTCGCGCTGGTGCTGCCCATCGTCCATCTGGTTGACCCCTACATCCTGCGCTCCGGCGATTACCTGGCCTTTTTCAGCAAGCTCTGGGGCGCACGCCCGCGTCTGGGCGAGAACCTGGCACTGTCCCTGCTCTACGGGTTAGGGGTGTTCCTGATCAAGGACTTCATCCATTACTGGGCGCACCGGGCCTTTCACTCCCGCTGGCTCTGGGCCTTTCACAAGGTCCACCATTCGGCGCCCGTGCTGGTGCCGGCGACGGCGAGCCGGGTGCATTTCGTGGAAAAGATCGTCGAGAAGCTGAGCACCGGCATTGGCATCGGCCTTTACGCCGGCTGTTTCTGGTACGTTTGCGGCGGTGAAGTCAGCCGCTACACCCTGTTCGGCGTGACCTACCTGGTGTTCATCTTCAACAGCCTGGCGGCCAACCTGCGGCATAGCCATGTCTGGTTGTCGTTCGGCCCGCAGCTGGAACATGTGTTGAACAGCCCGGCCCAGCACCAGATCCATCACAGTGACGCCCCGCGCCATTTCAACCGGAACTTCGGTACCAACCTGTCCCTCTGGGACTGGATGTTCGGCACGCTCTATGTCACCACGTCAACGCCTGAAAGCATCCGCTTCGGCACCGGCGAGCGAGACCACCAGCGTTACCTGACGGTCTACAGCCTGATCGTCACGCCCTTTGTCGACACAGGGCGTAAGGTCCTGGCGAAACGCCAGCGCAAGGCTGCGCTCGGCGCGTCCGGCAGGGCGGGCGGTTAGCTGATTCCGCTGTTGGCAAATTCTTCGCCAAGGAAGTCCCGTAGCGGCTCTCCAAAAGAACTTATTTCGCAAGCGCTCCGCGTAGCCAGTGGGAGCGGCTTAAGCCGCGAAGAATCCAGCGCGGTGCATGGCACCGGCTGCGCCGGTGTTCGCGGCTAAAGCCGCTCCCACAGGGGGCCTGCTGATTCAATAAGTTATGTGCGGTTCTGTGGGAGCGGGCGTGCCCGCGATGAGGCCAGCCCAGGCACTGATTGCGAACGACCTATGACTGGTTGACTTTGCATGCGCTCAAGAACATTTATGGCTCTGTAGTCATTTGTTTTTGAGGTGAGATCATGGCGGCGCAAACCGACGTTCTCATTGTTGGAGCTGGTCCTACCGGGCTGGCTCTGGCGCTTTGGCTCAACAGGCAAGGCGTCGCCGTAAGGATCGTCGACAAGAACCATGGTCCAGGCGAAGCCTCTCGCGCCATGGCTGTTCAAGCCCGCACGCTGGAGCTCTATCGCCAGCTCGATATGGCCGAGGCAGTGATAGATGCCGGCTACAAAACACCTGCCATGAACATGTGGGCCCGAGGCAGCCACAGAGCGCGCATCCCCTTGAAGGATGCAGGTGCAGAGATATCGGCATATCCCTTCGTGTTGATCTATCCCCAGGACCGCCATGAGCGATTACTGGTGCAGCAGCTCCATTCACTCGGCGTGGACGTGGAATGGCAGACTGAACTGCTGTCGTTCGAAGAGGGTGAAAGCCACATCACTGCCCTCCTGAAACAGGCGGATGGGCGGGAAGAGGCCTTGACTGCGGCTTACCTGGCAGGATGTGATGGCGCTCGGTCGCTCGTTCGGCATCAGATCGGCAGCGGTTTCGAGGGCGGCACCTATAAACACCTGTTCTATGTCGCGGATGTCAGGGTAACGGGCATCGAGCCTGCGGGTGAGGCACACATCGCTTTTGACAAGTCCGACTTTGTGCTGCTGCTGTGCTATGGCGAAAAGGACCAATACCGCCTGATCGGCACCGTGCGAGACGAGCGTGCCGAGCATCCTGAGCACCTGACGTTCACGGACGTTGCCCACGATGCCATCAACGGCTTGAACCTCAAGATTACCGAGGTGAACTGGTTTTCCACCTACCGGGTTCATCATCGTGTCACGGATCACTTCCGCCGTGGCAGAGCTTTTTTGCTCGGCGATGCTGCGCATGTCCACAGCCCGGCAGGCGGGCAGGGCATGAACACCGGCATTCTGGACGCGAACAACCTGGCCTGGAAGTTGGCAGCGGTGGTCAAAGGCAAGGCGCCCGATACGTTACTCGACAGCTACCAGACCGAACGCCAGGCATTTGCCCGCAAGCTGGTGGAAACAACCGACAAACTGTTCACGTTCGTTACCGCTCAGGGCGGGTTCGCGGACTTTGTGCGCACGCGCATCGCGCCGATCTTCGCCAGCGTTGCGTACAAGAGCGGGAGCGTGCGTGAGTTCCTGTTCCGGGTGGTTTCGCAAACGTCCCTTGATTACCGCGACAGTCCGCTGAGTCAAGGTAAGGCAGGTGAGGTTCAGGGCGGCGATCGTCTGCCTTGGCTGCCACGGGCCATTGCAGACAACTACGATTCACTGACAGCCATTCAGTGGCAGGTGCAGGTTTACGGTGAGGCCAAGGCAGACCTGGCCCAATGGTGCACAAAGCACGGCATTGCACTGCATGTTTTCGCTTGGGAGCATGCGTACGAGAAAGCCGGCATTGCCAGAAATGCAACTTATCTGTTGCGGCCGGATACCTATGTCGCGCTGGCTGATCCCGAGGGGGAAGCATCCACGTTGAACCGATATTTCGAGGAGCGCGGCGTTATGCTGCCCGCTTGAGGAATCGGTTGCCATCACTCAGGCGGGGAACTGGGCTATCCAGTGCCTGGCAATCTCTTCGCGCCGGCAGACCCACACCCCGTCATGGCCTTGCACGTAATCGAGAAAGCGCGCCAGCGCCATCGCACGACCAGCATGGCCACTGATCCGCCCATGCAGGCCCACGCTCATCATCTTCGGGTGGTGCGCACCCTCCTGCCACAGCAGGTCGAAAGCATCCTTGAGCAGCCGGAAGAAGTCTTCACCGCAGGCGAAACCATTCGGCAACAGATAGCGGGCGTCATTGTTGACCAGTGTGTACGGGATCACAAGGTGGGCGGGCGAGCCGGGGAGCCAGTAGGGCAGATCATCGTTGTAGGCGTCCGAGCTATAGAGAAACCCACCTTCCTCACGCAGCAGGCGGCGGGTGTTCTGGCTGACCCTTCCTGTATACCAACCTACGGGGCGTTTACCGCAGGTCTGCTCGATCACGTCGATGGTAAGGCGGATATGGTGTCGCTCCTGGTCCTCAGGCATCTTGCGATAGTCCAGCCAACGGTAGCCATGCCCGGCAATCTCATGCCCGGCAGCGTAGAGCGCATGGCCAATCGCCGGGGTCAGTTCCAGTGCTCGGCCAACGGCGAAGGCGGTCAGCGGCAGGCCCCTGGCGCCGAACAGCTCCAGAATGCGCCACACACCTGCGCGCGATCCGTATTCGTACATGCCCTCGACGCTCAGGTCCGGTTCCCCCACGCGCGGCGGGCGGCCCGGTAGTTCATGAAGCCAGGCCTCCGACTGTGCATCGCCATTGAGGATGCAAGACTCCGCGCCTTCTTCGATGTTGAGTACGAACTGGACCGCGACGCGCGCCTCACCGGGCCATCGCGGGTGGGGTAGGCAGCCGCCATAACCGATGAGATCGCGAACGGACATCAGCCCAGCTCGAAGGTCGTGACGGCGAACACACGTTCGTGTGCGATCGCCGGGGGCGGGCCGAGGTACATGCGTGCGCAGCCGAAAACCTCGATCATGCCCTGTTGGCGCACGAGCGCCATCGCGGCGGGGTTGTTCTCCGGGGCATCCAGAAACAGCGGGTGACCTTGCGCAAATGCTGCCAGGCGTGCGTAGAGGGCATTGGCTGCAAGGGCGTCATCGGCGAACAAGGGGCCGATCTTGTAGCCTTCCCGGCAGCGCCTTGCCACGCCATAGCCGCTAAGCCTGCCCTCGCGTCGGCAACCCACGGCGAGTGCATCAGCCTGGGTTATCCACCCGCTCAGGAAGGCTGCGCGCGCGGCGGGGAAGCAGGTGCGGTCGTAATCGACCACCTCATCGAACGGGAAGGTGGCCAACGGGACGATGTCCAGATTATCTACCTGCGAAGTCGCCGGGCGTTCGGTGGCCTTGGCACGAAAACGCAGGTTGCGATGGGAGAAGACGAACCCACCCTTGGCGTAGTAGTCCTGCATCGCGAAGACGCCGTCCATGCCAATGCTCGCGCCTGGGCGAAGGCGGGCGAGGAGTCGCTCGCGGCGTGCGTGCCAGAGGGTATTGCCCAGGCCTTGACCACGATACTCAGGCCGGACGATGAAAAAACCCATGAAACCGAATTCGCCGTTGTAGGAAGTGATGGCACCGCCACCGATCAATTCGTCGCCCCGGGACGCTGCGATGAAGGCGGCAGGGTCCGTAACCCAGAACAGCTCGGCATCGTGAACGCCGGGATTCCACCCCTCACGGGCAGCCCAATCGACGAGCTCGTCCAGTTCGGGACGGGTCATGTTGCGTATGACCAGCTGATTCGACACCGCGAAGTTCTCCCCAGTTGTTAAGCGGGCGTATGGTCCATCGCCAAGCTGAACTCTTAGGGTATAGCTTCAACCCGAGTATTGATCCAGGCCGTTACGCCACCAGCAGAACAGGCTCATTGCCATTGAATTGTCCTGAGCGCCTGGGCTAGCTGCCGACCGATGCGGGTAAAAAGATCCTCAACCTATACTCACGCTTGAAATGCGTCAGTCTTTCGCATTGCAGACCCTCCTTGCAGGGCAGCGCATTGCAGTGAATTACTCCAGCCCTGCCATTTTTGCGTGAGTCGTTGATCATGGATGAAGTCACTACTATGCCCGCAAATGATGTACCTGGCCTTCAAGCTGTGGTGCAGCGCAAGCTCGGACGGTGTCTGTTGCGTCTGCAACAATACGAACAGCTGCTGAAAGACATGGTCGCGCATGCTGAGTTGAGCGGCCCTGTGGATCGGCTGCATACCCTCCGTGAGCAGAAGGTCGCATGTACCGAGAAAAAAACCATGGGCATGTTGGTCGGGATGCTGACCGACAGCTTTCTGATCCAGTCGCCCCAAAATGAAGAGTCACAGACGGAAGCCGATGCTGGTGACCAGATCGGGTTCAGCTATCGAAACCAGTTGGAAATGCCAGTCGAGCACTATGAGGCAACGAAGGTGGCTATCAAGGCGTTGGTCGACCTGCGTAACAAGCTAGTTCACCACTTCATTGAGCATTTCGATCTCTGGTCAGCGTCAGGCTGCCAGGCTGCCGATGGTTATCTGGAGGAAAGCTACCAGACCATCAATCGGCATTGTTTGAATTTGCAGTGTTGGGCCAAGACCATGGTTGAGGCACGAGCTAAATTGGCGTTGTTTATACAGAGCCCGACATTTGAAAATGCGCTCGACGGAATACGGGAGGACGGCTCGGTCGATTGGCCTGACAGCGGGATCTGCTCCTGTTTACGTGAAGCAGAAGCCAAGCTTGCCGAAGGTGGCTGGACTCGACTGGAAGCAGCGATCCGCTGGATGAGTGATGCCAATCCAGAGCAGACGCCCAAGCGCTACAGGTGCAATAGCTGGAATCAGGTCCTGCACGAATCACGGCAGTTTGAAATACGAAAATCCCACGCTGATAGTGAACGGACGACCGTTTGGTATCGCAGCAAGGTCAGTTGAATGGGCTGCTGGATCGTCACTCTTTTTGTCAGCGCGTTGAGGGACTGCTTCTGACCGTTAGCTGCCCTCCGCCAAGGGTAAGCCGAGGGTCGAAAGCAGATGGTCATGACTGACCGCTATCGACCCGAAGCAGACACTGAACAGTGTATAGGCCGCCAGCCGGCAAGCATGCAAACTGTCCTTGCACTGCGCTCGATGAAACGCGACCCCTTGCCTAGTTAGCGGGCAAGAGGATCACGAAGTTCTTTTTCATGTCTTCCAGCACGGTCCATTTGCCCTTGGCGCCCGGTTCGATAATGAACGTGTCGCCAGCGGCCAGTGTGATGGGGGCGCAACCTTCAAGCTCGATGACGCAGCACCCACTCAGGACATGGCAGAACTCCCAGACTTTGTAGTCGATGCGCCAAGCTCCGGTGCTGGCTTCCCATTCTCCGGAAATGCGCCCTTGCTGTTCATCGTGATAGTACTTGGACGTCAGCGTATGAGGGGTGCCTTCCACGACTTCTTCAAAAAAGGGAAGGTCGCGCACCGGTTGGATATCCAGTTCGCGGAACACGGTCAGTTTCTTGTTCATGGTTGTTTCTCGAGCACGTTGTGGGTAGGGCGATACATCAAATAGGCTTCACCGGTTACGCCCAGCATCGGGTGTGGAACGATCTGGCAGGTTTTAACAATCTGAAAACCGTGACGTTCGTAGAAGCGGCGTGCACCGTGGTTTTCTGCATAATCGATCAGGCATAGCCCATCCAGGCCAGAGTCCTCAGCGCGCTGCTGGGCGTGGCGAAGAAACTGGGCGCCCAGCCCCTGGCTGCGCCAGGCCTCATCCAGGGCCAGGCTGGATATGTACAAGGTGTCGGGTATTTCCATGTCGGAATAAGGCGCGAGGACCGGGTCTGTCTCGACAGGCCTGTCAGGGGTCTCGCGCAAGGCATAGCTATGCATCATGCCGATGACGCGCCCTTCGAAAGTGGCCATCAGGCAGTTCTTGTAGGAAAAGTCGCCCTGTTCCCTGGCATAGCGAGACGCACCGACACTCAGCAATGCTTCTCCAGGTGCGGCAAGCTTGCTCCATATGTAATCGGCCATGCCCTCCGATGTCAGTTGAAAGAAGCGTGCAATATCGTGTGCGTCCGAGGCTTGAGCGGGTCTGAAGTCGATAGGCATGTACAGTGCTCCCATGGCATCGGGTGGTTGGTTTTCAAGGATTACGCCTTTGGCAGGGTGGCAGGGTAGGTGGGTTCAACGGTTCCCATCATGCTCTGGGCGAACACCGTCAGTACGGTGTGCGACGCTGCTCCATGCTCAAAGGCACGTGGCCGTCCAGGGCTCATGTCTGGGGAATCGATCGTTCAGTTGCCGTAGGTGGTGAGGCAAGAGGCGGGGCGACGTCTACTTCCATGGCGTAATAGCTGGAACCAGAGCTAGCCAGCTCTCTTAGAACTGCACATAACTCATTGAATTAGCAGGGACGCTGTGGGAGCGGCTTTAGCC
>NZ_JAMBDI010000061.1:0-22124 GCF_036858055.1 Pseudomonas sp. SF2 | reverse complement strand
CACCGCGTTGGATTCTTCGCGCAGGTGCTGCACCTGGCTTGAGGCCAACGAAATCGAGGTGGGAGTGAACGAGCACTCGGAAAAGGCCATGAAAGCGTTGGTTACATTGCTCTATGCCGCCCTGTGGTCGATGGGACCATAGTTCATGCGTGTTCCGGATCGCTGTCTTGAGCTGGCCGGGGTGCCACTGGTCGCCCAGGCTCGGCAAACGGTAGATTTGATTCGGGTTTTGTACGATGATTTTCGTATTGACAGGGATGAGCTATGAAATTCGGCTTCAGGGAGGCTCAGCGAGCGGTGATAGCGGCGCTTGAGTCAGGGGAGTATCAACACGTTTCACGCAGGGATATCGACGTAAAGAACCTGCTGGCTACAGGGGAAGTGTCAGCCGGTGAGGTTGCCGAAGTCGTTCGCTCATGCAGGGGTATTCATCACGTCAGTACCCCTCACCATGTCGTCGCAGCCATCGAGGTGCATGTGCTCAAACGGGATGGTTGGTACATAAAGTTCTTTTTCATCGAGCCAGACACCTGGTTCATCAGCGTTCACCAGTGAGTACCCAGATCATGAAGATCTTTTTCGAAGGCGACAGAGGAAAAGCGCTTTGCGAGCATTGCCAGGCAGTGGTGCCCACGCACTATGCTCGCCGGGATGTGCCGTTTAGCGATGGCCAAGGGGTGGCCAAGGACATTCTGGTGGGTGTGTGCGCCCGTTGTGATGGTGTGGTCGCCATTCCATCGCAATCCACACCGGCCATCCGTGAGGCGCGCAAGCAGCAGCTCAAGTCGATCGAGGCGCGTTTGCCGGCGGTCTATCTGGATGTACTCGATGCCGCCATGCATGCGGTCAGTAATGAGGCGGGGGCAAATTTGCGCAAGTTGTTTCTTGCCCACTATTTCCAACAGTTGGTGCAGGCGCAGCAGTGTGGGCAGTTGCATGCGGCGCATCAAACGTTCCTGCAGGCGCTGGATGAACAGCGAGAGCAGCGCGGGCTTGCGCGTTCCAATGCTACTCGGCGCTTGTCGATGAAGGTCAATCCGTACATGGCGGAGGACATGCTTGCGCTTCAGCAGCATACAGCGATGAACCAGACCGAATTGCTGAAGGCTGTGATCGCGCGTATTCAGGCGGATGTGCTGGAGAATCAGGATCAGGAGGTGATTCGAGCTTTGCAGCGGCTGGCGCGGTTGGCGTTGTAGTGAGCATTTGAAAGAAGCACAGCGTACCGCCAAGCGCTGTGCTTCACACACGGATCTTGAGTCTTTTTAGAGAAACTCATATCGGTTCCTACAAGAACTAATCAGATTTTTCCCCTTCCTCGTAGTCCATTTCTGAATCATCCTTTTCAAGCCGTTTCACCATTGCGATGGAAACCTGAGCCCCCTAGTCTCGCCTTGTCGTTGCAAATTCAACGACCGGGTCTGCAAGCCCGATGCTTGGTTTGGTCTCAGTTTGCTGTTGGCTTCGTTCAACGGTGGCTGCGTGCGGGTGGTCTTCGGGCCAGCCGGGAATCGACCTCCAAGCCCGGTCTTGCAGGCCCGCATGTAGCCGCCACCCTATCATCTGCAAGTGATCTGGCGACGGTCCGACTTGTTATTGTCTGGAGGCTGTCATGCTGAAACTCGTTTCCGATCCACCTTTCTCCACCGACCCATCGATCATGACCCTGGCGGTCGTGCATGAAATGGAGGCTGTGCGCACGCTGCTGGAATCGGCGATTGCGCAGATGCAGCTCAGGGGCAGGCAGCCGGTGCATACATTGCATTGATGGGCTGACTTTCAAATTTGGCGAGCCTGGGTGGTGCGGTTTTCCTACCAGCGACTGCAACCGGGAAATCGCACTGGCCGGCAGATTCACAAGAGGGTTTCAGATGGACAAGGAAATGGATGACGACACCGGCACACTGGGCCTGACCGTAGGTTCGGCCACGTTCCTGGATGGTGTGCTGGATGGCAAGAAACTGTTCCGCGTAGAACCGGGAAACTGCTGCGACCATGCCATCGAACAAGCGTCGGTATTGATGGACTGCTCTCGGCGAGCGTCGTTCATCGGGGTGATGGACAACGAACCGGTGCTGGTCTGGGCTTCGCACTTTCTCTGCGACATGGCCAAGGCGCTGATGGATGACGCCCACATGGGTATGCGCAAGAACCGATAGCCATGGGCGGCGATGTTGGCCCCCTGGTGTTGGCAGGGTGGGCTTGGCACCCTGCCAGTATTGTCTGATTGGCATGCAGGGGTTAGGTTGCAAGGCTCATTTCAAGGAAGATGACCGATGAAACGGACCCTACCTCTGGCATTCGCCTGCGCGCTTTTCCCCCTGCAAGCCTGGTCGGCGCTGGAAGTCGGCCAGTTCACCCTGGGCATGCCCAAGCCCCAGGCCATTGCCATTCTGCAGCAGCAGTTCGATGAGGTTGAGCATTTCACCGGCTATCACTACCAGGTGCCTACCGAGTTCTTTCAGGGGAATGACCCGAAGGGCAATTACAACCTGGGCGGTATTGCCATCACGCAAGTGAAGGCATCGTTCAACGAGGCCGACCAGCTTCGCCAGGTGGAGGTGCGGCTGGCCAGCACCGACGAGGCGCGGGTCCAGCAACTGTTGCCGATGACCAGGCAGGCCAAGCCTGTGCCGAATAGCGGCGGCCGGCTCGAGGCGTTTTCCGCGGACGGCGAACTGGTGTATTGGGTGTCCAAGGACCGGGACTGGACGGTGGTGACCATCGCCGACAAGGCCAGCTCGGAGAAGAACATCAAGGCGCGAGCCGAGAGTGACAAGCGCTCTGCTCAACTGAACCGCAAGTTCGACAAGCTGATCGAGACGGCCAAGGCAGTGGAAGGCAAGCACTGATCGACAAAGCCGTGCAGCCTTGAAGCCTTGGGCATACCATGCATTCATGGGACTGCACATAACTCATTGAATTGGCAGGGACCCTGTGGGAGCGGCTTTAGCCGCGAACACCGGCGCAGCCGGTGCCATGCACCGCGTTGGATTCTTCGCGGCTAAAGCCGCTCCCACAGGTTACGTGGGCCGCTTGCGAATTCAGTTCTCTAAGCGACAGCGCAGCAGAATAAGGCCAGAAACAGCCCGCGTCGGTTTCAGGATGCGCCTGGTCGTTCGCACGCAACCCCTCGACGCCACAAGTGCCATGCTTGCAGGATGCCTTCGGACCAGCGCGCGCAGACGTGCGGCCGTAGGCGAGGAGGCCGCTGGCACCACGCAACCGTGACGTGGCCGGCGCGCCGCAGCAGAACACGCCGGATACCTGCCCTCACAACAATTCAGGCAGGGTCCGTGATGCCGAGGTCCGCTGTATGCCTGATGAATTGCTCCACCTGCCTGTGATCCACCGCATTCTGGCCCGTGACAAGGATACCCCCGGCGCCCTGTTGCCGATCCTGCATGCCATCCAGCACGACATCGGCTACATCCCCGATGCCGCTGTCGCCGAAATTGCCCATGCCTTGAACCTCAGCCTGGCCGAGGTACGCGGGGTGATCAGCTTCTACCACGATTTCCGCACCACGCCACCGGCGCGCCACACCTTGCGCCTGTGCCGCGCCGAGTCGTGCCAGAGCCGGGGCGCCGAGGCACTGGCCGCACAACTGCGCGAACAGCTGGCGCTGGACGACCATGGCACCAGCGCCGACGGCGCCATCAGTCTGCGCCCGGTGTACTGCCTGGGCGCCTGTGCCTGCTCGCCAGCGCTGGAACTGGACGGCCAGGTGCATGCGCGCCTTACCCCTGAGCGCCTGCGCGCACTGGTCAACGCTTGCCGGGAGGACGCAGCATGCTGAAGCTGTATATCCCCTGCGATTCGGTAGCCCGTGCCGTGGGTGCCGATCAGGTCGCTGATGCCTTGCAGCGCGAGGCCGAGCGCCGCCAGCTGCCGCTGGACATCCAGCGCACCAGCTCCCGCGGGCTGTACTGGCTGGAGCCGTTGCTGGAGTGCGACAGCGCGCAAGGGCGCCTGGGTTTCGGCCCGCTCACCCCGGAAGACGTGCCGTCCTTGCTCGACGCCTTGACCGGTGAGCCCGGCGAACCCGGAGGCCACTCGCTGGCGCTGGGGCCGGTCGAAGACATCCCTTACCTCAAGACCCAGCAACGCCTGCTGTTCGCTCGCGCCGGCATCACCCGCCCATTGTCGCTGGACGACTACCGCGCCCATGGCGGTTTTGCCGGCCTTGAAGCGGCCGTGGCCCTGGACGGTGCCGAAGTGGTCGCCGCCGTGCTCGATTCCGGCTTGCGCGGCCGCGGCGGTGCGGCGTTCCCGGCCGGCATCAAGTGGCGCACCGTGCGTGACGCCGGGGCCGGGCAGAAGTACGTGGTGTGCAACGCCGACGAGGGCGACTCCGGTACCTTCGCCGACCGCATGCTGATGGAAGGCGACCCGTTCCTGCTGATCGAGGGCATGATCATTGCCGGCCTCGCCGTGGGGGCCGACAAGGGCTACATCTATGTGCGCTCGGAATACCCCGACGCCATCCGCGCGCTCGACCAGGCCTTCGCCATCGCCCGCGACGCCGGCTACCTCGGCAGCGACGTGGCCGGCAGCGGCCTGGCCTTCGACCTGGAAGTGCGGGTCGGCGCCGGCGCCTATATCTGCGGCGAAGAAACCGCACTGCTCGAATCCATCGAAGGCAAGCGCGGCATCGTCCGCGCCAAGCCTCCGCTACCGGCGCTGCAGGGCCTGTTCGGCCTGCCGACGCTGGTGCACAACGTGCTTACCCTGGCCTCGGTACCCATCATCATGGCCAAGGGTGCGGCGTTCTACCGCGACTTCGGCATGGGCCGCTCGCTGGGCACCATGCCGTTCCAGCTGGCCGGCAACATCCGCCAGGGCGGCCTGGTGGAACGCGCCTTTGGCCTGACCCTGCGCGAACTGGTGGAAGGCTATGGCGGCGGCACGGCCAGTGGCCGGCCGTTGAAGGCCGCGCAGGTCGGTGGCCCGCTCGGTGCCTGGGTGCCGCCCAGCCACTTCGACACGCCGCTGGACTATGAAGCCTTCGCCGCCATGGGCGCGATGCTCGGCCATGGTGGTGTGGTGGTGGCTGATGACACCCTGAACATGGCCAGCATGGCGCGCTTCGCCTTGCAGTTCTGTGCCGAAGAGTCCTGTGGCAAGTGCACCCCGTGCCGCATCGGCTCGACCCGGGGCATGGAAGTGGTCGACCGGCTGATCGCCACCAGCGACATGACCGAGCGGCATGACCAGGCCCTGTTGCTGCGTGACCTGTGCGACACCATGCAATACGGCTCGCTGTGTGCCATGGGCGGCATGACCGCTTACCCGGTGGCCAGCGCCCTCAAGTACTTCCCTGCCGATTTCGGGCTGACCCACACGGAGGCCGCACAGTGATCAATTTCTTCGACCCCGCTTCTGATAAAAGCAGCGACCTCGGCACCCCGGCCCGTGACAGCGAGGTACAGGTCAGCCTGAGCATCGATGGCCGTGCCATCACTGTGCCCGCCGGTACCTCGGTGATGCGTGCCGCGGCCATGCTCGGCACCAGCATCCCCAAACTGTGCGCCACCGACAGCCTCGAAGCTTTCGGCTCGTGCCGCATGTGCATGGTGGAAATCGAAGGCATGCGCGGCTACCCGGCCTCCTGCACCACCCCGGTCAGCGAAGGCATGGTCGTACACACCGAAACGCCGCGCCTGGCCGGCCTGCGCCGCAACGTGATGGAGCTTTACATCTCCGACCACCCGCTGGACTGCCTGACCTGTTCGGCCAACGGCAACTGCGAGCTGCAGACCGTGGCTGGCCAGGTGGGCCTGCGCGAGGTGCGCTACGGCTACGACGGCGCCAACCACCTGGCCGAGAAAAAGGATGTATCCAACCCGTATTTCGACTACGAGCCGAGCAAGTGCATCGTCTGCAGCCGCTGCGTGCGTGCCTGCGAGGACATCCAGGGCACCTTCGCCCTGACCATCACCGGGCGCGGCTTCGAATCGCGGGTGGCAGCGGCGGGGGGTGAAAACTTCCTCGCTTCCGAGTGCGTGTCGTGTGGCGCCTGCGTGCAGGCCTGCCCGACCGCGACCCTGACGGAAAAGAGCCTGGTGCAGCTGGGCCAACCCGAGCGTGCGGTCATCACTACCTGCGCCTATTGCGGCGTCGGCTGCTCGTTCCGCGCTGAAATGAAGGGCGACCAGCTGGTGCGCATGGTCCCGGACAAGAACGGCGGTGCCAACCACGGCCACGCCTGCGTCAAGGGCCGCTTTGCCTGGGGCTACGCCACCCACCCGGACCGCATCACCAAGCCGATGATCCGCAAGCGCCTGGAAGACCCGTGGCAGGAAGTCAGCTGGGACGAGGCGGTGACCTACGCCGCCAGCGAGTTCCGCCGCATCCAGCTCAAGTACGGCCGCGACTCCATCGGCGGCATCACCTCCAGCCGCTGCACCAACGAAGAAGCCTACCTGGTGCAGAAACTGGTGCGCACGGCGTTCGGTAACAACAACGTCGACACCTGCGCACGGGTATGCCATTCGCCTACCGGCTATGGCCTGAAGCAGACCCTGGGCGAGTCGGCCGGTACGCAAAGCTTCGACTCGGTGATGCAGGCCGACGTGGTGCTGGTGATCGGCGCCAACCCTACTGACGCCCACCCGGTATTCGGCTCGCAGCTCAAGCGCCGCCTGCGCCAGGGCGCGCGACTGATCGTGATCGACCCCCGGCGCATCGACCTGGTCGATTCGCCGCATGCCCGCGCCGAGCTGCACCTGCAACTGCGCCCGGGCACCAACGTGGCCATGCTCAATGCGTTGGCCCACGTGATCGTCACTGAAGGCCTGCTGGCCCAGCGTTTCATCGATGCCCGCTGCGAAACCGAGGATTTCGTCCGCTGGCGCGACTTCGTCAGCCAGGCGGAAAACGCCCCCGAAGTGCTTGGCCCGGTCTGCGGCGTGCCTGCCGAGCAGATCCGTGCCGCCGCCCGCCTGTATGCAACCGGCGGCAACGCGGCCATCTACTACGGCCTGGGCGTCACCGAGCATAGCCAGGGCAGTACCGCGGTGATGGGCATCGCCAACCTGGCCATGGCCACCGGCAACATCGGCCGTGAAGGGGTAGGGGTGAACCCGCTGCGCGGGCAGAACAACGTGCAGGGCTCGTGCGACATGGGCTCGTTCCCCCACGAACTGCCCGGCTACCGGCACATTTCCAACGAAGGTGTGCGCGCCGAGTTCGAGCGTGCCTGGGGCGTGACCTTGCAGCCCGACCCGGGCTTGCGCATCCCCAACATGTTCGAGGCGGCGCTGGACGGCAGCTTCAAGGCCCTGTACTGCCAAGGCGAGGACATTGCCCAGAGCGACCCCAACACCCAGCACGTCACCGCGGCCCTGCTGGCCATGGAGTGCGTGGTGGTGCAGGACATCTTCCTCAACGAAACGGCCAAGTTCGCCCATGTGTTCCTGCCGGGCAGCTCGTTCCTGGAGAAGGACGGCACTTTCACCAATGCCGAGCGGCGCATTTCGCGGGTGCGCAAGGTCATGGAACCGCTGGCCGGCAAGGCCGACTGGGAGGCGACCGTGGCCCTGGCCAATGCCCTGGGCTACCCGATGAACTACCGCCACCCGTCCGAGATCATGGACGAGATCGCCCGCCTGACGCCTACCTTCCACCGCGTCAGCTACGCCGAGATCGACCGCCACGGCAGCCTGCAGTGGCCGTGCAACGACGCCGCGCCCGATGGCACGCCGACCATGCACATCGACCAGTTCGTGCGCGGCAAGGGGCGCTTCATGCTCACCGGCTACGTGCCCACCGACGAGAAGGTCAACACCCGCTACCCGCTGCTGCTGACCACCGGGCGCATCCTCAGCCAGTACAACGTCGGCGCCCAGACCCGGCGCACCGCCAATGTCGCCTGGCATGACGCCGACCGCCTGGAAATTCACCCGACCGACGCCGAAAGCCGTGGCATCCAGGATGGCGACTGGGTCGGCATCGGCAGCCGTGCCGGGCAGACCGTGCTGCGCGCCAAAGTCAGCACGCGGGTGGCGCCGGGGGTGGTGTACACCACGTTCCACTTCCCTGAATCGGGGGCGAACGTGATTACCACCGACAACTCCGACTGGGCCACCAACTGCCCTGAGTACAAGGTGACGGCGGTGGAGGTAGTGAAGGTGTTCCAGCCTTCGCAGTGGCAGAAGCGCTACCAGGACTTCAGTGACGAGCAGCGGCGCTTGCTGAAGGAACGCCGTATTGCGGAGAAAACCGAGGTGCGCCGATGAGTAGTGAGAACCTGGTCAAGATGGCCAACCAGATTGCCCATTACTTTGACAGCGAGCCAGACCGGGCGCTGGCGGTGCAAGGGGTACGGCAGCATCTGCAGAGCTTCTGGACGCCGGCAATGCGCCGGCAGCTGGCGCAATGGGCCGAGGCCAATGCAGGGGAGGGCCTGGACCCGAAGGTGCGGGAGGCGTTGGCCTAGAGGTTTCTTGTAAGAAATCCCTGTGGGAGCGGGTTTACCCGCGAATGCGTCGTTGGACTTACCGCCGCCTTCGCGGGTAAACCCGCTCCCACAGGGGCCCTGCAATTTCAAGGAATCCTGTGTCCGCAAATTCAGCCGCGGGCCAATTCCGCCTGATGGGCAATTGCCTCCTCGCTCTTGAGCACCAGCACATCCCCTTCCAGCGAATCCAGCACCACTTCCGAGGTATTGCCAATCAACGCCCCGGAAATCCCCGTGCGGCACACGGTGCCGATCACCGTCACCACCGCATCGAGCTTCTGCTCGGTATACGGGATCAGTACATCAGCCGGCCCTTCGGCCACATGCAGGCACTCGTCGCTGATGCCGTACTCGGCCTGGAATGCCTTGCACGCCTCGCGGTAACGCTTCTCGATGGTTTCGGTCAACTGGTACACCGGGTCCGACGCCGACAGCATCGGCGAGGGATGGGCGCTGATGACGTGCAGCTCGCCCTTGGCCAGTTTGGCAATCTCGAAACCATGGTCGATGATGCTGGCATGCAGGCGGCGGTGGTCCTCGTCCTGGTTGCCTACGTCCACCGCAGCCAGGACCTTGCCGCCGGTCCATGGCCGCTCGCTCTTGACCATCAGCACGGCACACGGGCACTGGCGCAGCAGCTTCCAGTCGCTTGGGGTGAGCAGGGCCTTTTTCAGCGGGTTGTCCGGGCGGTGCTCCTTGATCACCAGCTCGCAGCCCTCGGCTTGCTGCACGTAGATGATGGTGTCGTGCAGGTTGTCGCGCCAGGCCTCTTCATGGGTGACGTTGTCGTACCCGTCATCATGCAACTGGCTGCTCAGCAGGCTCAGCAACGCGCTGTGGTCATGCCTTCTGTCGCACATCAGCAGGTGCAGGCGCGCGCCGGTGAGGCCGGCGATCAGCTTGGCCCGGGTCAGTGCCCGGCTGTGGGCGTGCTCGGGGTCGAGAACGACGAGGATGCTGCGGACGGCTTGCATGGGCGTTAGCTCCCTTCAAAGGTGGCGACCAATGCCTGACTATAGTCGGCGCTTCCCCCGCTGGCGCTTGATGTACATCAAGCATAGTCACTGGCGCCGCCCGCCGCCGCCGGTATAATCGCCGGCCCTGCCTGGTTCAATGTGGTTGCACGCTCATGTCCCTGATCCCCGAAATCGACGCCTTTCTTGGTTGCCCGACGCCAGATGCCTGGATCGAAGCGGCGCTCGCCGACCAGGAAACCCTGCTGATCGACCACAAGAACTGCGAATTCAAGGCTGCCAGCACCGCCCTGAGCCTGATCGCCAAGTACAACACCCACCTTGATCTGATCAACATGATGTCGCGCCTGGCCCGCGAGGAGCTGGTGCACCACGAGCAGGTGCTGCGCCTGATGAAGCGCCGTGGCGTGCCGCTGCGCCCGGTGTCGGCGGGGCGTTATGCGTCGGGGCTGCGGCGCCTGGTGCGCGCCCACGAGCCGGTCAAGCTGGTGGATACGCTGGTGGTGGGGGCATTTATCGAGGCGCGCAGCTGCGAGCGCTTTGCCGCGTTGGTGCCGCACCTGGATGAGGAACTGGGCCGCTTCTACCACGGCCTGCTGAAGAGCGAAGCGCGCCATTACCAGGGTTACCTGAAACTGGCGCACAACTACGGCGATGAGGCAGACATTGCCCGCCGGGTGGAGCTGGTGCGCGCAGCGGAGGTGGAGCTGATCCAGTCACCGGACCAGGAGCTGCGCTTCCACAGCGGTATCCCGCTGGCACAGGCCGCCTGATTCGCACCAGGCGGCCCTGGCGTCAGTGGCGACGGCCCAGCAGCAGGCCGGCTACCAGGCCGAGGCCCGCGGAAATGGCCACGGTCTGCCACGGGTGGCCGCCGATGTAGTCCTGGGTAGCCTCCACCACCGGTTGCGCCCTGCTGCGTACCTTGCTGGCGGCATGGCGCGCCTGGCGTAGCTTGAGGCTTACCTGCGCGCGCAGGGTTTCGGCCTCGTCACCCACCAGGGCGGCACTGTCGTTCAGCAGCTTTTCCGATTCTTCGATCAGCGCCTGCAGTTCGCTGAATACCTGGTCCTTGATCTGATCGCTGTCGGCCAGCGTGGCGTTTTTCCGGGCCATGAACTCGTCCTCGTCGAAGGTGTGGTTTGAACAATGGATGCCGGCGCGTCGGGAAAGTTGCGGCGGCTTTGGGCTGTTGCTGTACCTGGGTGTAAGATAGCGGCCATTTTCAAATCTGCAGGTACCTTCATGAGTTTCAATCTGGCCAACATGAGCTTCGAGGAACGGGCGCAGATCGAGGCAGAGAAGGCCCGGCTGTTCGAGCTGTGGCAGAACAACCTGGGCAAGGCCAAGGGCGAAGCGGCGCGGTTGATCGCCGAAAAGCCACGGCGCAAAGGCAAATGGGCCGAGTGGGTGCGCGCCGAACTGGATGGCATGTCGCCGCCCGAATACGCCAACATGGTGCGCAGCGAAGTCAACAAGCTGATGGCCGCGGCCAGCGCCAACCGTTGATCACACCCCGCCGGGCGCTTACCAGGAGGCGCCTTTGGGCAGGTCCAGCCTGCCCTCGTCGGTGAAGCGCACGGTCCCCAGCAGCCCGCCGGCCAGCTTGCCGCGCAGTACATAGGGCAGGCCCTGCAGCGAATCCACATGGCCCAGCCCATAGGCCTGGCGCAGGAAGGAAAACGCCGTGATGCTCACCGGCACCACGATCACTGCTTCGCCATAACGGCCAATGTGCCCCTGCTGGTCGCTGACCCCGGCAGCCAGCGGCTGGCCGTTCACTTCCAGGTTCAGGGCGATGCCGTTGTAGTCGATGGGCGCCTCGTTGGGGTTTTGCACCCGCATCTTCACCGCCATGCGCAGTTCCAGCTCCTGGCCGGGTAGCGGCTCGATACCGATCACGCTGATATTGACCGGGTCGCGTGCCTGGAACAGCGCGCAGGCCCCCAGGCCGTAGGCCATCAGCAGGACCAGGAACAGGCGGGCGTAGCGTTGCAGACGGGCAGCCATGGGTTGCGACCTTGCCAGAGTGGGCGAATGGGCAGTGTGGCAAATGCGCGTCGGCGTTGAAAGTCTCCCTCCATATGAAAGATACTGTTTCTCATTAACGCCCGATAAATTTTCCTACTGGCTGTTCCCAAACCCATGCTGACCTCACCCGTGTCGGGCCTGCTGGCGAGTTTCCAGGAGCACTACGACGACCTGCTGCAGTTCCTGACCCGGCGCATGAGCGACCGCCAGCGTGCTGCCGACGTCGCGCAGGAAACCTACCTGAAGCTGGTGAACATCGACCAGCAGGCAGTGCCGGTGCTGCACGCGCGCAGTTTCATCTTCCGCGTGGCCGGCAACCTGGCGATCGATGCCTTGCGCCGCGAGCAGCGCATTGCCGCCAGCCACGACGACTGCGAGCGGGCAGGTGAGGTGGCCTGCCCGGCGCCGGCACCCGAGGCGGCGTTGCTGGCCCGGGAGCGTCTGCAGATTCTCGACCAGGCGCTGCTGCAACTGCCCGACAATGCCCGCCAGGCGCTGTTGCTCAACCGCGTCGAAGGCCTGACCCAGGCGCAGATCGCGCAACGCCTGGGGGTTTCCGAAAGCATGGTGGCGAAATACATCGGCCAGGCCCTGCGCCATTGCCGAGGCTGGCTCAAACAGGCGGGGGTGGCTGCTGCGCTGGTGTTGGCCGTTGGTGTGGCGGGTTGGCAGCAGGCGCCGGTGCTGCTGGCGGATTACCGCACCGGGGTGGGGGAGCGGCAGGTGGTGACCCTGGCCGATGGCACACGGGTGACGCTGAACAGCGCCAGTGCCCTGAGCGTGGTGTTCAGCGACCGTGAGCGGCGGGTGGTGCTGGCGTCTGGCGAGGCCTTGTTCGAGACCACCGATGATTCACGGCCCTTTGTGGTCGATACGGCCGGTGAGCGGGTGCAGGGGCGTGCGGCCACCTTCAGCGTGCGTCGCGATGGCCGCGTGGTATTGGCACAGGGTGAGGCCAAGGTTGGCGAGCATGAACTGGCAGTAGCGGCCGATGCCGGCACGCAGATGGCCTGGCAGCGCGGCAAGCTGATCTTCAACGGCAAGCCGCTGGGGCAGGTGCTGGCGGAGCTTGAGCGTTACCGGCATGGGCGCATTGTGCTGTCGGACAGCAAGCTCGCGGCGATGGAGGTGAGCGGGGTGTTCGACCTCGATGAGCCGGAGGCCCTGTTGCAGACACTTGAACAGCGCTATGGGCTGAAGGTGACCTACCTGCCGTGGCTGGCCGTGGTTCATTGACTCGCCTGTGTCGGCCCCTTCGCGGGCTTGCCCGCTTCCACAGGTATTCCACAGATCTTGAATCCTGTGGTGTACCTGTGGGAGCGGGCAAGCCCGCGAAGAGGCCGGCACAGAAATAAAAATATTTTCCATTTGGCACTGCAAGTTCCTGCCAGCCAGATCGTCGTAGAGGGACTGATCAGCAACCCATTCTCATTTACGACTTGTCAGGAAGCTCATTCGTGCCTCTGATGCTCAAGCCCTTGCACCGCCGCCGCGGCCCTCTTCACCATGCCCTGATGTCCTGCAGTGCCCTGGCCATGCTGGTCGGCCCGCTGCAGGCGTCGGCCTCGACCGCCACCGAACAGGCCCAGACCCAGGCTCGCCAGGTCCAGCTCGACCTGCCAGCCCAGCCGCTGGACCATGCCCTGACCACCTTCGCCGACCAGGCCGGCCTGCACCTGCTGTACACCACCGGCGATGTCGCCGGCCAGGCCAGCCCGGCCTTGCAGGGCAGCTACAGCGTCGAGCAGGCCCTGCAACAGTTGCTGGCCGGCACTGGCATGAGCTGGCACTTCAGTGATGCCCGCACGGTGACCCTGCGTAAGGCCGACGCCGCGCCGCAAGCGGTCAACCTCAAGCCGATCGAGGTCAGCGTGGCCTCGCGCACCAGCACCGCCATCAGCGAAATCCCCGGCACCGTGTGGGTGGTCGACCAGCAGCAGTTGCGCGAGCAGATCGACAGCGGCGTCAGCCTGAAGGAAGCCATCGGCAAGCTGGTGCCAGGCCTCGACCTGGCGCCGGAAGGGCGCACCAACTACGGCCAGAACATGCGCGGGCGCAACGTGCTGGTGATGATCGACGGGGTCAGCCAGAACAGCTCGCGCGGCCTGTCGCGCCAGTTCGACAGCATTTCGCCGTTCAACGTCGAGCGCGTCGAAGTGCTGTCCGGTGCCAGTGCCATCTAAGGCGGCGGCGCCACCGGCGGCATCATCAACATCGTGACCAAGAAGGGCGAACCCGGCCCGGCGCGCTTCGAGACCCAGCTCGGTGCCAGCAGCGGCTTCAACAACAGCGATGACCTGGCCACCCGCTTCGCCCAGTCGGTCAGCGGCGGCAACGAGCGGGTCAATGCCCGGCTGGGGGTTTCCGGCGAGCAGAACGAAGCCTTCTACGACGGCGCCGGCGACCAGATCTTCATCGACAACACCCAGACCGACCTGCAGTACAACCGCACCATCGACGTGCTCGGTACCTTGGGGATGCAACTGAACGACCAGCAGAGCCTCGACCTGCTGGCCCAGTACTATGACTCGGGCAACCACGGCAGCACCGGCATCTACTTCCCCCACCTGAACTACAACGCCCCGTCCGACCTGGAAGACGCCGAGCTGCGCAGCGGCTACTCGTCAGACCTGGAGCCGCGTACCCGGCGCCTGCTGCTGAACGCCAACTACCACCACACCGACGTGCTGGGCCAGGACTTCTACCTGCAGGCCTCGTACCGCAAGGAAGACGACAACTTCTACCCGTTCCCGTACTACAACCGCGCCACGCCCACCGGCTCGCGCGGGGTGTACTTCGCCGCCTCGCAGCAGAACTTCGAGGTCACCAGCCTCAAGGGCCTGTTCGCCAAGCAGTGGGATACGCTGAAGCTGACCTACGGCGTCGACCTGGACCGCGAGCGCTTCAACGCCGAGCAGACCACTTTCAACGCCCGGACATCGTCCGAGTCGGGTGGGCTGGAGCTGGAGAAGGACAGCAAGGCCGCCCGCTACCCCAGCTACCGGGTCGATGGCGTGTCGGTGTACGCCCAGCTGGACTGGCATGCCACCGATAACCTGGCCTTGTCCGGCGGCGCCCGGCGCCAGCAGATGGACGTGGACGTCAGCGACTTCAAGGGCGTGCCGGGCGGCAGCAACGATTACCAGGTCAACCTGTTCAATGTCGGTGCCATCTACGACTTCAAGAATGGCCACCAGGTATGGACCAACTACGGCGAAGGCTTCGACCTGCCCGACCCGGCCAAGTACTACGGCAAGCCCGGCCTGAGCGTGGCCGACAACCCGCTGGCCGGCATCAAGAGCCGCCAGGTGGAGCTGGGCTGGCGCTATGCCGACCTGGACTGGGACGCCCAGGCGGCGCTGTACTACATCTGGTCGGACAAGATCATCAACGTCGATTCGCAGACGCTGACCATCAATGTGGAAGAGCAGAAAAGCCGTGACTTCGGCTTTGAAGGCGCGCTGACCCGGCACTTCCAGACGGGTTGGGAAGCCGGTGGCACCCTGCACCTGACCCGCTCCGAGGAAGAAGCTGTCGATGGCGGCTGGATCAAGCGCGATGCCCGCTATGCCTCGCTGTCCAAGGCTACCGCGTTCGTCGGCTGGAAGGGCGATGGCCGCAGTGCGCGGCTGCAGGCCAACCATGCCTTCAGCCTGAAGGACGATGCCGACCACGAGATCGACGGCTACACCACCTTCGACCTGCTGGGCAGCCAGGATACCGGCTTCGGCACCTTCAGCGCCGGCATCCAGAACCTGCTGGACAAGCAGTACAGTACGGTCTGGGGGCAGCGTGCGACGCTGTTCTACTCGCCAACCTACGGGCCGGCGTACCTGTATGACTACCAGGGGCGTGGACGCACCTACACCCTGACCTGGAGCATGGCTTACTGATGGGTGTTGTCTGTCCCGGCCTCTTCGCGGGTAAACCCGCTCCCACAGGCACGGCGCAGCCCTCAGGCTGTGTGAGAACCCTGTGGGAGCGGGTTCACCCGCGAAGAGGCCAGGTCAGGCAAACGCCGCCAGCAAATCCTGCGCAAACGCCTGCTGTGCCTCGCCAACCGCCTGCGCCCGGTGCCTGGCCAGGGTAAACGGCACCACAAAGTCCAGCCCCGGGTCCAGCGCCCACAACAGCCCTTCAGCCTCCCACCCCTGTGCGCAATGGCACGGCAGATAGCCAATATGCCGCCCCGACAGAATGAACGTCAGCACGCTCTCGATCTGCTCCGCCACCGCCATGCTGCGCTGGCTCTGGAACGGCTCGCCGCCCTTGAGCAACCGGTACGGATGGCGCACCTGGTCCATCGCCAGCAACCGCTCCCGCCCAACGCCAGCCTCACCGAACAGCACATGCCCCTTGCCGCAATACAGCCGTTGCCGCTCCTCGAACAGCGGCTGGTAATCGAAGGCTGCCTGGTTGCCGGAAAAGTAGCTGATGGCGTAATCCAGCCGCTGCTCCAGCAACAACCGCTCCAGCTCTGCCGGCGGGGCACTGATCAGTTCCAGTTGCACCGCCTCCTCGCGCCTGCGAAACGCCGCAATGGCCGCCGCCAGCTTCAGGCTTACCGCCTTGTCCTGGTGCTCCGCCATGCCGATCCGCACGGTCCCCAGCAGCCGCCCGGCAACGCCATTGGCCTGCTGGCGAAACTGCTCGATGTTCAGCAGCAACCCACGGGCGGCGTCCAGCAACAACGCGCCTTTTTCCGTCAGGTGAAAACCACCCTTGCCGCGGCTGCACAGGCGGTAGCCCAGCCGCGTTTCCAGCTGCGCCATGCGCTGGCTGATGGTGGGCTGACTCAGGCCCAGCACGCCTTGCGCGGCGCTGAAGCCACCGGCCTCGACTACAGTGACGAACAGCCGCAGCAGGTGCAGGTCGGGGTCGTGCAGTTGTCCGAGCATTACATTGCTCCTGATGAATGTCAGCTTTGCAAACTTGCCATTCCTGCAATGTAACCCGGCTGGCATGCTCGCGGCATCCACCCATTTGCCGAGGTGTCCGCCATGCGTCGATCGTTGTGCCTGCTGTCCCTGGTCCTGGCCTTGCCGCTGCAGGCCGAAGAAAAGGTCGTCAACCTCTACAGCTGGGCCGACTACGTCGCCCCGCAAACCCTCCAGCGCTTCGAGCAGGAAACCGGCTACAAGGTCCGCTACGACACCTTCGACACCACCGAGGTACTGGAAACCAAGCTGCTGACCGGTGGCAGCGGCTATGACGTGGTGGTGCCGTCGTCGGCCGTGCTGGCCCGGGCGCTCAAGGCCAACGCCCTGCAAGCACTCGACCCCCAGGCCATGCCCGGCTACGCCAACCTTGACAAGGACCTGCTGGCCAAGCTCGCCGAGGCCGACCCCGGCAACCGCCATGCCGTGCCCTACACCTGGGGCACACTGGGCCTGGGGGTGAATGTGGAGGCCGTGCGCCAGCGCCTGGGCGATGTGCCGCTGGACAGCCTCGACCTGCTGTTCAAGCCTGAGTACGCCAGCCGGCTGAAGGACTGCGGCATCGCCATGCCCGACTCGCCGCAGGAGGTGATCGGCGTGGCCCTGAACTACCTGGGCAAGGACCCTTACAGCCAGAGCAAAGACGACCTGGCCGCAGCGCAGAACCTGCTGAGCCAGCTGCAGCCGTCGATCAGCTACGTCGCCAATGGCCGGCAGATCAGCGACCTGGCCAACGGTAGCGTGTGCCTGGCGCTGACCTACAACGGTGATGCGGCGATGGCCGCCGACCAGGCGCGCCGCGCCGGCAAGCCGTTCGAGCTGATCTACCGCATCCCCCGCGAAGGCACGCTGGTGTGGCAGGACAACCTGGTCATCCCCAAGGACGCCCCGCACCCCGAGGCCGCGCGGGCGTTCATCGCCTTCATGCTCAAGCCCGAGTCGGTGGCCGCGCTGACCAACACGCTGTTCTTCGCCAACGCCAACCAGGCGGCCACGCCGCTGGTGGATGAAGCGGTGCGCAACGACCCGGACATCTACCCGCCGGCCGCGGTGCGCCAGCGCCTGTATGCCGACCGCAGCATGGCCCTGGCCGACCTGCGCCAGCGCAACCGCCTGTGGACCGCGTTCCGCAGCCGCCAGTAACCCATGACGACAAAGGAGCCCGACCGTGGAGCAAGCAGCAAACAACGACCAGGCCATGACCCGCGACAGCCTGTATGGCACCGCTGCGGAGAGTACCTACGCCGGCATTACCAGTTTCTCCCGCCGCCGCTACAGCCGTGACCTGCGTGGCGTCGATGTGGTGGTCAGCGGTGTGCCGTTCGATACTGCCACCAGCAACCGCCCTGGTGCGCGCTTCGGCCCACGGGCGATCCGCGCCGCTTCGGTGCAGCAGGCCTGGGCCCGGCACTGGCCGTGGGCGTTCGACCCGTTCGACCACCTGGCGGTGATCGACTATGGCGATTGCGCCTTCGACAGCGGCACCCCGCAGTCGGTACCGGACAGCATCGAGGCCCATGCCACGCATATTCTGCAAGCAGGCTGCGCCATGCTCACCTTGGGCGGCGACCATTTCATCAGCTACCCGCTGCTCAAGGCCCATGCCCGCCGCCATGGTCCGCTGGCGCTGATTCACTTCGATGCGCACAGCGACACCTGGCCGGACGAGGAAGGCCAGCGCATCGACCACGGCACCATGTTCTGGCATGCGGCCCGCGAAGGCCTGGTGGACCCGGCCAGCTCGGTGCAGATCGGCCTGCGCACCACCAATGACGACAGCCAGGGTTTTGCCATCCTCGACGCCCGCCAGGTGCACCGGCAGGGCACCGAGGCGGTAATCGCGGCGATTCGCCAGCGGGTGGGCGAGCGGCCGGTGTACCTGACCTTCGATATCGACTGCCTCGACCCGGCCTACGCGCCCGGTACCGGCACGCCGGTGTGCGGCGGGTTGAGCACGGTGCAGGCGCTGGAGATCCTCGGCGGGCTGCGCGGCATCAACCTGGTGGGCATGGACCTGGTGGAGGTGGCGCCGGCCTATGACCATGCCGACATCACCGCGCTGGCGGGGGCCACCCTGGCGATGGAAATGCTGTGCCTGTATGCGGCGCGGCACAAGGTGGACAAGGGCCAGTAACCTGGGGCCGCTTTACGGCCCATTCGCAGCACAAGGCTGCTCCACAGGGAGCGGCCTTGTATCGCTAAAGGGCTGCGCAGCAGCCCCCAAGGCCCATACTGAAACATCAGGAATCATCTCCCCCCATATTCACACTTTTGCCGCGAACCCTTCGCGCCTTAGGCTATCAAACCCACCAGGCGCGGCATTTTCGTACAGGAGGTGAAGCATGACCCCGACATTGCCCATCCTGGCCCTCGGCCTGGCCCTGTACCTGCCTGTGCAAGCGGCCCCCGAACCGCCCTTGCAACTCGCCGCCGGCAACAACAACCCCTACAACAGCCCGATCCAGCGCGCCAACCCCAACAGCCGCCAGGGCAGCATGCCGGCCACACCGCCGGTGCGCGGCCCGTCCACCGACCCGTACCAGCGCACGCCAACCCTGGACAACCGCGGCATCGGCAACGGCGACAACCTGCGCCGCCAGCAGCAAACCCCGAACCTGGAGCCCACTCGACCACCCCGCGGCAACCCGCGCGCGCCTTGACCGCCCTACGAAAGGAATCCTGCATGCTTCGAGCACCCTGGCTTGTCACCCTGACCACCGCCGCACTGCTGCCCCTGCTGGCGCAGGCGGCGGCCGAACAGCAGTTCCGCAGTGAAGAAGGCACCTTGACCGTCAGCACAGTGGCCGATGGCCTGCGCAACCCTTGGGCCCTGGCATTCCTGCCGGGCGGCAAGGACATGCTGGTCACCGAGCGCGCCGGCAACCTGCGGGTGGTCAATGCCGAAGGCAAGGTCGGCCCGCCGATCAGCGGTGTGCCCAAGGTCTGGGCCGAGGGGCAGGGCGGCCTGCTGGATGTGGTGCTGTCGCCGGAGTTCGCCAAGGACCGCACTGTCTACCTGTCCTACGCCGAAGAGGGCAGTGATGGCAGGGCCGGCACAGCGGTCGGTCGTGGCCAGTTGTCCCAGGACCGCGCCCGGCTGGAAAACTTCAGCGTGATATTCCGCCAGCAGCCCAAGCTGTCGGAGGGCAACCACTTCGGCTCGCGCCTGGTGTTCGACCGCGACGGCTACCTGTTCATCGCCCTTGGCGAGAACAACCAGCGCCCGACTGCCCAGGACCTGGACAAACTGCAAGGCAAGATCGTGCGTATCTTGCCGGACGGCGAGGTGCCCAGGGACAACCCCTTCGTCGGCAAGGACAACGTGCGGCCAGAGATCTGGTCGTTCGGCCACCGCAACCAGCAAGGCGCCGCGCTCAACCCCTGGACCGGCAAGCTGTGGACCCACGAGCACGGCCCGCGTGGCGGCGACGAGATCAACATTCCCGAGCCCGGCAAGAACTATGGCTGGCCGATTGCGACCCACGGCATCAACTACTCGCTTCTGCCCATCCCCGAGGCCAAGGGCAAGCATGTGCAGGGCATGGTCGACCCACACCATGTGTGGGAGAAATCGCCAGGCATCAGCGGCATGGCGTTTTACGACAGCCCCACGTTCAAGGCCTGGGACCACAACCTGTTCATTGGTGCGCTGGCGACCCAGGAGCTGATCCGCCTGCAGCTGGATGGCGACAAGGTGGTGCATGAAGAGCGTTTGCTGGGTGAGCTGAAGGCGCGTATCCGCGATGTACGGGTGGGGCCGGATGGCTACCTGTATGTGCTGACCGATGACAAGGACGGCGCGCTGCTCAAGGTAGGCTTGGGCGACGCCTGATTACTTACTGTTGTACGCGGCCCCCTGTGGGAGCGGCAGCCTTTTGAATTTGGGGCAGACGGTTGTTCCTGCGAGGTCCGCGGGGTGTCAGCCGTGTAGAATGCCGCATGGTTATCGATCCCCATTCCCTCTACCAGCAGGCCCTGAGCACCCAGGGTTATGTCGCCGACCCTGCCCAGGCCCGTGCCGTCGAGGCCTTGCAGGCCTGTTTCCAGGCTGTCGAGCAGGGCCGCCCCACCCGGGGTATCTACCTCTGGGGCCCGGTCGGTCGCGGCAAGACCTGGCTGATGGACCAGTTCCACCGCTGCTTGCGGGTACCCAGCCGGCGTCAGCATTTCCACCACTTCATGGCCTGGGTCCACCAGCGCCTGTTCCAGCTCAACGGCACCGCCGACCCGCTGCTGGCGCTGGCCGGGGAGCTGGCCGGGCAGATTCGCGTGCTGTGCTTCGACGAGCTGTTCGTCAACGACATTGGCGACGCGATCATCCTCGGCCGCCTGTTCCAGGTCCTGTTCGACCAAGGCGTGGTGATTGTCGCCACCTCCAACCAGCCACCCGAGCAGCTCTACCGTGACGGCTTCAACCGCGAGCGTTTCCTGCCGGCCATCGCCGCCATCCAGCGGCACATGCAGGTACTGCCGGTAGCCGGCGAGCAGGACCACCGCCTGCACCCCGGTGCCGAGCGCCAGCGCTACTGGGTGGCGCAAGCGGGGCAGGCCAGCCAGCTGGGCGAGGTGTTCCGCCAGCTTAGCCCGAGCGATGCGGGCCACGATCAGCCCTTGGCCATCGGCTCCCGGCAGGTGCAGGTGGTGCGGCGCAGCGCGCAGGCCATCTGGTGCCGCTTCACCGACCTGTGCGAACAACCCTTGGCGGCCATGGAGTTCATGGCCCTGTGCGACCGTTTCCCGGCCATCCTGGTGTCGGGCATTCCTGCGCTGGGTGGGGAACAGCGGGCCGGGCGCATTGCCCGTGGCACCGAGGATGCTGCGGCGCGGGTGGTGGCGGGCGACCGCGAACTGCCGGCGCTGTCGCCCAAGGACGACGCGGTGCGCCGCTTCATTGCCCTGGTCGACGAATGCTACGACCGCCGCGTGGCGTTGTACCTGGAGGCACAGGTGCCGCTGGATGCCCTCTACACTCAAGGGTATCTGGCGTTCCCGTACCAACGGACCCTGAGCCGGCTACGGGAGATGCAACTGCAACGCTTCGCCTGAAAAGGAGCCGAACCATGGAGCCGCTGTCGCATCATCTGCTGACCCAGGCCTACAACAATGGCTGGGCCAACCACCGCCTGTACAAGGCCTGCCTGCAACTGACCCAGGACGAGTTCGTCGCCCCGCGCTGCAGCTTTTTCCCGTCGATCAAGGCCACCCTCAACCACTTGCTGACGGTGGACTGGTTCTACCTGCACATGCTCGAGTGCGAGCAGCGCGGCGAACTGCCTGACGCTGACGGCGAGCGTTTCTTCGAGCCGGAACAGCCCTTCGCCACCTGCACCGACCTGCATGCCGAGCAGGCCCAGGCCGATCACCGGCTGATCACCTATTGCCGGGGCCTGCGCGATGCTGAATTGGGGCGCTATGTGAACATCGTGCGCCCCGAGCGGGTACAGCGCGAGCAACGGCTGCGCCTGCTGGCGCACCTGTTCGAGCACCAGGTGCATCACCGCGGGCAGGTGCATGCGATGCTCAGTGATACGGCGGTGAGGCCGCCGCAACTGGATGAGTTTTTCTGCGAGGAAGAGGCGGGGTTGCGGGCAGGGGATTTTGCCGAGCTGGGCTGGACAGAGGAGCAGGTCTGGAAAGTGTAGGGGCCTCTGTGGGAGGCGTATGTCGTGAGATGTTCGGCGCCTGTGAGATCGAGCGCCGCCCGCGCGGCGCATCGCGAGC
>NZ_JAMBDI010000060.1:0-17952 GCF_036858055.1 Pseudomonas sp. SF2 | reverse complement strand
GAGCGAAGCTCGCTCCTACATTTGTTTTGGGCCAGTAACGCCTGCGCCAACGCGCGCGACCGCCTTGTTTGTTCCTCACGATATCGAGGTGGACACCAAAGGGCCGCGCGCCTCTGCCTCAGGATCGACTGGCCCGAAACAGATGTAGGAGCGAGCTTCGCTCGCGATGCGCCGCGCGGGCGGCGCTCGATCTTCCAGACGCTGCAAATGCTGTGGCGAGCACCTAGCGGCCCTGGCCCAATTCCCCGCCATGCTCCACGGCCCCTACCAAGCATCTTCTTTGCACCGACCAGCGGATTCCGAGCAATAGAAGCAAATTCACACCCATTTGCAGTTGCTCCACGCGACGCAGCGCCTTAGACTGCCGCCCCCTGTAAAAGAGTGCCGGTTGGCGCTTGAAGAATTCCGCTGCCGATGCCAAGGCGTCGGCGGCACCCGAATCGCCCAAATGCACATTTTTTCATAGAGAATTCGATGACCAAGGAACAGTTGCTGGCCATGTCGGCCGATGACTACATGAACGCTGACCAGCTGGCTTTCTTCGCTGGCCTGCTGCAGGCGATGAAAGTCGAAACCCATGAACGCATCGAGCTGAGCCGTGCCACCATCGAAGGCCTGGACACCCCGTCGGACCCTGCCGACGTGGCTTCGGTCGAAGAAGAGCGTAGCTGGCTGGTGAATGCCATCGACCGCGACCAGCGCCTGCTGCCGCAGTTGGAAATGGCCCTGGACCGTATTGCCGACGAAAGCTTCGGCTGGTGCGATGACAGCGGTGAGCCGATCGGCCTGAAGCGTCTGCTGATCAGCCCGACCACCAAGTACTGCATCGAAGCCCAGGAGCGCCACGAGCAGCTCGACCGCCACCAGCGCCAGGTGTAACCCCGCGCGGTGCGCCAAGCCCCACGGAGCGATCCCTGGGGCTTTTTGCGTTTCTTGCCGGCGGCGGTTTTGTTGCCCCGCAGGTAACACTGCTGTACCGGGATGCGCTGTTTCCACGCCGCGAGCAGGCGTATCATGGCTTTATCGTTAGGGTGCTAATTAAATTCCGGAGGGAATGATGAATAGCCGCGTCGATGTAGCCGTGATGATTGGTTCGGGTGTGCCGGCCACACTGCGGGCGCTGGGTAAACGTATCTGCTGGGTGGTGCTGGTCAATGGCGAGCGCCGTGGTACCGCATTCGCCACGCGCGAAGAGGCGCTGGAGTGCCAGGCGGCCTGGCAGCAGCAGTTGAAGAAGGGCCTGGCCGCCTGAGCACACTGAGTGCTTCCGGCGAGCGAGCGGAGTGTCGTTCAGGGCGATCTCCTGCAAGAAATGCACTTTGCCTCTCGACGGATTTCGGTGTTTTCGTGCATATTCTTCCCCCAGTAATGCGCTGATGAATTGCAGGGCCGGTTGTCACGTGCGCTCTGGCATTGCCTGCCGCATCTTTCCTGGCGGTTTTGCTGTCAGGCATTACGCTTCCCGAATCGGGAATATGCCGAAAGCCTGTATGTGGCCATATCTGGCAAGCCAGAGTAAAGAATCCTGCGCGCTGCATCGCCAGCGGGCACAGACATTTCGCATATCGTTTTATTACTCTTTTCGCCTATCGATAGAAATGACCGTGTCTCACCGAACTTGGGTGAGGGCGGGTTGTAACCGGTTGAGGATTACTTCATTGGCAGTCAGCACTCTTGATACCCATGCGTTGTTCGCCCTGGGCGACTTGCGCGGTAAATTGGCCCAGCTGTTTCAGGGTCGCTTTGTCTATGTCACCGAACAGAATCCCGAAGGCCTGTACATGGCCGAAATCGATACCGAAAGTGCATTGGTGGTCGATGACAAGCAGCGTTTGGAGCTGAAGGTCGGCGACCACTTTCGCGCCGCCGTACTGCCCAGCCGCGAAGGCGGCAAACTGGAAATGCGCTTTCGCGATATCAAGCTGAATGTATATGGTGTGGGCGACTACGCCTTCGTGTCGGTACCTGAAGGCGAGGGCATCGTGTTCCGTGAAGGCCACGGTGTGATGCTGGTGTTCGCCGCGCAGCAACAAGTGCAGGAAGGCCTTGGCAAGTTGCTCAAGGCGGTGACCGGCAAGGTTGCCAAATGGCGCAAAGGTGAGCTGACCACCTTCAAGGCCAGTGAATGACCCACAGTGACGACGCGCCTGCAACGCGTGCCGAGTTCCATCGGCAGCACCAGGCAGATGCCGTGGCCGAGGCCGAGCGTTTGCTGGCCAGGCGCGAAGAACTGCAAGGCGCCTGGTTGAACTGGGTGGCAGGCGAATTGTACCGCCTCGGCCCGCCGCCTTATGCGGCCATGGTCCGGCGCGAGTTGCAGCGCCTTGCCCAAGGCTGAGGCGGCGACTCTTCAGTTACCGCGATCGCGGCCGCTGCTGACTTCTTCAGGGACCGGCTCGTTTGCCATGCGCTTGCGGAACAGCGCCGCCCGCGCCAGCAGCAGCGTGGTTACCGGTACGGTGATCGACAGCAGGATCGGAATCAGCCAGGCGTGCAGCACCGGCGCTTCCTTGAGCCAGGAAAAGTAGATGATCGAGGCCAGTGCCACGCACCAGGCACCAATGGTCGAGGCCAGTGCCGGCGGGTGCATGCGCTGGAAGTAGTCCTTCAGGCGCAACAGGCCAACGGCACCGATCAGGGCGAACAGGCTGCCGGTCAGCAGCAGCGCGGCGGTGACCAGCTCCAGCCAGAAGGGGAGTTGCAGGGTTTCAGTCATTCGATCACCTCACCGCGCAGCAGGAACTTGGCCAGGGCAAACGAGCCAACGAAACCGAACAGCGCAATCAGCAGGGCACCTTCGAAGTAGGTGTCACTGGCATAACGGATTCCCAGCACCAGCATGGTCAGCATGGCCAGGATGTACAGGTAGTCCAGCGCCAGCACCCGGTCCTGGGCGGACGGGCCGCGGAACAGCCGGATCAGCGCCAGGGCCATGGCCAGGGCGAAGATGAACAGGCTGGCGAGGACAGCATTGGCGAGCAGGCCTGTCATTGGAAAATCTCCATCAGCGGGCGTTCGTAGGTGTCCTTGAAGTGCTGGATGAAGGCCGCCTCATCGTCCAGGTCGAACACGTGCAGCAGCAATACGCTGCGGTCCAGCGCCAGTTCGGACCAGACCGTGCCGGGCACCACCGTGGTAATCATCGACAGCGCCGCCAGGCCATGCGGGTCGCGCAGGGCCAGCGGGATGTGCACGAACGCCGAGCGTGGCGGCTGCTTGCCGGCACGCAGCACGCCACGGGCAACCAGCAGGTTGGACATGATCACATCGATGCCGACCCGGCCAATCAGCCGGGCGATGGCCAGCGGCCGTCGCACATGGGCATGCTGCGGGCGCAGCGGCGCCATCAGCAGCGGCGCCAGCACGCCGAGCGCGGTAGCCAGCAGCAGGTTGCCGGGGCTGACCGAAAGGTTCAGCAACAGCCACAGGCCGAACAGTGAAACCGATAACAGCGGTGCGGGGAACAGTCGATTCATGGCTGCACCTGTACGTCGAGCGAGGTGGGGCCAGGAACCGGCCGGGCAGCCATCACGGCTTCGATATAGGCGTCGGGGGCCTGCAGGCTGGCGGCGGTGTCCTGGGTGTAGCGCAGCAGCGGTTCGGCCTTGAGGCTGAGGATGATGCACAGGCTTAGCAGGATGACGATGGGGAGGCATTCATAGCGGCGCAGCACCGGCGACGGGCGCTCCTCCGGCTTCCAGAAACGCTGGATGCCGACGCGGCCGAAGGCGATCAGCGAGGCCATGCCAGAGAGGATCAACAGCGCCACCAGGCCCCAGCCTGCCGTGCCCAGCGGTTGCTCGGGAGGCACGCCCAACCCCTGTGGGTTGAACAACGCGCTGATCAGGTTGAGCTTGCCGACAAAGCCGGACAGCGGCGGCATGCCGATGATCAGCAGGGCGCAGGCGATGAAGCTGAGGCCGAGGAAGGCCATGGTCCACGGGATGATCTGGCCGATCACCACCTTTTGCTCATCGTCGAGGTTGATGCCCTTGGGCGGGTGCAGTGACTCCAGCGGTGGCGGCATGGCGCCTTCTTCGTCCTCAAGTGGCGCTTCGTTGGCCGAACGCGAACGTTCAACCAACTCGGCGAGCAAGAACAGCGCGCACAGCGCCAAGGTCGAGTTGACCAGGTAGAACAGGGCCGCACCGGTCAGCGCCGACTGAGCAAAACCGACGGCGCCGAGCAGGGTGCCGGCCGAGACCAGGATGCTGAGGGCAGCCATGCGCTCCAGGCGCTGCGCGGCCAGGATCGATACCGCCGCCACCGCCAGGGTGACCAGGCCACCGTACACCAGCCATTCACCACCGAAATGCGCCGAGGCCCCGGCCTGCCCGGAGAACAGCAGTGTCCACAGGCGCAGCACCGCATACAGGCCGACCTTGGTCATGATGGCGAACAGTGCCGCCACCGGCGCGCTGGCCGAGGCATAGGCCGGCACCAGCCAGAAGTTCAACGGCCAGATGCCGGCCTTGACCAGGAAGGCCATGGCCAGGATCGCCGCGCCAGCGTGCAACAGGCCACGGTCGGCCTCCGGTACCAGCGGAATCTTCAGGGCCAGGTCGGCCATGTTCAGGGTGCCGGTCACGCCATACAGCATCGCTGCGCCGACCAGGAACAGCGACGAGGCGAACAGGTTGATGGCAATGTAGTGCAGGCCGGCACGCACCCTGGCGCGGCCCGAGCCATGCAGCAGCAGGCCATAGGAAGCGGCCAGCAGCACTTCGAAGAACACGAACAGGTTGAACAGGTCGGCGGTGAGGAAGGCGCCGTACAGGCCCATCAGCTGGATCTGGAACAGCGCGTGGAAGCTGGCCCCGGCACCGTCCCAGCGGGCGCGGGCAAACAGCAGGGCGCTGAAACCGATGATGCCGGTGAGGGTCAGCAGCAGGGCCGACAGGTGGTCGACCACCAGCACGATGCCGAACGGCGCTGGCCAGTTGCCCGGCAGGTAGACACCGATCGATTCCGCCTGGCCCTGGGTGCGCACCCACTGCAGCAGGCTGACCGCGATGGCCAGGCCGGCGAAGGTCGACAGCAGGTTCAGCCGGGCCTTGATCTGCCGGTGTTTCTCGCCCAGCAGCAACATCACTGCCGCCGTCACCAGCGGCAGCAGGATGGGCGCGATGATCAGTTGGCTCATGCCACTCATTCGTCACGCTCCCGGCCATCCACGTGGTCGGTACCGGTCAGGCCGCGCGATGCCAGCAACACCACCAGGAACAGCGCGGTCATGGCGAAGCTGATGACGATGGCGGTGAGCACCAGGGCCTGCGGCAGCGGGTCGGTATAGTGCAGCAGGTCCTGCGGCACGCCGTCCTTGATGATCGGTTCCTTGCCGATGAACAGGCTACCCATGCTGAAGATGAACAGGTTGACCCCGTACGACAGCAGGCACAGGCCCATGATCACCTGATAGGTTCGCGGGCGCAGGATCAGCCACACCCCCGAGGCGGCCAGGACGCCGATGGCAACTGCAATCACTTCTTCCATCAGGCGGCTCCTGCTTGGCTGGTTTTCGCCGGGTTGCCCGGGCGGTAGGCGCGCACCGACTGGTGCGCCAGGGCAGTGAGGATCAGCAGGGTCGAGCCGACCACCACGGTGAACACGCCGACATCGAAGAACAGCGCGCTGGCCACGTGCACATCACCGAGCAACGGCAGGTGCAGGTGGGCGGTATGGGTGGTGAGGAACGGGTAGCCCAGCAGCATGGCACCCACCCCGGTCAGGGTTGCGCACAGTAGCCCGGTGCCCATCCAGCGCAGCGGGCGCAGGCTCATCTGCGCCTCGACCCACTGGGTGCCGGCCACCATGTACTGCAGGATGAACGCCACCGACATCACCAGGCCGGCGACAAAGCCGCCACCGGGCTGGTTGTGGCCGCGCATGAACAGGTACATCGACACCAGCAGGGCGATTGGCAGCAGCAGGCGCACCAGTACCGCGGTCACCATCATGAAGCCCAGGGCGGTGTCGGTGGCATGCCGCGGGTTGATCAGGTCGGTGACCACGTCGGGTGCCAGCTGGCGCTGCTGCGCCGGCAGTTGCATGCTTTCCTTCGGCGGGCGGAAGCGCCGCAACAGGGCGAACACGGTCAACGCCACGGCCACCAGCACGGTAATTTCACCAAGGGTATCGAAGCCACGGAAGTCGACCAGCATGACGTTGACCACGTTGGTGCCACCGCCCTGGGGCAGCGCCCGGCTCAGGTAGAACGAGGAAATGTCGTTGGGTGTAGGACGGGTCAGCATGGCGTAGGACAGCACGGCCATGCCGCCACCTACCAGCACCGCCAGCAGCAGGTCGCGCAGGCGGCGCATGCGCGCGCGCTCCAGGCTGCCCGGAAGTGGTGATACGCCTTCGATCCGCCGCGGCAGCCAGCGCAGGCCGAGCAGGATCAGCACGGTGGTGACCACTTCCACGACCAGTTGGGTCAGGGCCAGGTCGGGTGCGGAGAACCAGACGAAGGTGATGCAGGTCATCAGGCCGCAGACGCTGACCATGATCAATGCCGCCAAGCGGTGATACTTGGCCTGGTAGGCGGCGCCGATGGCGCAGGCAATGGCGATCAGCCACAGCGCGACGAACACGCCCGAGCCCGGAATCTTCGGCCGGTCGCCCCAGCTCAGGCCGCTGTAGAGCATAGGCGTGAGGCCGGCGAGGAAGGCGGCGAGCACCAGCATGAACAGCTGCGACTGCAGGCGGCGGCTGGTGAGCAGGCGCTCGATGCGCCGGGCCAGCAGCATCAGCTGCACCTGGCCGTGTTCGAACAGGCGCTTGCCGTTGAAGCGCTCGATCACCGGCGGGTAGGGGAAGCGGCCCAGGCGCAGCTGCTTGCGCAGCAACAGGTACAGCACGATACCGCCGCTCATGGCCACCAGGCTCATGATCAGCGGCGCGTTCCAGCCATGCCAGATGGCCAGGCTGTATTCCGGCAGGGTGCCGCCTACCACCGGCAGGGCGGCGGCAGCCAGCAGCGGGCCGACCGACTGGGCAGGGAAGATGCCCACCACCAGGCAGGTGAGCACCAGCAGTTCGACCGGCGCACGCATCCAGCGTGGCGGCTCGTGGGGGGTATGCGGGAGGTCTTGCGCAGTGGGGCCGAAGAACACATCGACGGTGAAGCGCAGGGCATAGGCCACGCTGAAGGTGCCGGCCAGGGTGGCGATCACCGGCAGCGTGGCTTCGACCCAGGCAGTGGAGCTGATGAACACCGTTTCGGCGAAGAACATTTCCTTGGACAGGAAGCCGTTCATCAACGGCACGCCGGCCATCGAGGCGCTGGCCACCATGGCCAGGGTGGCGGTGTATGGCACCAGGCGGATCAGCCCGCTGAGGCGGCGGATGTCACGGGTGCCGCTTTCGTGGTCGATGATGCCGGCGGCCATGAACAACGAGGCCTTGAAGGTGGCGTGGTTGAGAATGTGGAACACCGCGGCGACGGCAGCCAGCGGGCTGTTCAGGCCCAGCAGCAGGGTAATCAGGCCCAGGTGGCTGATGGTCGAGTACGCCAGCAGGCCCTTGAGGTCGTTCTGGAACATGGCGGCGAAGGCGCCGAGCAGCAGGGTGAGGGCGCCGGCACCGCCGACGATCCAGAACCACTCCTCGCTACCCGACAGCACCGGCCATAGCCGCGCCAGCAGGAATACCCCGGCCTTGACCATGGTCGCCGAGTGCAGGTAAGCCGATACCGGGGTGGGGGCCGCCATGGCGTGGGGCAGCCAGAACTGGAAGGGGAATTGTGCGCTCTTGCTCAGGGCGCCGATGAGGATCAGCGGCAGCAGCACCGGGTACAGTGCATGCTGGCGAATGGTGTTGCCGGCAGCCAGGACCTTGTCCAGGTCGTAGCTGCCGACCACATGGCCGAGCAGCAGGGCACCCACCAGCAGGCACAAACCGCCTGCGCCCGTGACCATCAGCGCCATGTAGGCGCCGCGGCGGGCGTCGGCACGGTGGTGCCAGTAGCCGATCAGCAGGAAGGAGAACAGGCTGGTGAGTTCCCAGAAGAACACCAGCTGGATCAGGTTGCCGGAGATCACCAGGCCGAGCATGGCGCCCATGAAGGCGAGGAAGAAGGCGAAGAAGCGCGGTACCGGGTCTTGCGGCGACATGTAGTAGCGAGCATACAGCGACACCAGCGCACCGATGCCCAGCACCAGCAGCGAGAACAGCCAGGCGAAGCCGTCCATGCGCAACACCAGGTTCAGCCCCAGGCTGGGCAGCCAGAGGAACTCTTCGCGAATTACGCCACCGTGGGCAACCTGAGGGTACAGCAGTGCTACCTGGACAGTGCCGACCAGGGCCACGAGCCCGGCGAGAATGGACTCCGCGTTACGTGCGTTGTGCGGCAGCACGGCTGCCAGGCAACTGCCCACGAACGGCAGAAGCAATAGCACTATCAATGACATAGCGTTCTATTCTGGAGAAGTTTGCAAAGAATCATACGTGTCGAGGGGGTGATCACCAACACGCAAGCTGTCGCAGAATCCTACAAACAGGCTGTGACAAGCTGTTTTTTTATAACAGTTTTTTACAAAGCATAGCCGCAGTTGGCGGCTTTACAGGCCGGCCTGGCGTTCGCCTTCATCCTGCACTTCTGGTGTTTCGGTCGCTTCGCGCGGGCGGCGCACCTTGAGTTCGCTGACCACCACCGCGATCACGATCAGCAAGCCACCGAGCAGTGCCACGCCCGGCAAGCGCTCACCGGCGATGCGCCCGACGATCCCGGCCCACACCGGTTCACCGGCATAGATGAGGGTGGCGCGGGTGGGCGAGACCGACTTCTGCGCCCAGTTCATTGCCACCTGGATCACCGCGCTCATGGCGCCCAGGCCCACGGCGCTGGCCAGCAGCAGCCAGGAGAAGTCGGGCAGGCGCTCCTGGGTCGGTACGATCATCAGGAACGCCAGCAGCGAGGCGGTTGCCAGTTGCACCACGGTGACCCGGCGCACATCGACCTGGCCGGCGTAGCGGCTGATCAGGATGATTTCGCCGGCGATGGCCACGGCGCTGACCAGGGTCACCAACTCGCCCTCGCTGAAGTGCAGGCTGCCGCCCTCCGGCCCGGCCAGCAGCATCAGGCCGATGAACGCCAGGCCGATACCGATGCTGGGCATCAGGCCGGGGCGCCGGCCCAGTACCAGCCACTGCAACAGCGGCACGAACGGCACGTACAGTGCGGTGATGAACGCCGACTGGCTGCTGCTGATGGTTTGCAGGCCCATGGTCTGCAGGCCGTAGCCGAGCATGATCGACACGCCGATCAGCATGCCGGCTTTCAGCTCGGTGAAGGTCAGCCCTGGCAGCGCCCGCGCCGAGACCACCCCAACGAACAGGGCGGCTGCAGCGAAGCGCAGGCCGACGAAGAACATCGGGCCGCTGACGGTCATCACGTTATGCACCAGCAGGAAGGTGCCGCCCCACAGCATGGTGATGAAAACCAGTACAAGTTCGGCCTTGCTCAGGCGAAAGGTAATGGCAGGGGTCGGCTTGCTGCTGGGCTGGCTCATGGTCTTGCGCACTCGAAGGGGGCGGCGCACAATCGCCGCAAAGTGGGCAGTATACTGCGCAATATCGACCAGTGAGCAATATAGTGCACAATGATTCCTCGCACCGGGCATCGGTGCTGCAACATGTCAGCTTCAATGTACGCAGCCTGCGCAACGCTGCGGGCATGAGCCAGACGGCGCTGGCCGAACGCTCCGGGGTCAGCCGGCGCATGCTGGTGGCGATCGAAGCGGGCGAAAGGAATGTCAGCCTGACCACCCTTGACCTGATTGCCGAAGCCTTGGGCGTGGCTTTCAGTACCCTGATCCAGGCGCCTGACCAGCGCGACCCCGGGCGTATCGAAGAGCTGGCCTGGGCCGGTGAGCACCCGCAGAGCCGGGCGGTGCTGCTGGGCAGCAGTGTGGCGCGACGCGAGGTGGAGCTGTGGGAGTGGACGTTGGCGCCGGGCGAGTGCTATTCCAGCGAGGCTGATGCCGAAGGCTGGAGCGAGCAGATCTACGTAGCGCAAGGGCAACTGACGCTGATTATCGAAGGGGCCGAGCATCGCCTGCAGGTCGGTCAGTTCCATGTGTTTCCCAGTAATTGCCGATATGCGTATCGCAACGATGGGGCGGAGGCGGTGCGGTTTGTGCGCAATGTGGTGATTTGAGGTAGCCGGTTTTGGGGCTGCTGCGCAGCCCATCGCGACACAAGGCCGCTCCCACAGGTGCCGCGCAAATCTGATGTCTGGCACGGTACCTGTGGGAGCGGCCTTGCGTCGCGATGGGGCGCAAAGCGCCCCCAAATTCCACTGATCAGCTATTCAGCAACTCATCTGTCCTGACCACCTTGGCATAGGCAAACGCCAACGCTGCCATCACTGAATCGTGCACCTGCGCCGCCGGCACCCGCTTGCCATCGAACTCCAGTGGCAGGGTGGCACAGGCATCGTGCGCCACGGTCACGTCATAACCCAGGTCGGCCGCGGCGCGGGTGGCGGCGTCAACGCACATGTGGCTCATGCTGCCGACGATGGTCAGGGCTTCGACGCCATGCCGGTCCAGCGTGTGCTCAAGGTCGGTACCAAGGAAGGCGTTGACCTTGTGCTTGAGGACCACTGGCTCACCCGCCACCGGCTCGACCTTGGCGTGGATGGCCGCACCCTGCGAGCCTGGCGCGAAGAACGGCGCATCGGCGCTGTCGAACTCATGGCGCACATGCACCACCAGATCGCCCCTTTGACGCGCCGCCGCCAGCAGGCGGGCGGCATTGTCAGCCGCCTGCTCGGCGCCATCGAGGGTCCATTTGCCGCCCGGGAAGTAGTCGTTCTGGATGTCGATGATGATCAGCGCCTGCTTGCTCATGCTGCCTCCTGTGGCAGTGGTCGTTGGATGACGTTAGTTATAGGCTGTGCGCACTGACCTGAGGATTGGCGCGAACGACACTATGCGGGCAAAAACTGACAACCCTGCCAGACTGGACATCGGCCTGCTGCTGTACCCCGGTGCGCAACGTGCTGCCGTGCATGGGCTGGCCGACCTGTTCCTGGTGGCCAACCGGGTGGCTGCCGAACTGGGGGCCATCGAGTTGCCAGCGGTGCGTATCAGCTTCTGGCAGGCAGACGAGGCGGGGCAGTTGCAGCCTGCCCCAGAGAGCCCACCTGCCGTCGCGTCCGAGCTGCGGGTACTGATCATTCCGCCGAGCCTGGAGTCGGCACCCCAGGGTGAGCTGCTTGAGCGCCATCGCGCGTCGTTGTGCCAGTTGCACGGGCACGGAACGGTGCTGGCATCGGTGTGCATCGGGGTGTTCTTCATCGCCGCCAGTGGCCTGCTCGACGGGCGCCCGGCCTGTACCCACTGGAACTACGTGCATTCGCTTGCCCAGCGTTTTCCCCGCGTGCGGGTCGAGGCCCAGCAACCGTTGCTGGACGATGGAGACATCGTCACCTCGGCCGGGTTGATGGCCTGGACCGAGCTGGGCTTGCGCTTGCTGGAGCGCTTCATGGGGGCGACGGTGGCGCGGGAAACTGCCCGCTACCTGGCGGTCGATCCGGTCGCGGCGCCGCTGCCCGGTGCCGTGTTCAACCCGCGCCTGGACCATGGCGATGAGGCTGTGCTGAAAGTGCAGCACTGGTTGCAGGGCAACGGAGGGCAGGATGCCGACCTGGCCAGCATGGCCGCATGCGCGGGGCTGGAGGAACGCACCTTCCTGCGGCGTTTTCGTGCTGCCACGGGGCTACGGCCGACCGAGTACTGCCAGCAGGTGAGGGTGGGGCGGGCGTGCCGCTTGCTGGAGTTTACCCGGCGCAATGTCGAGCAGATTGCCTGGGGCGTCGGTTACCAGGACCCGGGTGCGTTTCGCAAGGTGTTTCAGCGCATCACCGGTCTGACCCCGAGTGATTACCGGCGGCGCTTCGCGGTATCGGGTTAGGGCGCGAGGGGCGTTCCCGGGGTGGAAACCACTTGACCTTGACATAACTTGAGGTTTTACCCTGCTCGGCGTCGCGCTGCATGCGTCCGTCGCCAGGAGACCTTTCATGACGGCAACATCTCATCCCCTGTGGTTTACCCAGATGATCGAATATGAAGTGCCCGGCAGGTGCCAGCAGGCGTTGGCTCAGGCGCTGGTGGCGCGCAGCGAAGAGCTGGCCGCGCGCTGCGAAGGCCTGCTGGGTGTCAGCATCCAGGCCAGTGATGATGGCAGCCGGGTGCTGCAGTACCTGCAATGGCAGTCCCGCCAGGCGTGGGCGGCGGCGGCGGTGCTTTTCGTCGAGGAGCCGTTCCTTGAACTGCTTGGCCAGCATCAGGCGCGTAGCGTCAACTTTGCCGCCTACCAGACCCTGCGCAGCCTGGTACGTGGCGCCGATGGCAGCCTGCTTTGCCAGGTGGGTTAGCCTCAGGCATACCAGGGCGCGTAGTGCGGGTAACGGTCCAGGCGCGCGCCAATGACCATTTCGCTGACCCATGCCGCCAGGATCGAGCTGTAGGCTTTCTGGCTCTCTTCGCTGGACAACGCGTGGTCGGCACCGTCGACGATGCGGTGGGTGAGCGAATGGGCACTGACGAATGCCGAGCGGTAGCTCATCAGCGTGCTGTGCGGCACGTAGTCGTCTTGCTCGGACTCTACCAGCAGTACATCACCACCGAACTCGGCACAGGCCGCCAGTGCGCGGTTGTCCCCCGGGCCGAGCGGGCGCTGGCGGTAGGCGTTCAGCCGTTGCCGGTCGAGGGTTTGCTTGGGGAGGTTCCATTCGTCGTCCCAGTACATGGCGGGTACCCGCAAGGCCAGCCATCTGACCGGCCGCTCGCGGGTCAGCAGGGTGGCCAGGTAGCCGCCATAACTGCTGCCGATGATGGCGATGGCACTGGGGTCGACGACCGGGTGGCTCACCAGCCGGTCGTAGGCCACCAGCAGGTCGGTCAGATTCTGTTCGCGTGTCACCGTCAGCCGTTGGCTTTCGGTTTTTTCGTGGCCGCGCAGGTCGAAGGTCATGCACACGCAGCCCAGCCCGGTGATATGCCGGGCACGGGCCAGGTCGCGTTGCTGGCTGCCACCCCAGCCGTGGACGAAGAGGATGCCCGGCATCTTGCTGCCAGGGCTGACCAAGGTGCCGACGATGCTGTCATCCTCGACCTGCAGTTCAACGGTTTCACTCTGAATGGTCATGTTCGCGAATCCGCGCAAATTTGCTGAGTTGTCCCAGTTCACTGTCGTTTCCTTGGTAAAAGAGGGTGGCGTCAGCGGGCAGTTCGGGGGTGCCGAACACTTCATGGGTGGAGGCACGCACCCGTTGCAATGCCGGGTCATCGGCAAACGCCTGCAAGGCCAGCAGCTCGGCACTGCTGGCGCCGCCCAGGCGCCAGGATTGTTCGAGTACGCCGCTGCGCAGGCGACCCAGAGGGTTCATGCCGCGGGCGATGTCGTAGTTGCGTCGTGAGGCGATGAAGCCGGGGAAGTGCTGTTCGGCGGCCTGTTCGTAGGCCATCGCCTGGTTGATGGCCAGGCGCAGCGGCTCGTCCAGCGGCAGTTGCAGCAGTGCCTGGTAGTCACCGCGTACTACCACCAGGTCGGAGCCGCCGTACACTTGCGTGCCCTGATGATCACGGGTCAGTTGCTGGGTGCCGTGATAGCTGCAGGTCAGGCCGGCGACGCGTACCTGGCCGACGCTGAAGGTTTGCACCTCGCTCAGGTCTTCTTCGAGCACCAGCCCCCATAGCGCAAGGTCCTGGTCATCCATGCGGGCCAGCAGTGGTTCCAGTTCATCCACCGTGGTGATGACCTGTTGCCCGCGGCCTGCACAGGCCAGTACCGGCTTGATCCGCAACGGGCCGTCCGCCAGCAACAGCTGTGCGGCGGTGCGCGCATCGGCCTTGCTGAACACGGTGTAGCCGCGTAGCAGGGCGTCGCTGGCTTGCCGGGCGAAGGCATCGGTCCAGCCCGGCGGAAAACTGGCTCCGGCCGGCAGCGGGTGGGAGATTGCCTTGGTCGCCATGTAGGGGTGTGCGACCAGCCCGCCGAACAGGTCTTGCTCGCTGCAGATGCCCAGGGCGGCATGGCGCTTGGGATCGACCAGGGTTTCGGTAGGCAGGTAGTAGTAGCCATCGGCGGCGCCCGGAGGCTGGCTGGGTTGCACGTGCGGGCAGCCCAGCAGGCGGGCCAGGCCATCGGCAAGCTTCAGATGCACGGCATGCTCGTGGTCAGGGGTGTGCGCGCGGGTGTCGAGCAGCACCACGCCGCTTTTAGGGGCGCAGGCATTGGGCATGGTCTTTTGCCTGTGTGTAATGAATGTACTGTGTGTGAAGCCCGTGCTTTGGGGAAGTTCAGCGGAACTTGATCGGTGGTCCTGGCCATGCTGTAGGAAATGTCTGTTTTACGCAGGGCGTGGCGGGCAATGCATGCCGAGTGGCGGTCGCCACGATTGCAGGGCTTGGGCGGCTGTTCCATTATCGGCACACTGGATCAACCGTGATGTAGCCGCAGGAGAGCGCATGAACGTTCAGACCACCCTTGGGCAAAGCGTGCCGCAGCGCCTGGCGCAGGTGCGCCAGGTCATGGCCGCAGAGGGCATCGATGCCTTGCTGGTACCCTCGGCCGACCCCCATCTTTCCGAATACCTGCCCGGTTACTGGCAGGGGCGCCAGTGGCTGTCGGGTTTCCACGGCTCGGTCGGCACGCTGGTGGTCACGGCTGGCTTTGCCGGGTTGTGGGTCGATAGCCGCTACTGGGAACAGGCGGAGCGCGAGTTGGCAGGCAGTGGCATCGAGTTGATGAAGCTGTTGCCGGGCAAGCCTGGCGCGCTGGAGTGGCTGGGCGATCACGTCGAGCCCAATGGCAACGTGGCGGTAGATGGTGCGGTCATGGCCTTGGCTTCGGCGCGCCAGCTGGGTGACCGGCTGAAAGCGCGCGGGGCGCGACTGGTGACTGACAAGGACCTGCTGAGCCAGGTCTGGGAAGGGCGACCGGCACTGCCGGGCAACACGGTCTACCAGCATTTGCCACCGCATGCCACGGTGAGCCGGGCGGAAAAACTGGCGCAGTTGCGCCAGAGCGTGCAGGCCAAGGGCGCCGACTGGCACTTCATCGCCACCCTGGATGACATCGCCTGGCTGTTCAACCTGCGCGGCAGCGATGTGTCCTACAACCCGGTGTTTGTGGCCTTTGCCCTGATCAGCCAGCAGCAGGCGATCCTGTTCGTTGGCCAGGACAAGCTCGATGACCATCTACGCCAGGTGCTGGCGGTCGACGGTATCGAGGTGCGTGACTACGCCGAAGCCGGCAAGGCCCTTGGTGCCATGCCGGCCGGCAGCCGATTGCTGGTCGACCCGGCCCGGGTAACCTGCGGCCTGCTCGACAACCTGCCGGCCGAGGTAGAGTTGGTCGAGGGGCTCAACCCCAGCACCCTGAGCAAGTCGTGCAAAGGTGATGACGATCTGGTGCACATCCGCCAGGTGATGGAGCAGGACGGCGCGGCCCTGTGCGAGTTCTTCGCCTGGCTTGAGGCCAACCTCGGTCGGGAGCGGATTACCGAGCTGACGGTCGACGAGCGGCTGAGTGCCGCGCGAGCCCGCCGCCCAGGCTTCGTGTCACTGAGCTTCTCGACCATTGCCGCCTTCAATGGCAATGGCGCGATGCCGCATTACCGTGCCACCGAGCAGTCGCATGCGGTGATCGAGGGCGATGGTTTGCTGCTGATCGATTCGGGCGGCCAATACCTGGGCGGCACCACCGACATCACCCGCATGGTGCCGGTGGGCAACCCCAGCCTTGCGCAGAAGCAGGATTGCACGCGCGTGCTCAAAGGCATGATCGCCCTGTCGCGCGCCACCTTCCCGCGTGGCGTGCTGTCGCCGTTGCTCGACGCCATTGCCCGGGCACCGATCTGGGCTGACCAAGTGGATTACGGCCACGGTACCGGGCATGGGGTGGGGTACTTCATGAACGTGCACGAGGGGCCGCAAGTCATTGCCTACCAGGCGGCACCCACGCCGCAGACGGCGATGCAGGTGGGCATGATCAGCTCCATCGAGCCGGGTACGTATCGCCCAGGGCAGTGGGGTGTGCGCATCGAGAACCTGGTGGTCAATCGCGAGGCTGGCAAGAGCGCCTTCGGCGACTTTCTGAAGTTCGAGACCCTGACGCTGTGCCCGATCGACACCCGCTGCCTGGTGCCCGAGCTGCTGGCCAGGGAAGAGCTGGACTGGTTGAACGGCTATCACGCCATGGTACGCGAGCGCCTGGCGCCCTTGCTCAAGGGCGAAGCGCTGGCCTGGCTGCAGGCGCGTACTGCGCCGTTGTAAGGCAAATGAAAAGGGCAGCTTGCGAGCTGCCCTTTTCCTACTTGCAGATGACGATCATGCTGCGGCTGGTGTAACCCGCCGGATTGATGCCGAACAAATAGTCACCGGGTTCTTCATCGCTATCGCCCGAGCGTGCAATGACCCGGTAGCCGCGCGTGCTGCAGGAACTCGCGGCCTTGCTGTAGCAGTTGTCCCATGAGGAAGAAAGGCCGGAGCAATTGATATGCAGGCCCTTCTTGCCCCTTTTGACCTCGGTCTTGGCCGTGGCGGCACATCCAGCAATAGCCAAGATGGCCAGGATGAGCAAAATACGTTTCATTCCTGTCCTTAAATGCAGGGCGGATCCGCTGTCTGGCCCCGTCGTTATCGCTTTGGTTCTTCCTGAAATTTCCCCAGCGTCCGTGTTCGGTCCAGTAGATAGCGCAAAGATGATGATTCGGTGACAGCTTAATCAGCGAGGCGGGCCGCTACAATCACTAATCCTGTCTCAAATGAAAATATTTCTCATATCAGTCTGCTGCGACGGCCGGGCTGGGTTCCGTGCGCATGGACAGGGTGGTGCCGACCGACGCAGTAATGATCGCCAGGATAGCCAGCCACTGGGTGAACGTCAGCACCTCGCCCAGGAACAGCAGACCAGACAGTGCACCAAATGCGGGTTCGATGCTCATGAGGGTGCCGAAGGTGCGTGCCGGGATGCGCGTGAGGGCAACCATTTCCAGGCTGTAGGGCAGGGCAGTGGACAGCACTGCGACGCCTAGGGCCATGGGGATCAGGGCGGGCGTGAGCAATGCGCTGCCGGCGTGGGCGATACCGATGGGGGCAACGAACAGTGCGGCGACCACGACGCCCAGGGCGGCGCTCTGGATACCGTGCTCGGCCCCGGCGCGCTGGCCGAACAGGATGTACAGCGCCCAGCACACCCCTGCGCCCAGGGCAAAGGCGGCGCCGACCGGGTCGAGGGCCTGCCCGCCATGGCCGGCAGGCAGCAACAGCAGCAGGCCGACGATGGCCAGGGCAATCCACAGGAAGTCGATCGGCCGGCGCGAGGAGAAGATCGCCACGGCCAGCGGGCCGGTGAACTCCAGCGCCACGGCAATGCCGATCGGTACTGTTTGCAGAGCCATATAGAAGAGGAAGTTCATGCCACCCAGCGCCATGCCATAGATGATGACGTTGCGCAGGGTGTTGGTGGTCATGCGTACACGCCACGGGCGCAGTATCAGCAGCATGATGATGCTGGCGAAGATCAGGCGCAGGGTGGTGGTGCCTTGGGCGCCGACGAGGGGGAACATGCTTTTCGCCAGGGAGGCACCAGACTGTATCGATGCCATGGCGATGAGCAGCAGGCCGATCGGGAAGAGGGTAGCGGCCAGGCTGCGGGGCTGGGTGTTCATTTCTGTGCGGCGATCCTTGAGTGGGGTGGGGGTGAGCAATATAGTGCGCAATTACGGCGCGTGGGGGCAAGGTGCCCGGCGTTGTTATTTCGGCGCTCGATCTCATAGGCGCAGAAGGTGTTGTGGCGAGCACCTGGCGGCCCTGATGCGGTCTTCTCCAAAAAGATTCTAAATTATTGAAATTAAAGGTTGACCTCCTGAAAAGCCGCCCTATAATGCGCACCACTCCAACACGGTAGCGAAGCAAAGCCAGCCACCCTGTTGAGTCAAGT
>NZ_JAMBDI010000006.1:0-41781 GCF_036858055.1 Pseudomonas sp. SF2 | reverse complement strand
TCTCCGGTTTGTACCGCGGGCACGCCCGCTCCCACAGGTTATGATTGCGTTCCTTCCTTCAAGCACAGGCCGGACCTTGACCAGAGAGCAACTCGAAACCCAGCAGATCCCGATCTACTTCGCCGTCGTGCTCGCCGCCGTGGCCTTCGGCCTGCTGGCCAGCGACACTGCACGCCACCTGGAAGCCCTGGTCACCCCCGCCATCACCGTGCTGATGTACGCGATGTTTCTGCAAATCCCCTTCCTCGACCTGCGCCAAGGCCTGGGCAACCGCCGCTTCATCGCCGCCCTGCTGCTGGCCAACTTCATCCTCGTACCACTGCTGGTCTGGGGCATCACCCGCGGGCTGCTCGAACACCCGGCGATCCTCATCGGCGCGCTGCTGGTGCTGCTAACGCCGTGCATCGACTATGTGGTGGTGTTCACCCACATCGGCAAAGGCGACGCCCGCCTGACCCTGGCCGCCACCCCCGTGCTGCTGTTGGTGCAACTGGCGCTGCTGCCGCTTTACCTGGCCCTGATGCTGGGTGACAGCAGCAACGTGGCCATCTCCGTCACCCCGTTCGTGGAAGCCTTCGTGCTGTTGATCGTGCTGCCGATGGTCCTCGCCGTGCTCACCAGCGCCGGCGCCCGTCGCTCGCGCACGGTCTCGGCCTGGAACGACGCCTGGGCGTGGATGCCGGTACCGGCCATGGCCTTGGTGCTGGTGGTAGTGATCGCCTCGCAGATTGCCGTGGTGCTGCGTGATTTCGACCGCTTGCTGCCGGTGATTCCGGTGTACATCGGCTTCATGCTGCTGGCGCCTGCGCTGGGCATATTATCGGCGAGGCTGCTGCGCTTGCCGGCCACCGAAGCACGCTCGGTAACCTTCAGCGCCGCCACGCGCAACTCACTGGTAGTGCTGCCGCTGGCGCTGGCGTTGCCGCAAGACATGCGCGGACTGGCGGCGGCAGCTGTGATTACACAGACATTGGTGGAGCTGGTAAGTGAACTGGTCTATATCAGGGCGGTACCCCGAGTCGTGCGCTGACCCGGGGCATCGGTCACTCACGGTCAGGAGCGCTCAGGGCACACGGCAAACACCTGTACCTCGACCAGGTAACCCTCTCCCAAGTCTGCGCCTACGCAAGCCCGTACTGGTTTCGGACAACCCTGCAACCAGGCGTCGTACACCTCATTGACCAGGTCGAAGTGGTTGTAGTCGGCAATCCATAACTGAACCCGGGTCAAATGTTCCTTGCCGACGTTAGCCTCAGCCATCAGCCCATCGATCGTACTCAACGCCTGGCGCAACTGCCCCTGCACATCCTGCCGCAGGTCGTCCGCGACCACGCCAGCCGTTTCGAACAGGCCCCTGTAGCTCACTGCCAGCGACATCCGTTCGCCTTGTCCATACCGTTCGATCATCAAGATTCCTCCTTTTAGCCCATCTGGTTGAGGCAGACGACTTTGGGCTGGGTCATGTCCTCGTAGGCGAACCGCACCCCCTCGCGCCCAAGGCTCCCATATTTGGAGCCACCGAATGGCATGGCATCGAAGCGGTAGTCGGACGAGTCGTTGATCATCACGCCGCCCGCCTCGATACGCCGCGCCAGGCTCAACGCCAAGGACAGATCGCGGGTAAACACACCGGCGTGCAAGCTGTACTCCGGGGCGTTGGCCAATGCAATCGCCTGCTCGATATCCTCGAAAGGCGCCAGCATCACCACCGGTGCGAATACCTCTTCACGCCACAGCCGGCTGCCATGGTCAACGCCTTCCAGCACCGTCGGCACATAGGTAGCCCCTTGCCGCTTGTGGCCGCAGAGCAGGCGAGCGCCGCCCTGAAGGGCCTGGCTCACGCGCTCTTCAATCTGCCGTGCCGAGCCTTCGGTGATCATCGGCCCCATGTCGGTTTCGCGCAGGCCAGGATCACCCACCACCATCGCCTGGGTCAAGGCAACGAAGCGCTGGCGGAACGCCTCATAGATCGAAGCGTCCACCAGGATGCGCTGGGTGCCGATGCAGTTCTGCCCGGCCGCCCAGAATGCGCCTGACACACAAGACTCGACAGTGGCCTCGAGGTCGCAGTCCTTCAGTACCAGCACCGGGGCGTTACCGCCCAGGTCCATGGCAAGTTTTTTCAGGCCCGCCCCGCGGGCAATCTGTTCACCCGTGGCGAAGCCGCCCGTGAAGGAAATCATCCGCACTTCACGCACGGCCACCAGGGCCTTGCCCAGTTCGGCACCGCCAGTGGCCACGGTGACGACAGCCTCCGGCAGCCCTGCATCAACCAGGTACTGCACCAGCTTCAAGGCAGAAAGCGGGGCCAGCTCCGAAGGCTTCAGAATGACCGCATTGCCACCAGCAATCGCTGGCCCCAGCTTGTGCGCCACCAGGTTGAGCGGGTCGTTGTACGGGGTAATGGCCAGGATCAGCCCCAACGGCTCGCGGGTGAACCAGCCCTGGCGCGACTCGGAGCCTTCATAGGCATCGAAAGGCACCACCTCGCCGGCGTTGCGCCGCGCTTCCTCGGCAGACAGCTTGAGCGTGTTGATGCAGCGTTTCACCTCCTTCTCGGCCTGACGCAGGGTCTTGCCCGCTTCGTCGACAATCAGGCCGGCAAAATCCGCGGCGTCACGTTCGATCAGCCGTGCGGCCTGCTCCAGAATGCTGGCGCGACGGTGCCGGGGCAGCGCGGCACTTTCGCGCACGCCCTGGCGGGCACGGACGAGCAGACCAGGCACGGCATCGGCAGCAAGGTTGGCGACGCTACCGACCAGGCTACCGTCGAAGGGGCTGTACACATCGATCAAGGTGGGTTGCTGGGCGGCTACCCGGGACACGGAAGTCAGGCTCATGAAGGTTGCTCCTCAGGCCGAGCGGCCAGCGTTGTGGATGGCGACGATATCCGACAGCAGGGCGAATGCCGTTTCCACACGTCCCGCACCTGGGCCGGACACGGTCACAGCGCCCAGCAATTCGGTGTTGAATGCAACCGCATTGGTGGCACCGGAAATACCCGCCAGGGGGTGGTTGCCGGGCAGCAGGCGCGCTTCGACGCTGGCACGCACCGAGCCATCGGTTTCACGGCTGGCACTGCCGATCAGCTTCCAACGCTGGCCCGCCGCCTGCGCTTGCTGGATAGCCGCGCTGTCGAGGCTGCTGATGCCGCTGCAGGTGACATCGTTCACCTGCAAGCAAGCACCGAGCAGCTCGTTGGCGAGAATCACCACTTTCAGGCGCACGTCATACCCCTCCACATCGGCGCTCGGGTCTGCCTCGGCGTAGCCAAGTGCTTGCGCCTGGGCCACCGCTTCGGCAAAACCAAGCCCCTCTTCCATACGTGTCAGCACATAGTTCGAAGTGCCGTTGAGGATGCCCTCGAACCCCACCAGGCCCGCGCCGGCCAAGGTCTGGCGCGCCATGCGCAGCACCGGTGTACCGCTCATCACAGCGCCTTCGTATTCGAACGACACGCCATTGGCCTTGGCCAAGGCCTTCAGCGCCTGGGCATGCAAGGCGATCGGCCCCTTGTTGGTAGTGACCACGTGCTTGCCCGCTTCCAGCGCCCAGCGGCAGAAGGTTGCCGCCGGTTCACCGTCCTTGGGGTTGGTGAAGGTAGCCTCGGCGATGATGTCGGCACCGGACTGCTTGATCACCGACTCGTTGAACGCCTCTGCCGAACCCTGAGGGATTTGCGCCAGCGCCCCCTTCTGAGCGGGCAGAGCAGCCAGCGTGGCCGCGTCCAGGCCGTTGCGGTCGATTGCCGAACCCAGGAACAGGTCGGTGACGCCAACGATCTTCAAGCCAAAGCCCAGCTCTTTCTGCCAGCGCGCATTGCGTTCGGCGATCAGTTGGGCCAGGGCACGGTTCACGCCGCCAAAGCCAACGAGTGCGATCTTGTATTCGGTCATGGTTTGCTGTCCTTCCAGGCGATTGGTCGATGAGGACAAGCCTAAGAGCCGGGCAATGCCAGTTGAATATGGCAATCCGCTGTATTTACTGGCCAATCTGACCAGTGCCCGATGCACGCCCGCGCGCCGCCAGAATGCACAACGCCGCCAGGGCGCAAGCCCGGGCGGCGTTGTTGGGGCGAGGGTTACCAAACGCGAGTGCGCGGCTCAGATCACCGTGGCCAGGACGAACGATGTCACAGTGTTCTCGACCCCCGGCATGGCGGCAATCTCCTTCCATACATGGTGCACCCGTTCCGGGCTGGAAGCCTCGACGCGCAGCAGCAGGTCGAACTCGCCGCTGAGCACTTCACACTGGATAACCTCGGGGATCTGGCGCAACGCATCGAGCACAGCTTCTCCGCGCATGCGGTCATAGCGGTAGACGAAGATGACCGCGTTGATCAACGAGGTCGGTCGTCGTCCCTCACCGATGCGCAAGGTGTAGCCCTGGATCGCCCCGTCACGCTCCAGGCGCTCGATGCGCTGGCGTACCGCATTACGCGAAAGGTTCACCTTCAGCCCCAGCTCGGCATGGGCAATGCGTGCATTGGCGGTGAGCTCGGCGAGGATACGCTCGTCCAGGGGGTCGAGGATGCGCTTCATCGTCCTGCCTGCAACCGGGCCAGTAATTCATGAACCCCCGCCAGGTCGTCGGGTGCCAGCAGCGGCCCGCCGCCTGCAGCATCCACGACACTGGCCGGTACTTCACCATGCCAGGCCCCCAGCTCCGCCAGCAACCCGGCGGACTTTTCCGGGGCAAACTGCCCCAGCGTGACGATGGGCGCGCCAATGTTGCGCCGGTGCAGGCGCCCGGCGAATGCCCCGGTGGCCGCGTGTGGGTCTACTGCGCTGCCGGTTTCGTGGAACAGCGTGACGATTTCTTCGCGGATCAGCGCGTCATCCACGGCATAGGAGTCGAACAGCATGCGCGCATGCAACCACTGGCGGTTGCCGATGCTCAATTCGCCACAATCCTCGAAGTGCTCCATCAGCGCCCGGGTCGCTTCGCCATCGCGGTCATACAGCTCCCAGACGAAGCGCTCCAGGTTGGAGAACAGCGAGAAGTCCATGACCGGCGACAAGGTCTGGCTGGTTGAGCCACGGCTGTAGCGATTGCAGTGGATGAACCGGTGCAAGGCATCGTTGCGGTTGGTGGAGACAATGATCTGGTTGATCGGCAGGCCCATTTTCTGGGCAATGAACCCTGCGTAGATCTCGGCAAAACTGGCCGTGGGGATGCTGAAACCCACCGGCCGATTGCCCCCACCCAGCTGAAGCGCCGCGTGGAAATAGAACACGATCTGCGCCAGCACGCCGACCCAGTTGGTCGAGTTGAAGCTCACGGGTATCAGCCCGGGGCATGGCCATGCACGCAGCAGCGCCGACACCAGCGACTGGCAGTCATCGAAGCTGCCGTCCACGGCCACGCAGCTGACGCTGTCGGAAGCGGCACTGCGCATCACCGCCGCCCGGTCGGCCGGCGTCCCTGCACTGGGGTACAGCGCCAGCAAGCGTGCCGTAGGGCAATGCCGCAAGGCTTCGATAGCGGCCACCGCCGTATCGCCGTTGCTGGCACCGACCAGCATGACCCGTTCGCAATCGGCCCCCAGGAAATGGCGGATGAGCCGAGCCTGCAACTGTGCGGCGAAATCCTTGGAGGACCGGGTGGGCCCGTGAAACAGCTGCAGGATCCATTCGTTGTGGCCAATCTGCTGCAACGGCGCGATGCCACGGTGCTTGAACCCGCGATAGCTGTCGCTGACCAGCGCCCTCAGGGTCGGCTCGTCGAGCGTGTCACCGACAAACGGTGCCATCACCCGCCAGGCCAGTTCGTCGAACGGCAACCACGACCAGCTGGCAATCTCTTGCTGGCTGAAGGTCGGCACCGCGGCAGGCACGTATAGCCCGCCATCGTCGGCCAGCCCGGAAAGCAGCGCCGTGCGAAAATCAACCCGTATCTCGTTGCCGCGCGTGGATGTGTACTGCATCGGTGCTCCAGGTAACTATTTGATTAACGGTGGGCCATCGCCACCAACCAGTGGCTGAAGGCCTGGGCATCCGTGGACAACGCCTCACCCAGGCCACGTACCAGGTAAAACGACTCGCTCGCCTCGATGCGCTGGGCAAAAGGCGCCACCAGCCGCCCCTCCTGCAGCAAGTCCTCCACCAGCGACGAGCGCGCCAGCGCCACCCCAAGCCCCAGTTCCGCCATGCGCAAGGTCGCCACCAGGGTGTCGAACTGCAGGCCGCTGGAGGAGTCGACCTGATCGGCGCCAACCCGCTCCAGCCAATAACCCCACCCCTCCTCGTAACCCAGCACATGCAGCAACGGGACGCGGGCCAGGTCGCGCGGCTCGCGTAGCGGGGAGCCGGCAATCAGCGCAGGCGAGCAGACCGGCACCAGCACGTCGCGGGTCAGGCGCTGCGCTTCCACTCCCGCCCACTGGCCGCTGCCCCAGCGGATTTCCAGGTCATCCTCGGCATCCAGTTCCTTGACCCACAGGTTGCTGATGTAGCGGATGTCCACCTGCGGGTGCGAACGGCGAAAATCGGCCAGTCGGGGCGCCAGCCAGAAGTGCAGGAACGACAGGCTGCCGCGCACTTTCAGGGGCCGACGCTGGCGTTGCCCGAAAATTTCATTGGTGCCTACCGCCAGCCGGCTTATCGCATCCTGCACCACCGGCAGGTAGGACTGGCCCTCTTCAGTCAACCCCAGCCCCCGGGGCAGGCGCTTGAACAGCGCCACCCCCAACTGGCTCTCCAGGTGGCGGATCTGCTGGCTCACGGCCCCCTGGGTGAGGTGCAGTTCCTCGGCTGCATGGGTGAAGTTCAGGTAACGCGCCGACACTTCGAAGGCTCTGAGCCAGTTCAAGGGGGGCAGGGTTTTCTGGGTCATCGGCGGTTTCTCGTGGCAACGTTCCGGTGGCCTAGTATCACCCTGCTCTGGCGGCCTCGGAACCTGGCGCGACGACTTCCAGCGGGCCTGCTTGGCGGCGGCGGAACTTGCACGTCAGCCAATAGGCCAGGTAGCACCAGGCAATGAAGGGCAAGCCGAAGTACAGGGCAACGCGCTGGGCGGGGTCGAAGGCAATGCCGACGCAGGCCAGTACGCAGCAGAAGATGGCAGCCAGCGGCACGAACGGGTAGCCGCGCACCCTGAACTTCAGGTCTTCGAGCTTGCCGCCATTGGCGATGTAATGGCGACGGAAAGCCATCTGGCTGGCCGCGATGCTGATCCACACCACCACCACCGCCAACCCGGAAATGGACACCAGCGCCAGGTAGATGGTGTCGGGGGCAAACACACTGCTGAGCAGCGAAGCCATGCCACCCGCCATGCTCAGGACGATGGCATTGAACGGCGTGCCACGACGCGACAGTGCCGCATACCGGCGGGGCATGTTGCCTTGGTCGCTGAGGGTCCACAGCATGCGCGCCGCAGCATAAAGCCCGGAGTTGGCCGCCGACAGCAGCGCAGTGATGATGACGAAGTTCATGATGTCCGCCGCATAGGGGATACCGATCATGGCAAAGACCATCACGAACGGGCTTTCAACCACACCGGCCTGTTCACGCGGCAACAAGGTAGCCAATACAAAGATGGTGCCGACGAAGAACAGCGCCAGGCGCAGGACCGTGGTGCGGATGGCCTTGGGTACGTTCTTTTCCGGGTCACGGGTTTCGCCGGCGGCGATGCCGATCAACTCGGTGCCCGAGAACGCGAAGGCCACCGCCAGCAGGGTCATGGCGATCGACCAGAAGCCCGTAGGGAACAGCCCTTCGCGGGTGAAGTTGCCCAGCCCGACACTGTGCGCCTGGGTAATTTCGAAAACGCCCAGGATCGCGCCACCGCCCACCACCAGGAAGGCAATCACCGCCAGCACCTTGATCAGTGACAGCCAGAATTCGGTTTCGGCAAACGACCGCACCGAAATGATATTGCTGATGAACACCGCAAACCCGAACAGCGCACTCCATATCCACACCGGCGTATCGGGGAACCAGCGCACCATCAGGATACCGGCGGCGGTGAATTCCGAGCCGATGGCCACGGTCCAGGTCAGCCAGTACATCCAGGCCACCATGTAGCCTGTACCCGGCCCGAGGTAGCGCGTGGCGTAACTGCTGAACGAGCCGACTTCCGGCATGTGTACCGCCAGTTCGCCCAGGCACATCATCACCAGGTAGACCATGATCGCGCCGAGGATATAGGCGATGACCGCCCCCAGCGGGCCCGCCTGGTTGACGGTGTAGCCCGACGTCAGGAACAGGCCGGTACCGATGACACCGCCCAGCGCCAGCATGACGATATGGCGGGTTTGCATATCCTGCTTGAAGCTGTGCGCCGAAGCATTTCTCGTTGTCGTTGTCTGCAGGGACATTGTGGTTTACTCATGAAAGTTGGCGGGCAAGGACGTTGCAACGACCTCGTCTTGGCAGAGCGAAGCGAATTGCCTTGCATATTGTTTTTGTTCGACTTCATGAAGTGGCACCCACCGCAAGGAGCGGGTGCTACGCGCCTGCCTCAGGCCTGTGCTTCGGCCAGGCAGGCGTCTTCGTCACCGTGCAGTTCCTTTGCTGCGGCCAACTCCTGACGCACCGATGCACAGGCCTGTGCCAGGTCTGCCAGCAGGTCCTCGGTGTCCTCGATGCCCACTGAAATGCGCACCAGCCCTTCGGAAATGCCCAGGGCCAGCCGTTCTTCGAGGGTGTTTTCCACATGGCTGGTGGTGCGCGCCGGGCCGTAGATGGTTTCTACCGCGCCCAGGTTGCCCGCCCGATGGGCGTACTTCAGGCGCGGCAGCAGCCGCGCTACGGTGGGCATGCCGCCCTTGAGCACGAAGCTGACGATGGCGCCGAAGCCACGCATCTGCGCCTTGGCGATCGCATGGCCCGCGTGCTGGGGCAACCCGGGGTAGTTGACCGCTTCAACCAGCGGTTCGGTGGTCAGGTAATGCGCCAGGGCCTGGGCACTGGCCTGTTGCTGACGCACGCGCAGGGCCAAGGTCTTGATACCGCGGATGATCAGGTAGGCGGAAAACGGGTCCAGCGCCGCACCGTTGATCTCGCGGTAGTGGCGTACCTGCGCCATCAACGACTCGGCACCGCACACCACCCCGCCCAGCACGTCACCGTGCCCGGAGAGGAACTTGGTCGCGCTGTGCACTACCACGTCCACGCCCAGGGCCAGCGGGTTCTGGTTCAGCGGGGTAGCGAAGGTGTTGTCGGCCACTACCACGGCGCCGGCCTGCCGGGCGGCAGCGCTCAGGCGCTGGATGTCCAGTACCTTCAGAGTGGGGTTGGTTGGGGTTTCCAGATACAGCAGGTCGCAACCTGCGGCGATCTCGCGCTCCAGCGCCTCGGTGTCGAGGGTGTCACACAGGCAGACCTGCACGCCCATGCGCGGCAGGAACTCTTCGAAAATCTTGTTGGTGCCGCCGTAACTGTCGCGGGTCGATACCACTCGCTTGCCGCTTGAGAGGAACGTGTGCAGCACGGCACTGATGGCAGCCATGCCGCTGCTGAATGCCACCGCCGACTCGGACTGCTCCAGCTCGCACAGCTTCGCTTCCAGCGTGGCGACTGTCGGGTTGCTCATGCGGCTGTAGATGTAGCCCGGCAACTTGCCCTGCGCCACGTCGTACCAGGCATCGATGTCGTTGTAGCCGTAGGCGGCACTGACCACGATCGGGGTCTGGGTAGCGTTGTACGGGTGCTGGACCTGCTCCCCGCTCCACACCACTCGTGTACCGATACCGACCGCTGCATTGCCCACGCTTTTTTCGTTGTTGTTCATATCCGGTTCCCGCACCGCTGAGTTTTGTACACCGATTCAGCATCGGCTTTCAGCGGACTATAGGGGCATGGCGGGGGGACTGAAAAACGATGGAATCCGGGTCTGAGTAACGTTTTTTTTAATGGCTGGATGCCGAGCGGGCGCGGAAGCCGCCCGGCACCCTGCCGGCTTCACGCCAGGTTGCGTTTCAGCTCGGCAATATGCTCCGGGCCGATGCCACAGCAGCCGCCGATCATGCTGGCACCCCGCGCGCGCCAGTCGTTGGCCCATGCCAGGTAACCCGGCGGGTCCAGGTCTTCGCGCAGCTCATCCAGGCCGTCGTTGGCGGTGGCTTCCTTCGGTTGCGGCGGGAAGGCGTTGGCATAGGCGCCGATGGCGATGTCGGCGTTGTGTCGCTCGATGACCGAGCGCGCTACCTCCAGTGCAGCGCCAATGACCTCGGGCTGGCTGCAGTTGAACAGCACGGCCGCCACCCCCAGGCCGACCACGGCTTCGATGGCATCGGCCACCGGCTCGCCGGAACGCAGGCGGGGCACCTCGTCGACTTCTTCGTCCTGCAAGGTGAACGACACCCAGAACGGCCTGCCGTCTGCAGGCAAGTGGCCGTGGATGGCCCGCACCTCGGCAACCGAGCTCTGGGTTTCGGCCAGCCACAGGTCGACATGCGGGGCCAGGCCCTGCAGCAAGGGGGTCAGCACCTCCTCGACGCGCTCGGGCTGGAACAGGTCCGGACGATACGAGCCGAACAGCGGCGGCAGCGAGCCTGCCACCCTGACCGGGTGCGCACCGGCATCGGCGGCATGTCGCGCCAGCTGGCCGGCGATATTGGCCAGTTGTCGCCCTTCCTTGGCAAAACGCTCTTCGCCGATGTGAAACGGCACCACCGCATAGCTGTTGCTGGTAATGACCTGGGCACCGGCAGCGATGAACGCTGCGTGCACGCCAACCACCGCTTCCGGTGCCTCGCTCAGCGCCAGCGCCGACCACTCGGGCTGACGGAACGGCGCCCCGCTGCGCTGCAGTTCACGGCCCATGCCACCGTCGAGAATTACCATTGCTCGCTGTTTCATATAACTACTCTAAAGGTACTTATGAATAAAATTCACTATGTGGGTGACACTTATAACTATTAAATACAGCCTCCTATAATTGGCCAACATTTCAGGTATGTCCATGCGATTTTCTACTGTGCTCGGTGCGGGCCTTGTGCTGCTCGCAACTGCTTCCCAGGCCTTTGCCGGTGCCACGCTGGAGCGGGTTGAATCGCGCAAGGAACTGGTCAACGTCCTGATGGAAAGCTACCCGCCGTTTTCCTTCCTCAATGACCAGAACCAGCTGGACGGTTTCGACGTGGATGTGGCCAAGGCCGTGGCGGACAAGCTGGGCGTCAAGCTGCGCCTGGAAACCCCTTCGTGGGACGTGATCGCCGCTGGCCGCTGGAGCGGCCGCTACGACATCTGCATCTGCTCGATGACCCCGAGCAAGGCCCGCGCCGAAGTGTTCGACTTCCCGGTGGAGTACTACGCATCGCCTGCGGTGATCGTGGTCAACGCCAAGGATGAGCGCATCCATGGCGCCAAGGACCTGGAAGGCCGCAAGGTGGGTTTGACCAGTGCATCGAGCTACGAGAGCTACCTGAACAAGAACCTGGTGATCGAAGGCAACGAAGACAAGAAGCTCGAATACCCCTTCGAGTTCGTGCAGATCGCGCCTTACGACACCGACAACGTTGCCTTCCAGGACCTGGGCCTGGGCGCCGGCGTACGCCTGGATGCCATCCTTACCAACCTGGTGACCGCACAGCCGCGCCTGGACCAGGACAAACGCTTCAAGCTGGCCGGCGCCCCGCTGTATGAAGAGCCGAACTCGGTGGCCATCGAGAAAGGCGACCCTGAGTGGGATGCCAAGGTGCGCCAGGTGTTTGCCGAGTTGAAGGCCGATGGCACCCTGGCCAAGCTGTCGCAGAAATGGATTGGCGCCGATATCAGCAAATGAGCACTTTTCCCCCATCCCCCAAGCCCGTGGTCAAGCCCACGGGCGCCGGCCTGTTCGGCTTTCGCACCCGGCTGCTGCTGACCTGGCTGGCGCTGTTCGGCCTGTTCGTCGCGTTTTTCCTCAGCTTCGACCTGAAGTTTTCGATCATCCTGGAGAAGTTTCCCAACCTCGCCGGTTTCAAGCTGGGGCCCAACGGCTTTCTGCAAGGCGCAGCGCTGACCCTGTTCCTGTGCCTGTGCTCGATGGTGGTATCGGTGCTGTTCGGCTTTGCCGCCGCGCTGGCGCGGTTGTCGAACAGCGCAGTGCTGGTGGGTGTCGCCAGCTTCTACACCTCGTTCTTCCGCGGCACACCGCTGCTGATCCAGATTCTGCTGATCTACCTGGGGCTACCGCAGCTGGGCCTGGTACCGGGCGCCATCAGCGCCGGCATCATTGCCCTGTCGCTGAACTACGGGGCCTACCTGAGCGAAATCTTCCGGGCCGGCATTCTTGGCGTCGCGCGCGGGCAACGTGAAGCAGCGCTGGCGCTGGGCATGCGCACGCCGCAGATTTTCTGGCATATCGTCCTGCCCCAGGCCATGCGGGTGATCATTCCGCCTACCGCCAACCAGTTCATCTCGATGCTGAAGGACTCATCGCTGATATCGGTGATGGGGGTGTGGGAGGTGATGTTCCTGGCGCAGTCGTACGGGCGGTCGAGCTATCGGTACCTGGAGATGCTGACCACGGCGGCAGTGATCTACTGGGTGCTGTCGATCTTGCTGGAGCTGGTGCAGGCGCGGCTGGAGCGGCATTTTGGCAAGGCTTATCAGCGCTAGGGGCCACGCTGGGTTAGCAGGGACACTGTGGGAGCGGCTTTAGCCGCGAACACCGGCGCAGCCGGTGCCAGGCACCGCGCTGGATTCTTCGCGGCTAAAGCCGCTCCCACAGCGTTACAGCGCCTTCATTTCAGCAATATCCCGCGCCACCTGATCAGCCGATTGATCGAACATCGCCTGCTCCTGCGCATCCAGCGGCAACTCGATTACCCGCGCCAGCCCCTCTTCTGCCAGTACGCAGGGCACCCCCATGGCGATATCCGTGCGCCCGTACTCGCCCTGCAGAATCGCCACCGCCGGCAAGATGCGGTTTCGCCCGTTGGCGATCGCATCGACCATCTGCGCAATCGCCACGCCCGGCGCATCGCAGGCGCTGCCCAGCTTCTTCAACCCCAGAATCTCGCCACCGCCCTTGCGCGTGCGCTCCACGATCTGCTCGATCTGTTCACTGGACAGGAAGTGTGACAGCGGCACCGAACCGATCTGGCAGTAGCGCATCAGCGGCACCATGCTGTCGCCATGCCCGCCCAGTACCAGCGCCGTGATATCCCGGGCGGAAAACCCGGTCTGCTCGGCGATGAAGCACTTCATGCGTGCGGTATCCAGCACACCCGCCTGGCCGAACACCTTGTTGCGCCCCTGCCCGCTCAGGCTCCAGGCGCGATAGGTGAGCACGTCGACCGGGTTGGACACCACCAGCACCGTCGCGGTTGGCGCATGGTGTTTGATGTCGGCCATGATGCCGTCGAGGATGGGCAGGTTGGTACTGAGTACATCCTGCCGCGACTGCCCAGGCTTGCGCGGCACCCCTGCGGTGATGACCACCAGCTCGGAGCCCTGCAGCATTTCAGCCTTGGCCCCGCCGTAAACCCGGGTATCGGACCCCGACTCGACTGCCGCCTGCCACACGTCCAGCGCCTTGCCTTGTGCCATCTCGCCCTGCACATCCATCAACACCAGCTCTCGGCACAACTCTTCCCGAGCGATGATCTGCGCCGCCGCCTCGCCGACCATGCCGGCACCCACGATTGTCAGTTTGTTCACGTGACACCTCCCAGCGGCGCGCGCCACCAGGAACACGCCTGCAATACACAGAAGTATCGCCTGCTGAGGCGAAAAGACCACACAAAGGCAAATGGAAGCGGTACGCGTACCCTGTGGGAGCGGCTTTAGCCGCGAAGAATCCAACGCGTTGCCTGGCACCGGCTGCGCCGGTGTTCGCGGCTAAAGCCGCTCCCACAGAGTCCCCGCTAATTCAACTGACCGTGTCCTTGCACGGCGATTTCCCATCTGGCAAGGTTGCCATCAGAACGCCCCCGATTGACCAGCGGTGCGCCACATCAAAGGAAACCTGACCTGTCGCTGCAACCCTCTGTTCGACGTGATCTGCTGATTCTGTGGCTTTCCATTGCCGCCGTTGCGCTGGTGCTGGGATGGCTGCTGCTGGTCATCAGCCGCCAAGGCGCCGGCCCGCAGATTGCGCAGGCGCGCCAACTTACCTCGACCAGTTGCCAGGCGCTGCAGGCGGGTGCAGCACGCGTTCGCCAGCAACTTCCGTCTGCGCAAGATCAACCCTCTCTCATGACCCCAGCTGCAGCGCAGGCGGTGCTTGATTTGGCACTGCGCGATCAGCCGGGCATGGAGGGCGGCTTCTGGCGAGCGGATGCGGGCGTGGTAGCCTACGCGTTCCCAACCTACGACGGCACGGGAATCAAGCGCGATCCGCCGAGTGCCGAGTTGGAGCGCATTGCCTCCACGGCCCAACGCGCGCAGGATTCCGCAAGCCTCGTGGCAGACGTGCGACCGGGTTTACGCGAAGCCGTGGCTTTCGCCGCATGCCCTGTGGAGACCGCTGACCGGCAGCTGATCGCCTGGACCCTGATGCGCGTGCCGCTTTTGGCCACAGAAACAGTCAACACCTTGATCCTCGCGGTGAGCCTGCTGCTGGCGCTGGTCGTGGTCTCCGGCGCATGGCTGGGCTGGATGATTTCGCGTTGGCAGCGCCAGTCCGCCCATCTGCGCAAGCAACTGGCCCAGTCCGAACGCCTGGCCACGTTGGGGCGTGTTTCCGCCGGGCTCGCGCACGAAATCCGCAACCCTTTGGGCACGATGCGCATGAAGGTGGAAAACGCGATGGCTGCCCCGGCCGACCGGCGCGAAGCACGTGTGGCTGGCGCCCTGGAGGCGGTACTGTCGCAAACGGCACGCCTGGAGACGCTGGTGTCGAGCCTGTTGGCGTTGACCCAACCGTTCCACGCCGAGCGCCAGGCGGTTGACCTGCAGGCATGGCTGGAGGAGCGGCGCGATGCCCACGCCGAAGCGGCGCAAAAGAAAGGGGTACGAATCACACTGGCAGTTGAACCGGGGCTGACCGCCAGCGCGAAGGAGGTTGCGCTGTTCGACCCAGCACAAATGGCGCGGGTCTTTGACAACCTGTTGCTCAATGCGCTGGCGCACACGGAAGAACGCGGTGAAATCGAACTTGGTGCGCATCGCACGCGCCGTGGCGCATTGCTGTTGTGGGTGGCGGACGATGGCGGCAGCATTCCGGCCGACTTGCGCGATACACTGTTCGAACCGTTCGCCACCAACCGCGCTGGAGGTACCGGCCTGGGACTGGCGCTGGTGCGCGAGATCGTGCAGGGGCACGGCGGGCGGGTCGGTCTCGCCAAGTCGACCAAGGGAACGCGTATAGAAATGGAGCTACCGTGGCCCGAATCCTGATCGTCGACGATGACGCCGCGTTCCGCGACAGCCTTGCAGAAATGCTGCAAGACCTGGGGCATGCGGTGCTGCAGGCTGAAACCACCGATGCAGGCCTGCACCGACTGCGCACCGAGGACGTGGATGTGGCCATCGTCGATCTGCGCCTGCCGGGCGAGGATGGCCTGGTGTTCCTGCGCCGCGCGGCGCGCATCTCGCAGGTGCCCTGCATCATGCTCACCGCCTATGCGAGCGGCGGCAACACCATCGAGGCGATGAGCCTGGGCGCGTTCGACCACCTGACCAAGCCCGTGACCAGGGCCGCCCTGCTCGAAACGCTCGAACGGGCCCTGCGGCGAGCAGCCCACACCCCGGACAGGCCCCAGGCGGCCGGGGCATCACCTGCCACAAGAGAGCCCGTGGATGGCACCGAACTGGTCAGCAGCAGCGAGGCCATGCGCCAGGTCTTCAAGCGCATCGGGCTGGCCGCGAACACCGATGCCACCGCCCTGATCCTCGGCGAAACGGGCACCGGCAAGGAACTGGTGGCGCGGGCCCTGCATCGCAACAGCGGCAGAGCCAGCGGCCCCTTCGTTGCAGTGAACTGCGCCGCGATCCCGGCCGACCTGATGGAAAGCGAGCTGTTCGGGCATGTCAAAGGTGCGTTCACCGGTGCCGTCAACGACCGTATCGGGCGCTTTCGTGAGGCCGATGGCGGCACCCTGTTCCTCGACGAAATAGGCGATATGCCGCTGGCCACGCAGGCGAAGATCCTGCGGGTGCTGCAGGAACGCGAGATAACCCCCGTGGGCGCCAACCGCGTCCAGCCGGTGAACGTGCGCATCATCGTGGCCACCCACCGGGACCTGCCCAGCGCGGTCAAAGAGGGGCGCTTCCGCGAAGACCTGTGGTACCGCCTGCAGGTAGTGCCCCTGTGGCTGCCGCCGCTGCGTGAGCGCCTGGGCGACGTGCTGCTGCTGGCCGAACACTTTCTACGCCTGCTGGGCGGCGACTCGCCCAAGCGCTTGAGCGCGGCGGCAGCCCGCTTACTGCTGGCCCATCCCTGGCCTGGCAACGTGCGCGAACTGCGCAACGCCATGGAGCGCGCGGCCATCCTCAGCCACGGCCCGGTCATCGATGTCGAACACATCGGGTTGCAGCCAGCGGCTGCGCTCACCCCGGGCCTGGACATCGACTGGGAAGGCCCCATGGCACAGGCCGTTGCCCGCCTGGAGCGCGAAATGATCGTCCGCGCCCTGGCTGCGACGGCAGGCAACCGCGCAGAGGCGGCGCGGCGCCTCGGCCTGTCTCGCCAGCAGCTCTATCGCAAGCTGGCCGAGTTCAATCTGGACTAACCCCTTCGCACGCAAACCGGTGTCCGATCTCGTGACACCCTGGCGTCACGAGATCGGACGGCAGATCGCCTGTAAACTTCATAACTATTTGATTTTATTGGAAATATTATTTGGCATGGCGCTTGCCCTGCAGGTTGGGTGCTTTCCCGACCCAAGGAGCTTCTCCAATGTCCAGGTATTTCATCGCCACGTCTGTTGCGTTGGCATTCGGCCTGTGTAGCCTCAGCGCACAGGCCGCGCCCGCCGATCCGCCCTCCTCTCTGCCTGCAATACCACATCAAGGGGTCGACGCACCCGGCCTGACGGGCCAGTACACGGTGGAAGGCCAGGTTCAGCGGATGCTCATCAATCCCTACGGTGAGGTCGACGGCCTGCGCCTGAGCGACGGAACCATTGCCAGGTTTCCACCGCACATGGCCGATGCGCTCACGGCCACGGTCAAGGTGGGGGACGCCGTTCGCATCATCGGGCGGGCGGAGACACGAGGCACGGTCAAGGCCGACGCCATCATCCACGCCGACAGCGGGCGCACCGTGTACGACCAACCGCCGCCGGTTGGCCAAGGCCGAGTGCTGCCGCCACACCTGCGCGCCCAGCGTCTGCAGCCCCAGCAGGTGGAAGGCCATGTGGACACCGTGCTCACTGGCCCCCGGGGCGAGGCCAACGGCGTCATCCTGAGCGATGGCAGCATCGTTCGTTTCCCGCCAGAGAGCCTGCGTCTTTCCGTGCAGACGGGGGCACCGTTCGCGGCATCCGGGCTGGGCACGCGCAATGCGTTTGGCACCGCTTTGGAAGCGGTCAGCATGGGCACCACGTTATCCACCCTGCAGCCGCTCTACGACCGCGCGCCATAAGGGAATGCCGCTATGCACCCGGCAACACCTTCCATACCCCCGGCGCATGCCAGCTCACGACGCTGGCTGTCCGGCCTCAACTTCTTCCTGGCCGACGTCCGTGATGGCCTGGGCCCCTTCCTCGGCGTGTTTCTGGCCAGCCAGGGCTGGCGCGCCGATGACATCGGCTACGTGATGGCCGCCGGCGGCATCGCAGGCATGCTGGCGACCACGCCGATGGGCGCCTGGATCGACGCTTCGCGCCACAAGCGACTTCTGCTGGCAAGCGGCACCCTAGCACTCATGCTCGCCACGGCAGCGCTATGGACGGCGCCATCGTTCGGCGTCGTCATCGCCTCACAGGTGGTGACAGGTGCTGTGGGCGCGTTGATGGGCGCCGGCATCATGGGCATCACCTTGGGCATCGTTGATCAGCGAGACTTGTCTCGGCAGCTCGGCATCAACGAGGCCTGGAACCATGCCGGCAACGTGGTCGCGGCTGCATTGGCCGGGCTGGCAGGCTACCGCTGGGGGCTGTCAGCCGTCTTCGTGCTGATGGCCCTGATGGCATGCGCAGCCCTTGCATGCTTGCGCAAGATCAACCCACGGGACATCAACCATGAGCGGGCCCGCGGTAGTGACCTCACCGGCAACCTGCCTGCGCAAGGTAGCAGCCCCTCGCCTTCCCTGGTGCGGGTTTTGACGGACTCGCGCGAGCTGTGCCTGCTCGCGGTCACCATGCTGCTGTTCCACCTGGGCAATGCCGCGATGCTGCCCTTGCTGGCGCAGTCGGTCGTCACGCGTGGGCTGGCCGACCCCAGCGCCTTCACGGCATCGACCGTCATCGTGGCGCAGCTGGTGATGATTCCTGTGGCACTTTGGGCCGGGAGGTATGCCTCTCGGCACGGGTATCGGGCACTGATCATTACCGCCCTGTTGGCCTTGCCCTTGCGAGGGCTGATCGCCGGTTTCTGGGAGTCGCCGTGGGCACTGATTCCGGTACAGGCCCTTGACGGCATCGGGGCGGGTCTACTGGGGGTCGCCTTGCCTGGGCTTGTCGCTTGCATCCTGCGCGGCACCGGGCACGTCAATGCAGGGCTTGGTGCAGTGATGACGATCCAGGGGATAGGCGCGGCCATGAGCCACGCACTCGCCGGTTGGATCGCGCAACATTTCGGCTATGGCGCAGCCTTCGTCGTTCTGGGTATCGTGGCTGCACTCGGACTACTCCCCTATCAGACAGGCCTTCGCAAGGGACATCCAAGTCGGCAACAGTCAGCTCAGCCCAATCACTTTGACAAGATATAGCGTGCTGCACGCCCCCCAAAGGCCGGCACGGCCATGCCGCGCCAAGTCATTCATTCACCTGAGTAAACTGCATGCCCGTATTTGATCCATCCTCGCTCATCTGGACCGTCGCCGCCGTGGCGACCGGCGGGGTAATCCTGCGCCCCTGGCGGGTGCCGGAGTATATCTGGGCGGTCGGCGCCGCTTTGTTGCTGACCGTGTTTGGCCTGGTGCCACTGCACACAGCCCTCGCCGCTGTTGCCGAGGGTGGCGATGTGTACTTGTTTCTGATCGGTATGATGGTGCTGGCCGAACTGGCACGCCAGGAAGGGCTGTTCGACTGGCTGGCCATGTACGCGGTGCAGCATGCCCGGGGCTCCGGCCAGCGCCTGTTCGACCTGGTGTTCCTGGTGGGGGTACTGGTAACGGTGTTCCTCTCCAACGATGCCACGGCTGTGGTGCTGACCCCAGCGGTGTACGCCGCCTGCAGGGCGGCCAAGGCCGAGCCGCTGCCCTATCTGTTCATCTGTGCCTTCATCGCCAATGCCGCCAGTTTTGTGCTGCCCATTTCCAACCCGGCCAACCTGGTAGTGTTCGGCAGCCAGATGCCGCCGTTGCTGGAGTGGCTGCGGCAATTCACCTTGCCATCGCTGGCCGCCATCGGCCTGACCTACCTGGTGCTGCGGCTGGCCCAGCGCAAGCAGATCCGCCAGCCCCTGGCGACGGCCATCGACGTGCAACCGCTGTCCAGCGGTGCACGCTTGTGCGCGCTGGGTATCGTGCTGACAGGTGTACTGTTGCTGCTGACCTCCGCCCTGGACCGGCAGCTCGGCTTACCCACCTTCTGCGCCGGCATCGCCACGGCCGGGCTGATTCACCTGCGCCAACGGCGCAACCCGATGCCGGTGCTCAAAGGCGTGGCATGGGGCGTACTGCCGTTGGTCGCGGGCCTGTTCGTGCTGGTGGAAGCGGTGGCACAGACGGGTGTGATCGAGCACCTGGCCCATGGCTTGGCCGCGCTGGCGCGCAGCTCCGAGCACCAGGCGAGCTGGGGCGCCGGCGTGGTCGCGGCTATCGCCGGCAACCTGATGAACAATCTGCCGACCGGCCTGATCGCAGGCTCCGTTGGCCATATTGTCGACTTACCCGCGAGAACCACTGCGGCGCTGCTGATCGGCGTCGACCTCGGGCCGAACCTGTCGATTACCGGCTCCCTGGCCACTTTGCTCTGGCTGGTTGCCGTTCGCCGTGAAGGCGAACACGTCGGTGCCTTGGACTTCCTGCGCCTGGGGGCGCTGGTAATGCCGCCTGCCTTGATCGGGGCGTTGGGGTTGCTTCATTTGTGAAGCGCTCGCAAGCGGTCCGCGTACCGTGTGGGAGCGGGCGTGCCCGCGAAGAATCCAACGCGGTGCCTGGCACCGGCTGCGCCGGTGTTCGCGGCGGTTCGACGCCTCGACACGCCCGCTCCCACTAGGTCACTGCCAACTCAATGAGTTATGTGTTGTGGAGATCGTTGGAGGCGCCGGGCAATTTACGCCTTGAACAAACGCTCGGCGATGAAGTCGACGAACACACGGATCTTCGGCGACAGGTGGCGGCTCGATTGCCACAGCGCCCAGAACTGGCCCTGGTCGGAGGTATGCGCATCAAGCAGGCTTTCCAGGGCGCCAGTCCTGACCGATTCACGTACCAGAAAGTCCGGCATGTAGGCGATGCCATGGCCGTCCACCGCAGCCATCAGCATTGCCTCCATGTTGTTCAGCGTCAGCACCGTGGGTAAGCGCAACTGGGTAATCTCGGGATCGGCGCCGAGGCTCCAGTCCATGATCTTGCCGGTCGTGACGAAGCGATAGCGCAGGCAGTCGTGTCGCTCCAGGTCGGCTAGCGTCTGGGGCCGCCCCTTGCGTGCCAGGTAGGTAGGCGCTGCGCACAGGACAAAGCGGAACGGCCCGAGCTTGCGCGACATCAATTTTGAATCGGCTAGCCCACCACTGCGGATCACCACATCGAAGCCATCGTCGATCAGGTCGACCAGGTGATCGTTGAAGTCCATTTCCAGTTCGATTTCAGGGTATGCCTTGCGAAAAGCCGGCATCAACGGCAGCAGAAAACGGTAGCCGATGGTCGGGAGGCTGACCCGCAAGCGACCACGCGGGGCCTGTATCGCATGGGACAGCATGGCCTCCGCATCCTGGAGGTCGTCGAGGATGCGCCGGCAGCGCTCATAGAACAGTTGGCCTTCCGCCGTCAGGCTGACCTTGCGCGTACTGCGCTGGAACAGCCGCACCTTCAACGAACTCTCCAGGCGGGCAACGTTCTTGCCGACCGCCGATGCGGAAATACCCATCGCCCGCGCCGCGCTGACGAAGCTCAACGACTCGGCGGTTTTCACGAAGGCGAGGATGCCGTTCAGGCTTTCCATGGCATTACTTCCCTTTTGTCCATTATGAGTGGAGTTCCAGCCTGTTTATCCAGCATTGCGGCCACTATAGATTTAACGCACACGGTGCTACAACAGGAGGGATAGCGCAATGGATCAGGCTACTGATCACACCCCGCACGCGGGCCGTTACTATGTTCTGGCAGCCATCTGCCTGGCCGCCCTGGTGCTGCCGCTGAGTTTCACCGGTGGCGCCGTGGCCACGCCGGCCATCGGCAAGGCCTTCGATGCCGAGCCGTCCTCGCTTACCTGGATCACCAATGCCTTCATGCTCAGTTTCGGCAGCCTGCTGATGGCAGCCGGAACCCTGTCGGACATTTACGGGCGAAAGCGCCTGTTCACGCTGGGCCTGGCCCTGTTCGTCATCGTCAGCATCCTGCTGGCGAGCGTCTACAGCATCGTCTGGCTTGATGCCCTGCGAGCGGTGCAAGGCGTTGCCGCCGCCGCTGCCCTGGCCAGCGGTTCCGCCGCCTTGGCCCAAGAGTTCGAGGACCAGGCCCGCACGCGCGCGTTCAGCCTGCTTGGCACCACGTTCGGGCTGGGCCTGGCGTTCGGGCCGATGGTCAGCGGCCTGCTGATCGAACAGTTCGGCTGGCGCTCGATCTTCGTCAGCACCGCGGTCCTTGCTGCGATCTCGCTGCTGGCGGCGTTGTCACGGATGCGCGAAAGTTTCAACCCCGAAGCGCCCAAGCTGGACCTGCCCGGTGTGCTTGCCTTCTCGAGCATGCTCGCACTGTTTACCACTGCGATCATCCTGGGGCCGCAGGCCGGCTGGCGCTCCCCGCTGATCCTGGGCCTGTTCGGCGGCGCGGCACTGAGTTTGCTGGCGTTCGTGACCATCGAGCTGCGCGCCAGGCAGCCGATGCTCGAGCTGAGCCTGCTGAAATACCCGCGCTTTGTCGGGGTGCAGATTCTGCCGATCGGCACCTGTTATTGCTACATCGTGCTGATCGTGCTGCTTCCGTTTCGCTTGATCGGCGTAGAAGGCATCGCCCCGATGCACAGCGGCCTGATCATGCTGGCACTGTCGGCGCCGATGCTGGTGGTCCCGCTGCTGGCCGCCTGGTTGACCCGCTGGGTAAGTGCTGGCGTGCTGTCGGCTGCAGGCTTCCTGGTGGCGGCCGCGGGGTTGTACCTGTTGGCCCATGCCGCTATTGGCGATTACCAGCAACTGGTGCTGGCAATGCTGGTGATTGGTATCGGCACCGGTTTCCCTTGGGGCCTGATGGACGGGCTGGCGGTTAGCGTGATCCCCAAAGAGCAAGCAGGCATGGCCGCCGGCATCTTCAACACCACCCGGGTAGCAGGCGAAGGTGTCGCCCTGGCGATCACCATCGCCCTGCTCACCGCGTTGGTAGGTAACAGTCTCGGGCGCGTACTGCCTGCCGGCGATTACAGCGAACTGGCGCAGCGCCTGGTGATGGGCGACCTGGGCCAGGTTCAGGGCGTTGACCCCATGCTGCTGCAGGCCGCGTATCTGGACGGCTTCGGCACCTTGGTGCTGGTGCTGATCGGCTTCACCGTGTTGTCGGCTGGTGCGGCGTTCTTCTTGCTTGGGCAAGACGAGCAGGCAAGGCATGCCAAAGCGCCTCACAGCAGCCTGCCAGCCTCCGATTCGGTGCGGGGCTGACGACGGCATGGCGATTACACGCAACAACGGGATCCCTGTGCTCGCCCTCGTCGGCCTGGCGGTGGTCTGTGGCCTGTCGGTGGCAAACGTGTACTTCAATCAGGCCCTTCTGCCGTTACTCGCCACAGCGTTGCAAGTGGGCACGGGTGAAGTCAGCTGGATAGCCACAGCTTCACAGCTTGGTTATGCGCTAGGAATGCTGCTGATTGTGCCCTTGGGTGATCGCCTCGATCCACGTCGACTGTGCCAAGCCCTGCTGGTCTGGACCGCAGTGATGCTCGGTCTGGCCAGCATTACCAGTAGCCTGGCAGGCCTGGCGACGCTGAGTGCGCTAGTGTGCATGGGCACCTGCATTCCACAGGTGATGTTGCCCTATGTCGCTGGGCTGTCCTGCGCCCAGCATCGTAGCCGCAACCTTGCCCTGCTGCAGACCGGCCTGGTGGCCGGGATCCTGCTGTCGCGCTCGTTGGCCGGGCTGCTTAGCGAGCTTGCCGGGTGGCAGGCGGTGTACCGCTGCGCCGCCCTCGGTATGCTGGCTTGCGCGCTAGCCCTGCCCGGGTTGATCGACGCCCGCCCGCGCACTACCGGTGCACCCGGCTATGCGCAACTCATGTACTCAATGGCCGGCCTGCTGCGCGTCGAGCCCCTGTTGCGTTTGTCGTGCGTGCTGGGCGCCAGCCTGTTCGCTGCGTTCAGTGCATTCTGGTCGGTGATCGCCTTCAAATTGCAGGCATCGCCTCTGGGCCTGAGCAACGCTGACATTGGCATCTTCAGCTTCTGGGGCGCGCTGGCTGGCCTGCTCACGCCCATGGCGGGCAAGCTGTGTGACCGCTACGGCACGGTAGCCATGAGCATCCTGTCGATTGTGCTGGCGTGCCTCGCCTTCACGCTGCTGATCAGCTGGCCGCAACTGGGCGTGCTGCTACTCGGCGCCAACTTGCTGTGCTTCGCGCTGCAGCTGGGGCAAGTGTGCAACCAGAGCAGGATCTTCAGCCTCAGTGCGGAGTACCGCAGTCGCCTGAACACTGTGTACATGGTGTGCAACTTCTGTGGCGGCGCCCTGGGCAGCGCCATGGGCGGCTGGCTCTGGCAGCACTGGCACTGGAAAGGCCCGCTACTATTCGGCCTGGCCTGCTCCCTCGGGGCCGGCGCTACATTGTTTACGATGTTACGGCCACACACCGGCACGTTACCCAGCCAGTGATTTCAAAAAAAACGCCACCTGCCCGGTGGCGTTTTTTTTTGCCCAGCCAGCACTGCCCCCTAATAAACCACAATCCACTGTTCTCCAATGGGTACTGCCGCGCCGGCATATTCAACTTATAGTCCGGAGTCTTCAGCCTAAAATGCTCAAATACCACGAAATATCCTGAAATATAATTTCGCACATTAAAGGCCCATCAGGGCAGCCACCGCCTTGCTTGGCATACCGCCCATAGAATGATTATCGACGGGTTTGAACATGCGTGCATGCAACACTCAAAAAAGTATTGTCTTCATTCCCTTTGCCGGGGGTAGCAGCCGTGCATTCAAAGCGCTTCAAAGCACTCTTTCGCCGGGCGTCGACTGTATCGACATTCATTATTCAGGCCGTTATCAAGGCGCACTCGCACCGTCACCCACTACTGTAGGACACATGGCCAATGAGGTGATCGAGCACCTTCACAAGTCACGCCCAGCCCAGGTCGTGCTGTTTGGCTACAGCCTTGGCGCATTGGTGGCATATGAAGTCGCACAGCGCCAAGCGGCCATGCCGTGGGCCATCACCGAACTGGTGGTAGCGGCCTGTCGCCCGCCGCATCTGTTCAGCTGCCATGGCGTCAGGGTACACGATGAAGATGACGATTTTCTCGACTCTATTGCCACGTTCGGCACCGTTCCCCCCTACTTGTATAGCAACCCGGCCGCACGTAAATACCTGCTGCCCAACCTCAGGAACGACTTCCGTGCAGCGAGCACCTACTGCCATCGGCCTCGCCCGCAGTTGAATACACCGCTGACAGCCATAGCCGGTGCCCAGGACAGTTTCGCTCCATTCGCAGAGGTCCGGGCGTGGCGCCAATATAGCAGCGGGCGTTTTTCCGAACATTGCCTGCCTGGCCGTCACTTCTTCTACCAAACCCAAACAGACCGATTGTCAGAGATATTGCTGGACGCACTTGCTGCCTGAAACACCGCCATCATCATTTAACTAACTGCAGAGGTAAAACATGGAAGCGCTCGCTCAGGCTTTGCCCGCCTCACTGTGCCCGTTTGCCGCAGGCGCTGTTGAGACCGATAACAAAACCGCCAACAACAAACATTACATCGTGGTTGGCAACCGTATAAAAAATCACTGCAACAATGACCTGTTCATTTCCGCAGATGCTGCCCACGCCCTTGCAAGTTCCGGACAGGCCGCACTGACATTGCATATTGGCCAGGGCGTCAGCGATGATCAACTTTCAAACTTGTACGCACTAAATAAACCGCAAGTCAGCCTGGTACCGGAACAGCTGAGCGTTCGTGCCTGCAGAAGCACAACGCATAAACATGAACGGCACAATATTGCCATCTCGAAAGTGGTCGATAACGGCAATGGCACCTTCAGCGCGGCGCTGATGATCGATGAAGCCAACGCCGAGCTCAGCGATCATCTCACCGGCCAGCACATCTCCGGAATGATGATCGTGGAAGCCGCCCGACAGCTGTCGATCGCCACCGCCGAACAGTTCTACATCGCACCCGCGGCCCGGGGCAAAGCCAACTTCATCACCAACAGCATTCGGGTCGATTACAACGACTTCCTGTTGCCGGTACCGACAGAAATCCTGTGCATTCCGGTCACCCTCAAGCGCAGCGGGCCGATCAACTTCCGCTTCACCGTCGCCATGCAGTTCCGCCAGCAAGGACGGGCCCTCGCGACGGTCGAGTTCGATACCTCGGTGATCGACTCGCGCTACTTCTACCTGAAGGAAAACCAGCTGCTGCACCGTTACATCACGATGATGGACTGACACAAGGAGCGTCCCATGAAGTCCCGTATCCTGGAAATTATCTACACCGCCATCCGTCTGGAAAACCAGAGCCTGGCTCACCCCATCGACCTGGCCGCCGGCGAAAAAACCGCGCTGTACGGGCATGGCGGTGCGCTGGACTCAATGAGCCTGGTGTCCATCGTTGTCGAAGTCGAGGCACTGCTCGAACAGCAACTTGATGTGCGCCTGACCCTGGTCAACGACAGCGCCATGTCGGCGGTACGCAGCCCGTTCGCCACCGTCGGTTCGTTCGCCAACTACATCAGCAAGCGTTGCGCCGAGGTGGAACATGGCTGAGCCGATCACGCTCATCACCGGCACCCGTAAAGGTATCGGTCGGCACTTGGCCGAGCACTACCTGACGCGTGGTCATCGGGTCATTGGTTGCAGCCGCCAGGCTAGCGATCTTGACCATCCCGGGTACGAACACTTCGCCCTGGACGTGGCCGACGAGGCCGCTGTGCTAGCCATGGTCAGCGAGATCCGCCGCCGGCACCAACGCCTGGATCACCTGATCAACAACGCCGGCATCGCCAGTATGAACCACTCGCTGCTCACCCCCTACAGTACCGCTGAACAGATCGTGCGCACCAACCTGCTCGGTACCTTTCTACTTAGCCGCGAGGCGGCAAAGCTGATGAAGCGTGAGGGTGCCGGGCGCATCATCAACTTCTCCACGGTGGCCAGGCCACTCAAGCTCGAGGGTGAAGCGCTGTACGCGGCCTCCAAAGCCGCTGTTGAAACCCTCACCGCAGTGATGGCCAAGGAGCTGGCCAGCTACGGGATCACGGTCAATGCCCTTGGGCCGACACCGATCGACACCGACCTGACCCGCGCCATTCCTGCGTCGAAGATGAACGCATTGCTACAGCAACAGGCGATCAAGCGCTTGGGCAGCTTCGATGACGTCAGCCATGTCACCGACTTTTTCCTGTCGGCGCAGAGCGACTTCATCACCGGCCAGGTGATCTACCTCGGCGGGCTCTGACCGCATCTGCCCCCACCCTATCGGCTTTACCCAACTGGAGACATACAGCATGGACATACTCGCCCTGAAAAAAGAGCTGGCCGGGCTTCTGGAACTGCCCGAATCGAAACTTGCCGATGACCTCCTGCTTGAGCCTTTGGCCACTTGGGACTCGCTGACCAAGGTGACCTTGCTTGGCGTGCTCAATGACCAGTTCGGCCTTGCCCTGCACCCGGAGATCCTGGACGAACTGAACACCCTCGGTGAACTGTTCGAAGCGGTCGCCAGCAGCCTCGCAGAACCTGCCTGAGGTACTCCGATGAACAGCACCCTTCATGGCCTTTCGATCCGCGCGGTTTCATCGGCGCTGCCGGATCGTCAACTCACCCTCGATGACTTCGCCGCGCTGTTCGGTGAGCGCGAAGCCGCGCGGATTGCCAAAAGCACCGGCATCGGCAGTGTGCGAATCGCCGGTGAGCTGTCCACTACCGATCTCGCCTGTGGTGCGGCTCGCAGCCTGTTTGACACCGCCGATGTCGACCCGTACAGCATCGATGCGCTCGTGCTGGTGACCCAGACACCTGATGCACTGATGCCGGCGAGCAGCGCAATACTCGCAGCCCGACTCGGCCTGCGCCGGGACATCCCGGCGTTCGACCTCAATTTCGGTTGCTCTGGCTACGTGTATGGCCTGTTCCAGGCCTCGCTGCTGGTTGCCAGCGGTAGCTGCCGACGCGTGTTGCTGTGCACCAGCGACGTCATCAGCAAGCTGTTACAGCCACAGGACCATCATGTGCGCATGGTGTTCGGCGACGGTGCCAGCGCCACCCTGGTAGAGGCTGGCCCACACAGTTTCTCGTTCGCTTTTTCCACCGACGGCAACGGCGCCAGGCATCTGGGGACACCGTTACGGTATCAGGCCGCAGAGCGCGAGCCAGGCACCACCAGCGCAGCAATTGGCAGCTTGTTCATGGACGGTGCGCAGGTGATGAACTTCGCCTTGGAGCAGGTTCCGGCCGCACTGCATGCCTTCTTGCATGAGCTGCAGCTACCGGCTGATAGCATCCCGTACTTCCTGCTGCACCAAGCCAACGCCTTCATGCTGCATTACCTCGGCCGAAAGCTTGGCATCGACGCGGCTCGCATCCCGGTGCATGTGGACGGTATCGGCAACACCGGGCCGTCATCGATCCCTGTACTACTGTCGGCCAGCCCGGATGCCGAACGCCTGCGCCAGGACAACCTGGTGGCTTGTGGCTTTGGCGTCGGCCTTTCGGTTGGCCTGGCGCATTTGTCGCTGCGCGACACCCTGCTGATTCCCCCCGTCACCCTGACGACTTCACTCTGACAAGGACAACACCCATGACTACTCAGGCAATCTGGTTCGACTTCGGCGGCGTACTCTCCCCCTCTATCGCTGAGTTGTACCGAGTCTATGAAGGCAAGACCGGCATCAACCGCCAGCAGATGGAAGCGGCCATGCACGAAGTCGCACGTCCACTGGGCGTGCAGTTCCAGGCCCCCATTGAGCTTGCCCTGATGACCCAGGTGGAATGGGGGCAGGCAATGAGCGCCGCGCTGCGCAAGTTGTATCCCGGCATCGACCTCAGCCGCTGCGATTTCGACAACCACGGCGAGCAGTGGTTTGCCGACCATGAGGTCAACCCGCACATGTTCGAACTGTTCCACGAGGTCAAGGCGGCCGGGGTAAAGGCGGCCATCCTCACCAACAACACCGTTGAGTGGGAAACGTCGTGGCGGCGCATGGTCGGCCTGGACGACGTCACGGACGGCATCATCGATTCGTGCAAGGTCGGCCTGCGCAAGCCCGACCCACGCATCTTCGCGCTGGCTGCCCGCGAGCTGGGTGTAGACGACCACGGCTGTGTACTGATCGACGACGTCGAGGAGAACTGTGAGGCGGCCCGCGCCGCCGGCTGGCAGGCGATTCACTTCCAGGACAGCCTCGAAGTGTGCGACGCCGTGCGCGCGCTGCTTTATCCATCCCGTTGACACGTGGCAGGCCCGACATGACGACCCACAGCTTCCCCTTTGTGATGGACATCCCCAACCTGGATGCCGCGCCTTATTACCACGTGCTCGACAGCGACCAGCCACTGCAGCAGATCCGCTTGCCAAGCGGCCACGTCGCCACACACCTGACCCGCTACGACGATTGCCGTAGCTTCCTGGCCGACCCGAGTATCAGCCGCACCCTGTGCAACGTCGAAGGTGGCCCGACCTTCCTTCCAGGCCCGACCCAGCCGGAGCTGCTGCTGAACCTCGACAACCCGGCACACATGCGCTCGCGTGCCACTGTGGCCCGAGCCTTCAGCAAGCGCGGGGTGGAAAGCCTGCGCGAGCATGTACGAACCACCACCCGGCGCAACGTCCAGCGCATGCGTGACGGCGAGCTGGCACCGGACTTGTTCGCCTCGGTGTTACAGGACCTGACCTCCTCCACCGTGTGCCACATCCTCGGGATCCCGCTGCAGGACCGCGAACTGTTCCGCCCCTGGAGCCAGATCATCCAGTCGGCGCCGCCGGACGATATCCCGGGTATCGAAGTAGCGGTCAAGGCTAGCTTCGATTACCTGATGGACTTCGTGCGTGGCACCCGCCACGCCGAACCGGACGGGTTCATCCGGCAGTACGTCGACCAGCGTGCGAGCATGGACGACCCACTCACCGACGAGGAATTCGTCGGCGTGCTGCTGGGCATTCTGCTAGGTGGCGATCACAACGCCCTGAGCGTGATGACCAAATCGGTCTACACGCTTCTGTGCGCCCCCGCGCTGTGGACGCACGCCCAGCGTAACCGGGAGCAGTTGCCGGCACTGATCGAGGAGCTGATCCGGGTTATCCCGATCGGCAAGCTGTCGGCTTTCCCGCGCATCACCACTCAGGCAGTGAGTACCAGCCGTGGTGAGATTCCGGCAGGCACCTGCGTGTATGCCAATGTGTTCCTGGCCAACCGCGACCCGGCCGTGTTCAGCGAGCCGCTGCGGATCAACCCACTGCGTGAGGACAAGGCCGCACACATCCAGTTCGGCCATGGCATCCACAGTTGCATGGGCCCGGCCCTGGCCCGGCTGGAAATCGGCATCGTACTCGAGACGCTGATCGAACAGTTGCCCGACATGCAGCTGGACCGCGCGCCGCAATCGCTGGCCTGGATCAACGGCACCGTGCTGCGCCGTCCCAACGAACTTCCGGTGCGTTTCTGAGCGAAGCCTTACAAAAGGGAATTTCTGATGACTCTCAAGCCTCTGATCGACCAGCTCGACGGCTTTGCCGATACACCATTTCTCAACACCGAGCAGCAAAGCCATAGCTATGCCGAACTCAAGGCCGAGGTACTGCGCCAGCTCGAACACCTGCGGGCCCAAGGTGTCGCGGCGCAGACCACGGTATTCGTCCAGGGCGATTTCTCGTTCCGTGGCATCGCACTGTTCCTGGCGCTGTACCAGAACGGCAACGTAATCGCGCTGAACACCGCCAGCAACGAGCAGGAAGTGCAGAACAAGCTTGCCGCCGCTCAAGCCGAGTACCAGATCGATGCCGACAGCGGCGAGGTCACCCGGCACACTCCGCAGGGCGAGGACAATGCTCTGGTGGCCAAGCTCAAGGGGCTCGGGCATGCGGGCCTGATCCTGTTCAGCAGCGGTACTACAGGGCAGCCCAAGGCCATGTTGCACGACCTCGATCGGCTGGTGGCCAGCTACCAGAACAAGCGCTCTCGGCGCCTGAGCATTTTCCTGTTCCTGCTGTTCGACCATATTGGCGGCATCAACACCTTGCTCAACATCCTGACCATCGGCGGCACGGCAACCATTGCCGCCACCAAGAGCCCGGACATCGTCGCCCGGTTGATCGCCGATCACCGGATCACGGTGCTGCCGACCTCGCCGACCTTCCTCAATCTGATGCTCATCAACAATGTCTTCGGGCGCTACGACCTGGGGGCCCTGCGCATGATTACCTACGGCACCGAGCCGATGCCCGAAAGCCTGCTGGGGGCCTTGCGCGAGAAACTGCCCAAGGTGAAATTCCTGCAAACCTTTGGCACCAGCGAAACCGGTATCATGAACACCAGCTCGCAGTCCTCCGACAGCCTGTTCATGCGCTTCCAGGAAGGCGATACCGAGTACCGTGTGGTCGACGGCGAACTGTGGCTGCGCAGCGCTACCCAGGTGATGGGCTACCTCAACCACAGCATGGACAGCTTCACCGATGACGGCTGGTTCAAGACCGGCGACCTGGTCGAAGTCAATGCTGATGGCTACCTGAAGATCCTTGGCCGCAGCAAGGAGATCATCAATGTCGGTGGCGAGAAGGTGTACCCCGCCGAGGTCGAATCGGTGCTGATGCAGCACCCGCGCATCAAGGACTGCAAGGCCTATGGCGAGCGCAACGGCCTGACCGGGCAGTTCGTCGCCGCCGAGGTGGTACTCGATGGCGACTATGGCGATGCTACCGCCGAGGTCCTGCGGGCTATACGCCAGTACAGCCGCGAACGCATGGACAGCTACAAAGTGCCGGTCCGGCTCAAGGTGGTCGAGGCTATCCGTTACTCGGCGCGCTTCAAGAAGCTGTTGATTGCCTGACCTGCGTGATGCAACGCCAGCTGGTTTGCTCAGCTGGCGTTGGTCATCAGGTCAGTCTCGCCCAAGAAGTCGATGAAGGCGCGTGTTTTGGGTGACAGCAGCCTGGTCGGCGACCAGACGATCCAGAAGTCACCCGGCAGACTCAGTTCACGCATGACCAGAGTCAACTCGTTACTGGCGATGTACTCCTGGATCACAAAGTCGGGAAGGTAGGCCACGCCCATGGCATTTCGGCAGGCCGCCAGCACCGCCTCGACACTGTTCATGACCATCGCCGTTTCTACCTGCACTTGAACCCGCTCGCCCTGCGCCTGCAACGTCCATGGCTGCAGCTTGCCGCTCGACGGCAGCTTGTAGCCGATACCCCGATAGCTGCTCAGGTCCTGAAGGGTGCGGGCGACGCCATAGCGCTGCAGGTATTCGGGTGCCGCGCATAGCACGAAGCGGAAGGTGCAGATCTTGCGGGCGGCCAGGCTCGAGTCCGGCAGCGCACCGCTACGGATTACCGCGTCAAAACCTTCTTCCACCACATCGACCATCCGGTCGCTGAAGTCCAGGTCCAGTTCTATTTCGGGATAGCGCCGGTAGAATTCGCGCATGCTTCCGGAAATCAGACGGTAGCCTACTGCCGGCAGGCTAACCCGTAGCACGCCCTTGGGCCTTTGCTTGGAGTTGGCCAAGGCCGCCTCGGCGTCCTGCAATTGCTGCAGCAGGGTGCGGCAACGGGCGAAGAAGTCCAGCCCCTCGCTGGTCAGGCTGATCTGTCGGGTGCTGCGATGGAACAAACGCACGCCAAGGCGCTCCTCCAGGCGGCTAACGCTCTTGCCCACGGCAGAGGAGGAAATACCCAAACCACGCCCCGCCAAGGTGAAGCTCTGCGACTCAGCCGCACGTACAAACGCGATCAAACCGCTCAAGCTGTCCTTCGACACCATCTAGATCAGATCCTTCTCAATCTAAAGCACTAAGTAAAACACCTAACCGGGCCAAAAGGATATCGCTCAGTTTTGACAGTTATACGCTGTGCCAGCGTTGCTCTGGTTGTTAACCGGGAGCATTTTGCCATACGCTGGAAATGGCAATAAGCCACCACCTGGCCAAGCAAGGAGTAGCCTGATGAAAATCGTTTCGCTGTTGATCGCTGCAGTCCTTTCGTTCTCATCGGTAGTCGCTTTTGCGCACAGTGGCGGTACTGACGCCCGGGGCTGCCACACCAATCACAAGACCGGTGACCATCACTGCCATTGATGCGGTCCGCAGCTCTGAGCCTTGGCGTCCCTGCCCCTGGGACGCCAACGCTTAAGCGGCCTGCTCGACGCCATCTTCGCGCTCATCGTACCGTTCCCGATGGTCGCGCTGGCCGCTGCACTCATTGGCTATGCGGGCGGACGATAGCTGCCGATCGTGTCCAGGAAGTGGTGTAACTGAACCAGCCGAAGGGTGATATCTCGTCCGCCATTCATCGATGATCTCGCCTAACGCTCAGGGGCCTGGCCGTTTCGCTCCATGACCTTCCCACACTGCTCACTGGCCAGACGGCTGATGATCCGGATCGCCTGATGGATACCGGCAGTGTTGCGAAAGCTCAGGCGCGGGTTGTGTTCGCACTCCAGCATTTCGTCGTGCTGGACCAGGGCTTCGCCTAACAGTTCGAGGGTCCAGGCGTAGCTTTGGATGGTGGATAGGCATTCTTGGTCAGTCATGGCGTGCCTCCCTTGTTGCAGAGACAGAGCGAGATTGACTGGAGGTGAGATCGTTGAAGGCCGCCGAGGTACGACGGTGGAGAACGGATACAAGGATCTTTAGCGGATTTACGGTGGTCATGCATGAGTTCCTTTCGTGATGGAACTGCCACCGCTCGCGGCCAAGCAAGTTAAGGTGGCAGCAGTACGCGGGTTGGCCGACCGGGACGAAAGGAGCCCGGCACACCCGAAGGTGTCCCGCGCACCACCGCCATGACGCGACATCGCGGGCACAAAAAAAGCGCCTGCGATGAAGACTGGGCGCTGATGCGCCTTTCGATTCCGACCGGCCAAGGTCGCATCACCGATGCTTCGGTGACGGGGGGACTTTATTCCCGAGTGGCTGTTTTCGCAAGTTTCCAAGAGTCGGAAAGGGCAATGCGTTTCGTAGGAAGATGGCCATCAGGGGCCTTTAGCAGGGGGCCAGCCGCAATGATGATGTCTGGCCCGCCGTTCATGCATTTGCGAGTTAGGTTAGCGTCGATTCCATGGCCAACGGCGACACTGGAAACAGGGCTTGGGATGTAGGGTATCCACCCAGCTCTCCGCGCGATGTCCACGTAGAATCGGAATCAATCATGGTTGCTTTCATATCGCAGCCATCCAGCAGTCACTGAGCCTCCAGCTACGCGGTCCTTTGGATGAATCCGCCCTTCACTGACTGGGACTTCCGGGAAGTCAAATGGGCTCATGCCTTCGATACAGGCAACGTTGACCCCGTATTGATCCGGTGAGGAACGGCGCTGGTGGAAGGTGTAGATGCCGCATTTCGAGCAGAAGTAGTGCTTTGCAACACGTGTATTGAACTGATAAAGAGTGAGCGCCTCATGCCCTTGGGTGACAGTGATGTCGCCCAGGTTGGCTGATACCGCCACTGCACCCCGCATACGGCAGAGCGAGCAGTTGCACCGGCGCGCTGTACGCACACCATCGGTCAAGCGAAGTGAAAAACGCACCGTTCCACAATGGCAGGCTGCCTGGTAAACAGGGCGATCATCGTGTTTTTCATCAGTCATAGCGTTTCTCTTGTCGTGTCAGAGGAGACAAAGCAGTAGGTCTGCGGGTTGTGTGATGAGCGGACGGGATCAGCCGCTGGAGGTACTGATGGAAAGCTCGGCCATCTGAAAATATCTATAACCGATTAAAGCACTATCTTAAAAATCTCGCCAAACACCCCGAAAACACGGGGCGAAAGCTAAATGTCGGTCACCCATTATCTTGAAACCCGTACAACCGGAAGTGAAAAACCGTTGACTATTCACTCGGCTGTGAAGCTGGGCTTAAGTTGGCCTGATCGGCCGAAAGCAGAAAACGGAAGAAAAAAAAATGCACGCACAAGGCAAGCATTCTTGGAGGGGCTAAACGCAGGAAAAACTGTATCAAACCATCAAACTCTGGTGCGGAGACAGGAGCGAACAAGGCACCCATAGACCCCGTTTTTATTGACCTCCGGCCTCTATATCAAACCGTAATCTAACCATATACCTAAAACCCAACTCACCCTCGCCACCTGCCTCGGCGGCATCGCACCAGGGGCTATTCAATACTTTAACTGCCGACCGGCATCCGCCAGCATCTAATACGAAAGTATCGAGGGAGGTATGTGGCTAAAGTGATGGCCAAGGGCTACGCTCAAGCTAGGCTTTACCTTCGCTTAGGCTCCTTAAGACCAGGCGATGAGCTGATCCAAGAAAGGCAATTATTAAGGGAGAAGATATGACCGATCGTCGACCAATAAATCCAAATGTTAATGTCCCAAAACCTGGTGGCGGCGAACAACCTCGCTCCAGAAACAAGGATGGAAAAATTCGCGAAAAACGTGATGACGCGGGCAAGCCTCGGAAGAGGTAAAAGGTAACAACATCGTACAAGGCCATTAATCCAACTGATTGATGGCCCGCCGAAAAAAGGCTCTACACTCTAGACATCAGTGCAATATTAAAAACCCTAACCAGTGATTTATCAAACTAACAAATATACCACAACCCTAGAAAGGTTAACTCAGCACAAATCTAAAGCTATAAATTTCCCAGCCTTGCTCAACAAACCACAAGGATGAAGAGATGGCAGATACGAACAGATCAAAACCTGTGCGGATTTCTGTACGAAACATTGGATGCATTGGGAATGACGGGACCGACATAGAACTCGACAATATCGTCTGCCTAGTAGGGAAAAATAACGCAGGCAAATCAACTATCTTGCGCGCCTATGAACTAGCCAAAGGCTCAGCCTCCTTTGATACAATTAGAGATAGGTGCCAGTATGCACCACCCGAACAACCTTCGGAAGTAATTCTTGAGGTTCACATTCCAGCAGGTATTGGTAATGTTGATGAGAAGTGGAAAACTGAGAAAGATGGATTACTTATAGTCAAAAGCAGATGGCAGTGGGCACCACCAACTTACGTGAAGATCCGAACAACTTGGGATCCTACAGGCGGAGAGGATGGTCAAGGAGGTTGGGCAGAAGATGGTAAAGCTGGCGGTGCAGATCCAGTCTTTAGCTCGCGTCTACCACGACCATTACGAATCGGTTCACTTGATGATGCGGCTAAAACAGAAGACATGCTCCTTGCGCTTGCGCTATCACCACTTTTAGCTGGGATTGAGAAGGAGAGAATGAACCCAGAATCTGAGTTGGCCAAGGCGATATCAAGTGTTTCACATCATATGGATGTGATCAGCACCGCGCACGAGGAACACTTTAATCAGATCGCAGGGCGAGTATCTGCTGGCTTTAAAGGAGTTTTCCCTGGATTAGACGTAAAGCTTCAAATCGGGTCAACTCCATTAGCACCTAAAGTTGCCGAATTAGTCAAAGGTGGCTCTAGCCTCAGAGTTAAAGATGGCACAACAGAAACAGATCTAACCCAGCAAGGAACTGGCGCCAGAAGAGCACTCTTCTGGGCCATGCTTCAAGTGCACAATGAGCTTTCGCGAGATAAGGAAATACGAGCCGAATTTCGTAAGCGGCTTGAAAAGTCTATTTCCGAGTCTGAAAAAAAACTACCAAGAGCTAAAGGTGCAGATAAAGAAGCACTTACCGAGGAAATCAAACAAGCCAAAGCGCAACTTGAAGCTCACGACGAAGGAGCTCCAATACCGGACAGCCCGGACGACCCTGCATTCCCAGGGTACTTGCTGCTGATAGATGAACCGGAAAATGCGCTGCACCCAATGGCATCTCGTGCAGCCCAGCGCCATTTGTATCGGCTTGCCGAAAGCCCAGACTGGCAAGTCGTTATGACTACTCATTCACCCTACTTTATCAATCCGTTTGAAGATCACACCACCATTGTGAGACTCGAACGAACTAGCGAAGCTGAAAACAGCCCTATACAGCCAAAGACTTATAGATCTGATCTGATCGAATTCGAAGGTGACGACAAAGCACGCCTGCAAGCGCTACAGCATATAGACCCAAGTTTCTCAGAAGTTTTTTTCGGGTCTTATCCAATTTTGGTCGAGGGAGACACAGAGCATGCTGCCTTCATGTCGTCGATCCTGGAGCGGCAGCATGAATTGGTGGATAAAGTAACCGTAATTCGTGCTCGAGGCAAAGCCATTCTCACGCCTCTGATCAAGGTAATGGCTCATTTCAAGATAAATTTCGGCATCGTGCATGACTGTGATCCACCCTTCAAGAAAAACGGTGACAAAAATGGTATGTGGACCGAAAACGAGAAAATCCGCAATGCCATTGTAAAAGCACGCGAAACCGGAATTGTCGTCGACATCGTATCAGTATTCCGGATTTCGAGCGTTTCCTAGGAGGAGAAGAAGAATCTAAAGATAAACCGCTGAACACATACCTAAATATATCGCAAGATGACGCACTGGCTGGCCGAGTCCAAGGCATTCTAGCAGACTTGATGTCATCAGAACGACACGAACCATTTGACTCCACTGCAATTACAGACAGTGGATACATGCCACTATTGATGTCAAGCGTTCAAGATTGGGCCAAGGCCAACAATCTTCACGAACACGCTCGTTTCAAAAGAAAATAAGCTTAGCATACAAGCAGCAATTAAAAGCGACCACAGCTCTACCGTGGCCGCTTTTAAAGTTGCGATCCACTAGACTATACAGTGAAGCTAAAACTCGGTCGATTAGCAATTTTTAATCTATAGACTTCTTCATTCAGGCACCTTCGCTGCCTATTTTCGTCGCCACTCTTAAATTTGCCAGAAGATTTACCTAACTAACTTTTCCACTCCGAGCACTTGTTAGAATTACCCTCTTTCCCGGAGGCGCCTGGCGTTTTATCGCCTTCACGTTGCAACCCAAGTACGGGCATGGCGTGCAGTTCTCGAATCATATGCTCTGTCAGGTCTGCACCGGGCTCGATCACCGCTTCGATGTAATCCATCGCCTTCTCGATGTTGGCAATTTCCATCAACTGGTCGGTGCTCTGGGCTTTCCCTTCGACCTTGCTGTCGATGTAGTCGGCCAGCGTGGTGTGGTTGCCCTCGATTCGAGCAGACCCCAAGCTTTCCAGGGTGTGGGGCAGCGCCTTCAGCTGAAAGAACACCTGAGGTGGAGTGTCCCCTTCCAGCCTCAGCCTGCACAGAAACTCGAGCTCGGCCAGAACGTCAACCAGCGGCGAGTCGAAGGACGGGGTCAGCAGCTACAGGTCGTGGTGAGAAAACTGGGGAATCTCAAAATTATCTCTAAACGGGAAAATCATTATCTAGAAAAATTTCTGTTCTCACCCCGTAAACACTGGCCAAAACCTGAACTACAGCTAACCATTATCTAAAAATGGCGTGCAACCCTAAGTGGAAAACTGCGAACCATAAAGTCAAAAACACGCAGATCCATGGGGAAAAAAGCGGGAACAAAAAAGCCCGCGCAAGGCGGGCTTCTATTGGTGCCAGGTAGCGAGAAATCGCCATAGGCCAACTGATTCTGGTGCCGGAGACAGGAATCGAACCTGCGACCTTCGCGTTACGAGTGCGCTGCTCTACCGACTGAGCTACACCGGCGTGTAGCGCAACGTACCACTGCTCGCACCCGTTACGCAAACCCCTGTTTCCCCTGACTTATTGCCCTACCCTCAAGGCGCCTTGCACCCCTTCGGCGCCAGGTCTTCTTCAATGTCGGTCGTACACGCCCACCCGCTAGCCGAACGCGTCAGGGTCAGTGCCTTGCCCAGCACAGTCGCCGGTGCATCCACCAGCGTGCAAACGATGCTCCCGCTGCCATCCGCCGCCTTGCCGCTAGCCGTGATCGCACAGTGTGCCGTCGCCGGCTGGCCACCCAGCGCGGCCACATCCGCCACATCCTTGCCGTCATTCAACCGCAGGTCCATCGCCGTCTTCAGCGCGCTGATCTCCAGCAACCCGGCCGCGGCCTTGGAGCGTGACTGGTGGTTGGTGTACATCGGTAAGGCGATGGTCGCCAGAATGCCGATGATCGCGACGACGATCATCAGTTCGATCAGGGTGATACCGCGTTGCCCTTTCATGAACGTTTTCCTTTTTGATACGCGTACTCGTTGAGGTCAGGCTCGACCCCGGCTGGCAGCGGCGCAGTAGGCCTGAACAGACACCTTTTGTCACCCCTGCCCGCTTGGGCGTCGTCTTCGCTGAACTACTCTAGTGAGCATCACGGACGCGCGCCCTTGCATGGACGCGGCAAGCTGTTTCCAGGCTTGTCGCACGGGCAGGAAAAGGACCTTTGCATGACCCCATCCACACGCCTCTACACCTGGCACGGCACCGACGCCAACGGCACGCCGGTCAGCGGGCAAACACCCGGGCGCAGCCCGGCCTATGTGCGCGCCGGGCTGATCCGCCAGGGCATCAGGGTAGCCGGCTTGCGGCCTGCCGGCGGGCTGGCGTTCAGTTTGCCGAAACGGCGGGAGAAGGCCGCCCCGGCGGGGTTCAGCCGGCAGCTGGCGACCTTGCTCAAGGCCGGGGTGCCGCTGCTGCAGGCGTTCGAGGTGATGGGGCGCAGTGGCTGCGATGCGGCGCAGGCGGCATTGCTGGAGAGATTGAAACAGGATGTGGCCTCGGGCCTGGGGCTGGCGGATGCGTTGCAGCGCCATCCGGGTTGGTTCGATGCGTTGTACTGCAACCTGGTGCGGGTGGGTGAGCAGTCCGGCACGCTCGACCGGCAGCTGGAACAGCTGGCGGGCATGCTGGAGCAGCGTCGGGTGCTGCACAAGAAGGTACGCAAGGCGATGATCTACCCGCTGCTGCTGTTGCTGACCGGGCTGGGGGTGTCGGCGATCTTGTTGCTGGAGGTGATTCCGAAGTTCCAGAGTATGTTCGCCGGCTTGGGCGCGGCGTTGCCGGCATTTACCCAATGGGTGATCGACTTGTCCACAGGGCTGAGCCGGTTTGCGCCGCTGTTGCTGGTGATGGGCGTGGTACTGGGTTTTGCCATGCGCCAGCTCTACCGGCAGCACGCGCCAGCGCGCCTGTGGATATCTCGCCAAGTGCTGGGTTTACCGGTGTTCGGCACGCTGCTGGGGCAGGCGGCGCTGGCGCGGTTTGCGCGTAGCCTGGCAACGTCCTACGCCGCCGGGGTGCCGTTGCTGGATGCGCTGGGCACGGTGGCCAGGGTCAGTGGCGGCGACCTGCATGAGCAGGCGGTGTTGCGGCTGCGCCAGGGCATGGCCAATGGGCAGGGGCTGCACCAGGCGATGGCCGCTGAGCCGCTGTTTCCACCACTGTTGGTGCAACTGACGGCCATCGGGGAATCCAGTGGCACGCTGGACCAGATGCTGGAAAAAGCCGCCAGCCATTACGAGGAACAGGTCAGCCAGGCGCTGGACCAGTTGACCAGCCTGCTGGAGCCGGCCATCGTGCTGGTCCTGGGCCTGCTGGTGGGCGGCCTGGTGGTGGCGATGTATCTGCCGATCTTCCAGTTGGGTAGCTTGATCTGAACATGACTCTATGGACTTTACTGGCTGAGCAGCCGGCGTACTTCCTCACCCTGGCCGGCGTGCTCGGCCTGCTGGTGGGCAGCTTTCTCAATGTGCTGGTGTACCGCCTGCCAATCATGCTGGAGCGGCAATGGCAGCGTGAGGCCCAAGAGGTATTGGGGTTGCCGACCACGCCACACGAGCGTTTCGACCTGTGGCTACCCGCCTCGCGCTGCCCGCATTGCGCGCATCGGATTCGCGCGTGGGAGAACATTCCGGTCATCAGCTACCTGGCCTTGCGCGGGCGTTGCTCAGCCTGCAAAACCCGCATCAGCCCGCGCTACCCGTTGGTGGAGGTGGCCAGCGCGCTGCTGTCGCTGGTGGTGGCCTGGCGCTTTGGGGCTTCGCCCGAGGCCTTGCTGGCACTGCCGCTGACCTGGTGCCTGCTGGCCCTGAGCCTGATCGATGCCGAGCACCAGTTGCTGCCGGATGTGCTGGTGCTGCCAATGCTGTGGCTGGGGCTGATCGTCAACGCTTTCGGCCTCTACGTCCCGCTGACCAGTGCGCTGTGGGGCGCGGTGGCCGGGTACCTCAGCCTGTGGACGGTGTACTGGCTGTTCAAGCTGGTCACTGGCAAGGAGGGCATGGGCTATGGCGACTTCAAGCTGATGGCGCTGATCGGGGCCTGGGGTGGCTGGCAGGTGTTGCCGGTGACCCTGCTGCTGTCGTCGGGGGTGGGGGCGCTGGCGGGGCTGTGCCTGCTGCGTCTGCGCCGGCATGCCATGGGCACGGCGATCCCGTTCGGCCCTTATCTGGCGATTGCGGGGTGGATTGCCGTGCTCTGGGGTGATGAAATATACGCTTCATACACACAACTGCTTGGATTCTGATGACCACTGCGGCCTTTACCCCCTGGATTCTCGGCCTTACCGGCGGCATTGGTAGCGGCAAGAGCGCCGCTGCCGAGCGTTTCGTCGAGCTTGGCGTGCACCTGGTCGATGCCGACCAGGCGGCGCGCTGGGTGGTCGAGCCTGGCCGCCCGGCCCTGGCCAGCATCGTCGAGCGCTTCGGTGCCGGCGTGCTGCAGGCGGACGGCCAACTCGATCGTGCCGCCCTGCGCCAGCTGATCTTCGCCGACCCGGCGCAGCGCAAATGGCTGGAGCAATTGCTGCACCCGCTGATCGGGCAGGAAATTTTCAGCTACCTGGCCAAGGCGCAGTCGCCCTATGCGGTGTATGTGTCGCCGCTGCTGATCGAGTCGGGGCAGCACCAGAAAACCCAGCGGGTGCTGGTGATCGATGCGCCGCAGGAGCTGCAGGTGGCGCGTACCCTGGCACGTGACAACACCAGCGCCGAGCAGGTGCAGGCCATTCTCAAGGCCCAGCTGGCCCGTGAGGAGCGCCTGCGCCATGCCGATGATGTGGTGGTCAATGACGGCGACCTGGCCGCGCTGCATGAGCAGATTGACCGCCTGCACCACTTTTACCTGACTTTACGAGGAGGCCAGCCATGAGCCAGCCATTGACCGTCGATTGCCCGACCTGTGGCGCACCTGTGGAATGGCACGAGAAAAGCCCGTTCCGGCCGTTCTGTTCGGACCGCTGCAAGCTGATCGACCTGGGGGCCTGGGCGGCGGAGGAGCACAAGATTCCGGGGGCGGAAGATTCCGAGGATGAACTGTATTCGGGGGACCTGGAGCCGCGGCATTGAGCCGATAACAAGGTGCCCTTCAGGGCCCTTTCGCGGGTGAACCCGCTCCCACAGAGACCTCACGGC
>NZ_JAMBDI010000059.1:0-1452 GCF_036858055.1 Pseudomonas sp. SF2 | reverse complement strand
TTCATCGATTTTCGGGGTGATTGGTGCGGCATCGGCGACATTAGTCAGCGTGCGGGCAACGCAGAAAGCAGTGATGCTCAGGCTAAGTTCAACCGCCTCTGGGATGGCCTTTGGAAATGGGATTATAAAATTCTTAAGCAGTAATCTCTATGCGCGTTTGACAGGATACCCAGCGATAGCATTTAGCCTGTTCTCTGATTTCGCCAAGGCGTGGCGCCAGAACGAGAACGGAAACCAAGGTGCCGCTGCATACACGCTGACAGGTGGAATAACCATGGCACTTGGATCTGCTGTCGTCCTTGAGGCTGGACTTGCAATTGCTGGCGTTACAACGCTAGTGCCCTTTGCCGGATGGGCCGCAGCTGCGCTGGTACTTGTAGGAACCGTAATCATTGCAGGAGGCCTCTACCTTCACGCGAAGGCACATGAACGTCTTCACAGCCCAATTGAGCTTTGGGCAGCGCGTAGCATCTTCGGCAATCGCATTAACGATGGAGAAGTCCGCGCTGAGCTCTCCTTGGACCATGATGAGAAACTACTTGCATTCCCCACAGTGCACGCAGAAATCAAAGCTTGGCACGATGAGCACTATGGGCCAAAACTACTGTCAGCTGAACAGGCCTTATCACTCGGTGTAAGCAAAGTCGATACCCTATGGCACGATAACAATCACTGGTCACCGCCGAACTGGACAGCTATCACTCATAACGAAGTGGCCACATCTCAACCGACCGTTGAGTTCGCAGTACTTCTACCGGGTTTCGTGATCGGGACAAGCCAGTGGTCAGGAAGTTTAAGCGCCTTCCGTGAGGGCCTAGCAATGGACGTATTTCCAATCGCCCCAACCGGTCAAATTGTCGGCGCCGGGTTGGTTCTACATTTCGAAAAAACGTTACACAACCAAAGCCACCTCTCACTGCATCTATCCTACAGCGCCAACCAAGGGCTAGACGAAGACAATGAGATCCATTCAACTTTCCGTCTTGAGCGCTGATCATGGCAACCATTTGGCTATTCAACACAACATCCGACTCAGGTCATAAACCTGCTATTAACGGACAGCTATTAAGCTTTTCCGAAAATACTTTATACCTACGAAATCCTTGGATAATAGACTCTGTATTCATGGGAAAGCTGTACTGTGCATTGATCCTCGCATTGATGATCGGATTCTACCCGGTCCTACTATCCGATAAAGCCTGGAAGCCATCTACCTTCAACCCTATCTTGATCACCGGAACAGCGCTTGGGCCGTTCACCTTCCTTCCATTCCTAATTTATCGAATATATTTCATAAAACGATTGTCAAATTTATGCCTTAACCGGAAAACTCAAAAAATCTACTATCAACGCTTGAGCAAAGTAATAATTTTTGATTGGAATAATATCGGCGGAGGTATTTTTAAACGTACTGAATTTGGTGGCTCATCATTCAGCACCAGCTATGCCCTC
>NZ_JAMBDI010000058.1:0-1012 GCF_036858055.1 Pseudomonas sp. SF2 | reverse complement strand
CTTCATCGATTTTCGGGGTGACTGGTGCTGCATCGGCGACATTAGTCAGCGTGCGGGCAACGCAGAAAGCAGTGATGCTCAGGCTAAGTTCAACCGCCCCTGGGATGGCCTTTGGAAATGGGATTATAAAATTCTTAAGCAGTAACTTGTTTGCGCGATTAGCAGGATATCCTGCAATAGTATTTAGTCTGTTCTCTGATGGATCCAAGGGGTTTCGCCAGTTCAATAACGGTGACTCTACTGCCAGTAAATACACAATTGCTGGCGGATTAACCATGGCTATTGGCTCTGCTGTCGTCCTTGAAGCCGGACTTGCTGTTGCGGGTGCTACATCGGTTGTGCCCTTCGCCGGATGGGCCGCAGCTGCCCTTGTTCTCGTAGGAACAGCAATCATTGCAGGAGGTCTCTACCTCCATGCCAAGGCACATGAGCGACTTCACAGCCCAATTGAGTTTTGGGCAGCACGTAGCGTCTTCGGTAATCGCAACAACGATGGGGAGGCGCGCCCTGAGATCACCTTGAACTATGAAAATAAACTTCCTGCTTTCACCTCGCTACAAGCAGAAATCAAAGCTTGGCATAGTGAGCATTACGGACCGAAACTATTATCCGCCGAGCAGGCCCAATCACTCGGTATAACTAAAGTCGACACCAGATGGCATCATAACAATCACTGGTCTCCGCCAAGCTGGACAGCAATCACTCGCAACGAAGTAGCCACACCTCAACCAACCGTTGAGTTCACAGTGCTGCTGCCTGGCTTCGTGCTTGGAGTAAGTGAATGGTCAGGAAGCTTGAGCGCACTCCGTAACGACCAAGGAATGGACGTTTTTCCAATCGTCCCGACCGGCCACATTGCAGGTGCTGGCTTAGTTCTTCATTTCGAGAACACGTTAGGCACCCAAAATCATGTCTCACTGCATCTAGCCTACAACGTCAATCAAGGGTTGGATGAGGACAATGAGATCCTGTCAACTTTCCGTCTTGAGCGCTGATCATGGCAACCATCTGG
>NZ_JAMBDI010000057.1:0-1758 GCF_036858055.1 Pseudomonas sp. SF2 | reverse complement strand
GTATTCGGTGCGTTTGAAAATCCCCCCTCCGGTATTATTCCAATCAAAAACTAATACCTTGCTCAAGCGTTGATAGTAAATCTTTCGAGTTGACCGGTTGAGGCAGAGACTAGATAAGCTTTTTATAAGGTAGATTCGATAGGCGAGGAAGGGGAGGAATATGAAGGGGGTAAGTGAAAATCCGATCATCAGCGCTAGGTCAAATGTATAGGGGTTCCAGGCATCGCTTGAGAAAAAAGAGGAAGGGTAGATGCCGATCATTGTTATCATTATTGATGCGCAGTAAAGTTTTCCCATGAAAACTGAGTCTGTAATCCAGGGGTTTCGAAGGCATAAAGTATTTTTGGATAAGGTCAATATCTGTCCGCCAATAGCCGGTTTATGGCCTGAGTCGGATGTCGTGTTGAATAGCCAGATGGTAGCCATGATCAGCGCCCAAGACGGAAAATTGAATGGATGCAATTGCCTTTTTCCAACCCTTGATTGGCACTGTAGGCTAAATGTAGTGAGACATGGTGTTGGTTGGATAGCGTGTTCTCGAAATGCAGAACCAAACCCGCAGCTACAAGGTGGGCAGAGGGCGCGATTGGGAAAACATCCAGCCCCCCATTGTCACGAAAGCTACTTAGGCTTCCTGACCATTCGCTTACCCCTAACACGAAGCTTGGCAGAAGCACTGTGAACTCAGCGGTTGGCTGAGCAGTGGCTACTTCGTTATGTGTTATGGCTGTCCAGTTTGGCGGCGTCCAGTGATCGTTTTGATGCCATCGGGTGTCGACTTTAGCTACACCGAGTGATATTGCCTGCTCAGCTGAAAGTAGTTTTGGCCCAAAATGCTCATTGTGCCAAGCTTCGATTTCCGCGTGCAGCGATGGGAATGCAGGCAGTTTTTTTTCATAGTCCAAGGTGATTTCAGGATGGACCTCTCCATCGTTAGTACGATTGCCGAAGATGCTGCGTGCTGCCCAAAGCTCAATTGGGCTGTGAAGTTGCTCATGTGCTTTGGCGTGAAGATAGAAGCCTCCTGCGAGGATTGCTGCACCTACAAGGACAAGCGCAGCTGCAGCCCATCCAGCAAAGGGCACCAACGACGTAGCGCCAGCAACTGCAAGTCCTGCTTCAAGTATGACAATGGAGCCAGCAGCCATGGTTGCCCCGCCAACCGCTGTATACCTGGCTGCCATTTGGTTACCATTGTTGCGCTGACGCTGTGCCTTAAGTACATCAGAAATTAGTCCTGTTATTATTGCCGGGTATCCCGCTAAACGCGCAAACAGATTACTGCTCAAGAATTTTATAATCCCATTGCCAAAGGCCATGCCAGGCGCCGTTGAGCTCAACCTCAGCATGACGGCCTTTTGCGTTGCGCGTACACTGACCAATGTCGCCGCCGCCGCACCGATCACCCCGAAAATCGATGAAGCGAACCCCATGGTGTATTCCGGTGCATCGCTCTGCTGCAGGCTGTGGTAGGCGGTCTTGAGCGAAATCACGTTGAACCACAGCATTCCCGCATTCAATCCACCGCCGCCGCCCGATGTGAGTAACCCGAGAAAGTTGGGTTTTACTCGCGCGGTGGTGGTCAGTTCGATTGACACCGTCCGGCTTCCCGAGATGCGTAGCTCTTTCATCTCTTCAACTTGCGCCATGCCGTTCTTCAGGTACTTCTCCACCTCCTGACTGAACGGATTGTCCCGAATAGCCTGCCCGGTGATCTGGTAGCGCGCTGCCAGCAGCCCCAGCGCTTTCTCGGCATTG
>NZ_JAMBDI010000056.1:0-10937 GCF_036858055.1 Pseudomonas sp. SF2 | reverse complement strand
GCTCCCTTCCGGGCCTGACCATGTGGCATGCAAGCATGCCCGGTAATCAATGCGGGCCTTGTGGAGCAAGGGTTTCAGGCTGATGAGGTAGTTCACCATCGACTCGTGCAGATACGCAGCACGGACTCTCAGAGCTCGGGGTGTGACCAGAATTGTTCCACTCAATTGGTCCACTTTACTGGTCCACTCTGGTGTTCACTCATGGCCTACATCGTCCGCCGCCAGTCCGTTTACTACCTCAACCTTCGCTTGCCGAAGCACCTATTCCCCAACCGCCACACGCTTCGAATTTCCCTGCGTGTACGTGAGCGTCAGGCAGCCCTCTTCCTCGCCTCTTCCCTAGCTCAGCAGGTGAACAGCCACCTGAGCGAACACCCGTTAACCGCTCCTGAGACGCTGCGTGCGTTGTGTGAGCAATGGCGAGTAGCTGCACCCCAGCCAGCCGTTGCAACCGCACCAAGGACAGTTCCAGCAGCCAAACAGAAGCCGAAAGATGAAGGCCCAACACTGGCCACCCTCTCCAAGCTGTACATAGAAGAAGGAAAGCGTGGTGGCACATGGCGGCAAGGCAGCACCGATGACGTTGAACGCGCCCTTGCGGATCTATTCGAGTTGCTGGGGGACATGCCAGCCAGTGCCTTCGATGCTCAGCAAGCACGCCTACTTAAAGAACGACTCAGTCGCTGCCCCCAGTACTTCGGCCTACGTCCCGAGTTCAAGGGCAAGACACTGAAACAGGTTGTGGAATCTGGCAGCACTTACAAGACCATCACTGCCGTCACGGTGAACAACCGGCTACGCAAGCTCACGGCCTTTATGAACTGGTGCAAGGCGAACGGGTATGTCGCTGGGAACCCTTTGGCTGGGATGAAGGTCATGACGGGATCAGCAAAGGAAGCACGCCTGTCATTTGACCGCCATGATCTGACTGGACTGCTGAACCATGAGGCACTAAGGAAGGAAGCACGCAAGCACCCGTGGCGTTACTGGCTGCCTTTAATGGGGCGAGCTACAGGGGCGCGACTTGAAGAACTTTGCCAATTGCGGGTTGATGACTTCATCGAGCAACAGGGAATCCAGTGCATCCGCATCGATGACAGCCGTGAAGGCCAGAACCTGAAGAACGCCAGCAGCCGTCGGATGCTGCCTTTACACCCTACCCTAATAGATCTTGGCCTGCTCCAGCATGTTGAGTCCGTCAGGGTGAGCGGTGCTGATCGACTGTTCCCCGAGCTGGAAGCAGTCCGAGGGAAGCTCGGCCACGCCCCATCGAAATGGTTTGGTCGCTACAAGACGAAGCTCGGCATCACCGACCCCCGCAAAACCTTCCACAGCTTCCGCCACACCTTCATTGATGACCTGCGTGATGCTGGCGTTCAAGACTCACTGATCAAGCGGATGGTGGGTCATGAAGATAGCTCCGTGACCTTTGGCATCTACGGCAGCAGGACGCCAATCAAGGCGATGGTCGAGGCCATGAAGCACATCAAATAACCTCGAATAACCCACCAATAACCTCGGTAAACCTTCCCTTCAGCGGGATGATATTCAGCCGCCTTTCACGCAAAACCCAATGATTACGGGGCAAAAGGGAGGTCTGAACTAAGCAAAAGGCGTTTCTCTCCCTGAAATTGGTTTTTCGGGAAATCCGTCCTGTCAAGTATTATTAGTTGACAGATGAGCCTGCTAAAGAGTATGATTTTCCCCCTACCCAGTAGGTAGACAGAAAATTTAGAAGCCTCCACCGCGACCACCGAATTGGTGCCTTGCAAGGGGGCTTTTTAACGCCTGCGATTTACCAAACCAAACCGGCACAACCTGAGAGGAATGCCTATGCGATTAACTTGAAAAGGAGAACGATCCCATGATGTACCCGCTCGCCTCAAATTCCCCAAGCACTACCGAATCCCACCCCGCCACTGTCCTCCCGGCCATCTTTCTTTCCCAAGCGGAATTGGAAGCACCGAATGCACGCAAGGGGAAGGCTTACGTTGCCTCTTTCTTTAACGTCGACGGATTGTTGATCAGTCCAACAACCGGCGAAATCTTTGGCTACGATGACAAGCCTTCTGCTTTCAGCGAACGTCCTGACTACCAGCCACCCCTCAGCAAGTGCCTGAGTGCTGACGATCTGAACGCGGTCCTGTCACACGTAGACCGACGCAAGTTGCCACTGCATACGCTGCATTCCCTGACTGATGCTCAGGACCAAGCCCATGGTGTATGGCGCCGAACAGACGTGGACTGTCGTATCACTGTCCCGATGATGCACACTCTCCGCAAACTGCACGGGCTGGTGATCTACCGAAACATTGTCATCATGCCTCAAGCCGACTTGGCGAAGGCATTGGGTACGACAGCCTCAAACCTGATGAAGAAGCTGAGCACGTTGATCAGTAGCAACATGGTCAGAGTCAACACTTCGAGAAACGGTGGTATCCGCACAGGTGAAATCAAGCTGACAGTAAATCCACGGCTGATCTTCCGGGGTGATGATGCCAAACGGGATGAGTACATCAAGCATTGGTATCGTGACTGGACAACTCTACACCCTCAATCGGCATCGAGCATGAATAGAAGAGGATGGGATGACAACACCATTACCACAGCAGCACTTGCCGCTTGACCCGAAATGCTGGTTGTTGACCTTGCGTAGTTTCACATCACTTTTTTAAAAAAACTACGCAAGAATCTTGCTGTAAGCCACGCAATACAAGGGGTTGAGAAAAGTCCTATTATATACAAGGATTTCTTGCACCGTTCATAAACACTCATTAGACCGTCAAGTCTAAGCTGTATGCGTTGGCTCAGGCGTAAAGCCCCTTCCCCTATTGCGTAAGCAATGAGTCGTACACAGGGACAACAAACAACAAAGTCACCCAAAATGAAAATAGTTATCATTGTTAGCTGGCGCTAACGGCCAATCGTACCAGTCCAACCAACCAATAACATGGTTGGACAACAAGAATGCGAGCAGCTACCAGAGCTATGCTCTGGTCGTGCAAAACTCAATCCTGCGGATCAGATATTGTGCACAGGAACAGCGTCAGCTGTAGATAGTACGGATTAGTAGGTTTGGGGGGGGGGTTGGTTGTTTCACCCCCTCTATACCGTTAGGTGTCCACGATCCTGACCTACGGTCATATACAGTGCAATCAGCTGAAAGCTTGCCGCTTTCGGTGCAAACGCCCAGCGGAGCTGATCAAGGAATTTGCTTTGACGCTCCGCTGAAGGTGCGCAGCATCTACCGTAGGTAGAAGTACAGGAACACTACCACCAACACAACGAAAATCACCCTTCCTTGAAGCACATCAGCATTCAGCTTGTCTGTCTTGATCTGCTGGTGCGTGGCAGCATCGCTCAAGCCCTGAGACTTGTAGTGCATGATCTGGTCGATTTCCCTATCGATCTTCTTGTTCTGACCCTCGTTGCTTCGCATTGTGATGCCCCACACGATCAACCAAAGCCCTCCTGTCAGAACGGTCAGGATCAGGTGCAGGATGTGGTTTGTCTTCTTCTTGCGACTGGTCAGTACGAACAGTTTTTCGTTCACGGTCATCTCCATATTCTGATAGCCAAGATCAAGGCCAAGGTGAAATTTATCCCAAATTCAGATATCTGAAAACCGGATATAGGTTGGATGGCTACGCTCACCTAGCTATCGACCATGACCAAAACGATCTATCGACCTGAACACACCGCCCTCTTGAACTTGCTCAGGAAGCACAGAAAAGCAGCTGGCTTAACCCAAGTGGATTGCTCAAAGGCTCTGAATCGCCCTCAGTCCTTTATGAGTGATGTGGAGAACGGGACACGTAGGCTAGACATTGTGCAGCTCCGAGACTTATGTAAGGTGCTGGGAATCAGCCTCCCAGAGCTGGTGCAAGAGCTTGAGAATGCGATCACGAAAAGCCAGTAAGCCAAACCAACCCACACAGGACAACTCATCATGGATGACCGCAGTTCAATCACCGCTGATACGCTGGAGCTACTGCACCTCAACCAGACTGCCCTACGTGCTGGCCTTGAGGAGCTGTCTCTCTGGATCAAGCAACGCGGATCAACGAACGTGCACGACAATGTATTGAGCATCATGCACACCCTCGACACCAATGCCGAAGCCATCGCCTCAGGCATCGAGTCTCTACGCTCTACAGATATGCGGCCAGAGTGATTCGCTACGTCATCCATGACCTTACAATGTTGCGACTGGAAAGAAGGCATCAGGAGCAGATGGTGGTTTACAAGGTCGTGGTTCTAAAGCAGATAGAGCAAACCTGCTAGCTCATTAAACGGACGTTTTACGACCCTAGCGGTAAGTGGGCTCATAAGGTATCAACAAATGTGATTTTCTTTTTATGATACCACTGATATTATGACACCACACTAAGTGACCCTACCGAGCACGCCCAATGTCCCGCACCTTCGTTTATGCCCGCGTCTCCACCAACGATCAAACTACAGACAACCAACTGCTTGAGGTGAAGGGGGCAGGTTTCCATGTAGAGCCACACCGTGTCATAACCGAGACAATCAGCGGCAGCACACAAGCAAGCGACCGTCCGGGCTTCCAGAAGCTGCTAGAGCGAATGGAAAAAGGTGATGTGTTGATCGTCACCAAGCTTGACCGTCTTGGTCGTAACGCAATGGATGTACGCACCACTGTAGAGAAGCTGGATTCCGCAGGCATCAAGGTGCACTGCATCGCCCTTGGTGGTGTAGACCTCACCAGTGCAGCAGGCAAGATGACAATGCAGGTGCTGAGTGCTGTGGCAGAGTTTGAGCGTGACCTGCTGATCGAACGCACCCATGCAGGCATCAACCGTGCAAAAAACGAAGGCAAGAAACTGGGCCGTCCCGAAGCGGTGGGTACTACCAAGGATGTGCAGGAATGCAAAGCGGATGGTCTGAGCCAAAGCCAAACGGCTGAGAAGCTTGGTATCAGCCTGGCCACCATCAAGCGTCATTGGAACAAGTCAGCAGCGTGAAGAGAGCAGCAATAGGGAGCTTCACCTATCAACCTATAGCCACCAATACAAACCACTCAATCGCCTTGCTATGGCTCTCTCAGGGGCTGTAGTGCGGCGTTTTTGTTACTAGCTACGATGCCTGAGCATCACAGGTTATTTTCAAGAATAAACAGTTTTCATTCCCCTCCTCTCGCGTCCTGCCAAGAAGCCCGGGCAATCCACCAGATTATTTTGCCAGCCTGATTTTCAAATCACTCTCAGAGCGCTCAGGAAATTTTCGACGGGGGTAGTTTTTCTGACATTCGCCCTCTAGAAATGCAGGTATAGGATGATGGTACAGTGGTAGCTCCTTCACCGCGGAGCGTTGAAACCATGCCCATCCGTAGAACAGGAAATCTCGATCTAGGTGTCGAAGTTGTAAAACTCACGCAAGACAGGCTAGCAGGCTTCCTCAGTGAAGAGGAGCTAGCTCAGACGAAAGTAAAAATTGTGGATGGTAAGCTTTCATTCACCGCACCCGAATCGGTGCTCAAGAGAATTACACAAAATTTCGGCCAACCCGCTGGTTGACGTATAGGTGATATGCCCATGCTGACCCGTGGGCATTGTTGAGGGGAAGTTAAGTGGGAGAGACGGATACACCAGACTTCAACAAAGCAAGAAGCTACCTGATAGGCTTTTCCACTGTCGTGCTTCTGCTGTGGTATTTCGGTGCAGACCTTTCGACCTTCAAGCTGCTCGGGAACGAGATCAAGCTCAAGGAAAATGTGCAAAACGTTTGGATGGTTCTGGCAGGGATCAACACCTACCTATGGGTGAGGCTATATCAGCGAACCCCCGAGGGTAGCTTTCGGTTTGATCTTGCAATGCACGAACTGTACGACAAAACACTTGTCGCGGTAATGAGGCGACTACAGAAGAAGCAGATGCGAAGCCATGCTATGAAGCTCATCACTAGGACGCCCGGCACTGTTGAAGGTAAGGTCAACCTTCTGAGCTTCAATCCGAAAGGCAAAATGACCTACGCGGATAGACAGCCGCCTCCCGGGGCAGAACCGCCAGATAAGCTGACCGTGATTCGAAAGCTAGATAGCAACACGAGAAACGAGATTCGCTATACCTTTTACATTCACTACACCGTGGGCAATAGCGACCATCATCAGCACGGCGGTGAGGCCTTCACCACAACGCCTTCCGGTCTCGTTGCAAGACTCGTCAAATGGTACGTTTTTGCTAGAGGAGCGATTGTCTCCCCTTGGTTCTTCGATCATGTCACCCCTTTCTTATTGGGCTGCATGAGCATAGGTGTAGCTCTGTTCAACTGGTATCAGATCAATTTTCCACACGCATAAACGCATGCTCAAGGGAGGCCGCTCGGGATAGGTTAAGGCCCGAGGTTCTGACACGCATGCCCACAAAGCAAGGCACTTTACGACTTTTGAATCCTGCTCTGTAGCCGATCACCTAACTCGATGATATCATTTCAGCATCACTCGGACCTGACACACGGTAACCAATACCGCATGCTTTTTGCCGAACATCTTGACATTCAGCCAAGATTAAAATGCGGTATCTGATAGGAAGTTTAGATGAAAAGCTGGAAGCAACTCGAAGAGCACACGCGAAATCTGGCATCAATAATATGGAAAAGGCCAGCCATACCCGAAAGAATACATGGCGTTAACTTTGATGCAGTTTTGCGTATTTCGGAAGAAGAAATAGTTTTAATTGAGATCACGGAAGAATCTAACTTAGAAAAAGTTAGAACCGACATCGCGAAAATCGCTGCCGTGAAATTAAATTTCATGATTGAAGGCGTACTCGCCAAGGCTTACATAGTATTGAGCCGAGAGCCAAGCCCCGGCATGATCGATCTCGCCAAGGCATCGAAGATATCTATAACATCCATTAGAAACTTTATTAAAGAAGCGTTTGACTACCAATCCTATAGTACGCTCAGGAGGGCGGTGGCATTTGGCAGCGCGATAAATCCGACGACCGGAGAGCCAGACAAGCACGACTATATTCCCGTCATCTATACAGATGAAAGTGAGAGAAAAAAATACAAGATCAAAGATATCTGTGTAAAACTCGAACGCGGCGACAAGATAATACTCTTAGGCGATTATGGAACAGGCAAGAGCAGGTGCACCAAGGAAGTATTTGAGTATTTTTCAACCTCGACTGAATCAGGAAGAAATTTCTTACTATCAATTAACCTACGCGAGCACTGGGGTGCAACTACCGCAATTGAAATAATCGCCGGCCACCTACAACGCCTAGGGATGTCAGAAGCCGTTGACAGAACGATGCAACTTTTACGATCTGGCCATATCACTTTAATTCTTGATGGCTTTGATGAAGTTGGCTCTCAAACATTTGGCACCAATCAGGACCGAAGAGCATCCATCAGGAAAACGGCACTACAAGGAATTAGAGAGCTCATTTCTGCTACACCTGCAGGCGTTCTTATCACAGGTCGCCCACATTACTTTAACAGCCATCAAGAAATGTACGAAAGCCTTGGTATCAGCACTCGAATTCAAGGAGACACTTTAATAAAGTGCGCAACTGAATTTAATGTTGATCAAGCCAAAGAATATCTGAAAAACATCGGATTGAGCTCTGTCGTTCCTCAATGGCTCCCTCGAAAGCCACTGATGTTCCAGATACTTGCGGAAATCGAAGCATCGGAAGCTGATCGAATTCTCTCAGCCTCGTCCGGTGAAATTGGTTTCTGGGGCCAGTTCATTGACACAGTGTGTGTCAGGGAAGCGAAAATTCATTCTTCCATTGATCCAACTTCGGTTCGAGAAGTACTTACTAATCTGGCCAGCTATACACGGTCAGGCGATCGAGAACTAGGCAGATTAAGCCCAAAAGATGTCAATAAAGCTTATGAGGCTGCGACCGGGATGGTTCCTGATGAGTCTGGGCAACTCATGCTCAGCCGTCTATGCACTTTAGGGAGAATTGAGCCAGAATCACCTGACCGTCAGTTTGTTGATCCATATATTGTTCAGCTATTATTTGCCGAGAGCTTAGCCGAAGATATATCAAACAAAAATTACGATATACTCTCCCTTCATTGGCGACAGTCAATCCAGCAAATTGGACTTTTATTCCTCGCACAATGGATAGAGCTCTACGATCTCGAAAAAGAGGCACTATCCATGATTCACCGTGTAGCCAACCCTGTAAACGGACAAGCTGTCGGAGAGCTGGTGGCCGCATTGACACTTATGCATCAAGGGGAATTAGACCTAGGAGGGCTTAGAGTTCAGGATGCCGAAATCTGCACCCTTCACCTCGGCCATATCGAATTGCAAAACGTAACATTTATAAATTGTTTATTTGGCACGCTTGCATTTGATTCTTGCAAAATCAACGAGAATTCTAGAGTAGAAATACATAAATCTTATGCCGCAATGGCTACGGGACTTACATCTAAAGATGCTTTGCCCAGCTGGGTAACCAGCACAATCATTGAGGAAACCCAGAGCGCGTCCAACGCTTCAAGAATAAAATCTAGTAATCTGCCGCCAGCGCAAAAGCTATTCCTATCAATAATCCAAAAAATCTTCTTCCAAAGGGGCGGCGGAAGAAAGGAGAGCTCTTTGTACAAGGGTGGATTCGGTGAGCAGTACGACCGAAAAACCATTGATCAAATATTGGCAATACTGGTTAACGATGGCTTCGTCGAAAAAAGCAAGGACAACTCTGTCTTTATCTACAACCCTAAGCGTGAATACACGCCACGAATGAGGGCAATCAGAGATCAATTAGGTCTCAGCAAAGATGCACTCTGGTTAAAGATATCAACACTTTAATCTCCATCCCCTCACTGACCTCGACCGAGGCTCAGTGGGGGAGCTTTTAATAACATGTTTCTCGTCATGCTGCTTATAGCTGCACATAAGAACTATGAAGACCGTCGCCGTCGTCAGGCTGAGGATATCGAGAATGCCAAAGCCAGAGATGTTTATAAAGGCCGACACGTCGATCAGGCACTTCATAACCGCATCAAAGAATGTCTGGATGCTGGTAAAAGCATCCGTAAGACTGCCGAGATTGTCGGCTATGCAGTATCTACTATGCAACGAGCGAAGACAGCGTAACGCAACTCAGGCGCCAGCCACGCCCTTGCCACTCAAGTCAAGGGCTAACGCCTCACTACCCCAACTTATTTCTGAATCAACAACGACTCCTATTACCCACCTCGCACTTTGCTTAGCACTTCAGAAAAGAATCTGAAATTATTTTCACCAGCAAAGAAGCCAAACGCATGCCGTAGTGCGTCAACTATTTCGCAGCGGAGTAATTCGTCCGTCATCTAAAGAAGCTCTTCTTAGCCTCTTCAATAGTAAGCCATCGCTTACTAGCAACCATAGCCCTATGCAGCAAACGATGACAGCTAGCACAGAGCAGCGCCACATCCTTGACTTTAGTTTTAATCTCACCAGTCACACTGAGAGGCACGATATGATGACATTCAAACATTGACTCCCTAATTTTCAGATCGACGTTAGAGCCATCAGTTTTACAGAGATCGCATGATAGCACCCCGACCTTTAGGCGACTGGCGATCAATTCTTTTCGTAGCTTTGCACTACGCTCACGCCGAATGTGCACCATGGTCGCGGCCTTACCCTCTGCAAACACCTCTTCATCATCAAAGTTGGGGAGAAGGTCGACAACCTCTAAACTATGGCGGATGAGACCGGCCAATTCACTTGTGAGCTGAGGCTCTTTACCAAATTCGGACCACACCTCCCGGTCAGTCTTTGAAGTATTGTTAAGGCCAACCCCAATATGAACCGCACGAAGATTTTGCAGCTTAAACGCCACACCATCCGGATTTCTGAAGGACGGCTGGCGAGCGGCCTGTGCATGGTGAGGGAATGATCTTAACTCTTCTGATAATTTACGAACCCTATCGTCAGTCGGGCCCGGAATCTGACCATAACAACTCTGGTAAAGCTCCAAGGCGAGAATGACCTCATCCCGTGTCCAGCTTGGATTACCGTGCCCTTTAGTAACCGCCATACACAACTCCGTAAAGACTTACCAAAACGCCAACAGATCAAGCATACCACCCAATGCTGGGTACAGTAGCAGAGTATTAACGTGATCTGTTGATTGCGCGGCTAGGCGACTCAGAGCACGCCGTTATAGACTATTGGACTTTTATCAATTCCAACATCGTCACGGATAGCATTGAGAAGACAAAGAGCTTTGACACGGACCGTTGCCCATTCGTAGCTGACAGTTCCGTTGGCAATTTGTAGAAGGAGATCAATCAGATCATCTTGGGCGTCCATAACAGATTGAGGTGCCAGCATTGCGAGATACCCATAAACCCTAAGTCGTTGCTCATTGAACTCATCGAAGCGGGCCCCAGCTTCATTGGCCACCAATCTCCCACTTTCGTGAGAGTCAAGCGAGGCAAGCAGTAGGGCGACCACTTCTATAGCTGCACGATATGTAAGTAATTTGTCGTTTTGGAAGCGAAGGGTGGTCTGCATAACAACGTCGAGCTCTCGCTTGGTCGACTCAAGCTGAGCAGCAAGTAGATGTGTCTGTTTGGCCAACATTTTTTCGGCCCAAATTCTCCCGAACCAAGTGGACAGACCCAGCACTACTACGCCACCACCTCCGATTGACAGGAGGCCGGCAGAGAAAATTTTGAAGGCATCTTCCCAAGTCATAGGCAGCACCATCGAGCCAAAAGCTAAGTATGGTTGAAATCAGGACCACCCAAGGAAGGCTCTTTAGAATCTGAAGGAAATGACTGCGAATGCATTCCGACCTCACGAACGGAGGGGCTTGGAGACAAGAAATTCGATGATAGAATGCCAAGCACAGTGCACCACCTAGGTGTACCTAAACGCTGTCACACTTCGAGATTTTTGAGCAAGAAACCCTTGAGAACTCAAAGGGTTGCGTAATGGAGGCGGCCCCACCAGC
>NZ_JAMBDI010000055.1:0-1281 GCF_036858055.1 Pseudomonas sp. SF2 | reverse complement strand
TGTACGACCGGAGACATCCTTTACATCGTAAACCGGGGACATGGTTTACACATTTGAGGCTTGGACGCGGTTTGCACCCCGTTCAAGCCTCCCCAGGAGATGGTCACACAGGAACACATCCCAAACATCATCTTCCACCTCCTTCAGGCCTATCCTCTCGCCAGACAAGGCCTCGCTGATGAACAGCAGCTTGTTCTTCCATTTGATTGAGCCATTCTGCCTAACACTGCGGACTGCCATTGCGGTGGGGTACTCCACGATAGGCAGACATCCTGGGTAAGGCCGGTTGGATGGCACATACAGCTCGAATGGGCGTTTCATCCCCAGTGCTTCGTGGGGGCGGATATAGTTGAACTCCTGCCTGAAGTGCTCAAGCAGCAACTGCTGATCAATCAAATTGTGCCCCACAGGCAGTTCAAGCTTCATGCTGCGGTGCATCCGCTCGTGACGGCCATTCTGGTCAGGGCGCGCGGGGGCCGTTCGTTCGGGGTAGATGCCGAGACGGATCAGCCAGACAGCAATTGTGGACATCCTTGCCAAGCCCGTCGACGCAAACGGGCTGCCGTTGTCAGAGCGGATGACCTCCGGCATGCCATGCTCCTGAAAAAGCCACTCAAGCGTCTGCATGACCGGTTGCGTCATGATGTTCTTGTGGGCTTTGCAGGCCAAAATGAGGCGTGAGGCATGATCCGTAACTGTCAGCGGGTAGCACCACTGGCCGTTGAGCATTTTGAACTGGCCTTTGTAATCGATGCACCAGGTCTGGTTCGGCTCGTTGGCCTCTCGCATTTTCGTGGGGCTTTTTCCGTAGCGCCGTTTTGGCCCGCGCTTGTGGACCATGCCCATCCGGTCCAACCACTGCCCAGCTGTGCTCGGAGACGGCCAATCAATCGATGGATCTTCAAGGCGCAGCAGTTCAATCAGCTTCTTGGGGCCCCATTTATCGTGCGCCTCTTTCATCGCAACAATCCGAGCCAATAACTCATCACTTGTCTTGTTAGGACTGTTGTTAGGGCGTCGTGAGGCATCAGTCAGGGCTTCAGCACCGCCTGCCGAATATCGCGATATCCACTTGTCGACCGTCGGGCGGCTGACGTTGTACCGGCGAGCGAGCTGGCTCTTGGTGTAATCACCGGAAAGCCACTCGCCAACCAATCTGACTCGTTGATCCATGGGGGACTCTTGGTTCCAGGGCATGATCAGATACCTCCTGATCATGCGTATTAGCCTGTAAACCATGTCCCCGGTTTGAAATGTAAACGATGTCTCCGGTTTGTACCG
>NZ_JAMBDI010000054.1:0-23949 GCF_036858055.1 Pseudomonas sp. SF2 | reverse complement strand
TCCCACATCTGTTTCGGGCCAGTCTCTCCTGTGAAGCTACCTCTGTCTGCCTTGTTTGTTCCATTCGATATCGAGGGCGAGGCGCGACTGCTCTTCATCAATCCTTAGCCATGCACCAAGGCTGCAACCCATCTGGTACAGGAGTAATTGGCCCGAAACAGATGTGGGAGCGGGCTTGCCCCGCGAAGCGCCGCGCGGGCGGCGCTCGGTCTCAAGCGCGCAGAAGGTCTCCTGCCAAGCAACTGCCAGCCCCAACACGCCCTGATAACTCCCATTACCCAACCCAGACAGGCCCATGACCATGACCCAACCCTGGTGGCAAAGCCCCTGCCAACCCCTCGACAACGCCGCCATGGACCAGGCCCGCGCCCGTCAGCAGCAGCTGACCAAACCTGCCGGTTCGCTCGGCCAGCTGGAAGGCCTGGCCATTCAGCTGGCCGGCCTGCAGGGGCGTGAGCGGCCAACGCTGGATCACGCTGCAATCAGCATTTTTGCCGGTGACCACGGTGTGGTCGAGGAAGGCATCTCGGCCTACCCGCAAGCGGTGACCGGGCAGATGCTGCGCAACTTCGTCGGCGGTGGCGCGGCGATCAGCGTGCTGGCGCGCCAGCTGCAGGCCAGCCTGGAGGTCGTCGACCTGGGCACCATCGACCCGCACCTGGAGCTGCCTGGCGTGCGTCATCTGCGCCTGGGCGCCGGTACCGCCAACTTTGCCCGCCAGCCTGCGATGACCGAAGGCCAGCTGCAGGCCGCCCTGCAGGCCGGTCGCGATAGTGCCCTGCGCGCCGCCGAACAGGGCGCGCAGCTGTTCATCGGTGGCGAGATGGGGATTGGCAACACCACGGCAGCCGCCGCCCTGGCCAGTGTCCTGCTGGGCTGCCCGCCGGCTGAATCGAGTGGCCCGGGTACCGGCCTGGACCACGCCGGGGTGCGGCACAAGGCCGAGGTTATCGAGCGCGCGCTGAGCCTGCATGGCCTCAGCGCCAACGATCCCTTGCAGGCGCTGGGCTGTGTCGGTGGTTTCGAGATCGCGGCCTTGGCCGGTGCCTACATGGGCTGCGCGCAGGCGGGTATCGCAGTGCTGGTGGACGGCTTCATCTGCAGCGTCGCCGCGCTGCTGGCGGTGCGCCTCAACCCGCAGTGCCGGGCCTGGCTGCTGTTCGCCCACCAAGGCGCAGAGCCTGGGCACAAAGCCGTGCTCGACACGTTGCAGGCCGAGCCGTTGCTGGCCCTGGGCCTGCGCCTGGGCGAGGGCAGTGGGGCTGCCCTGGCCGTGCCGCTGTTGCGCCTGGCCTGTGCGCTGCACGGGCAGATGGCGACCTTCGCCGAGGCGGCGGTGGCGGACCGCCCGGCATGATCCTCGACCTGCTGCGCCATGGTGAAACGGAGCAGGGCGGCCTGCGTGGCAGCCTTGATGATGCCCTGACCGACAAAGGCTGGGCGCAGATGCGTGACGCCGTGGCCGAGGCCGGCCCGTGGGAGGTGCTGGTCAGTTCGCCGTTGCAGCGCTGTGCACGTTTTGCCGAGGAACTGGGCGAGCGCCTTAACCTGCCCGTACAGCGCGAAGCTGCGTTGCAGGAGCTGCATTTTGGCGACTGGGAGGGCCGTAGTGCGGCGCAGATCATGGAAGACCAGGCGGACGCGCTGGGGCGCTTCTGGGCGGACCCTTATGCGTTTACGCCGCCCAATGGCGAGCCGGTCGAGGCGTTCGCCGAACGTGTGCTGGCGGCTGTCGAGCGCCTGAGCCGTCAGCATGCTGGCAAGCGTGTGCTGCTGGTCACCCATGGCGGCGTGATGCGGCTGTTGCTGGCCCGTGCTCGTGGCCTGCCGAGGGCGCAGTTGCTGCAGGTCGAAGTTGGCCACGCTGCGCTGATGCGACTGGTGCCGGGTGATGACGGCCAGTGGGTGGAGGGGCGCTGAGATGTTGCCGTTGTGGATTGCCTTGCAGTTTCTCAGCAGCCTGCCGGTGAGCCTGCCGGGCATGCCGGCGCCACGTGAGGTGGGGCGTTCGCTGCTCTGGTACCCGTTGGTCGGGTTGTTGTTCGGCTTGCTGCTGTGGCTGGCCAGCCATTTCCTGCAGGGCACGCCGGCGCCGCTGCACGCGGCCCTGCTGCTGACGTTGTGGGTGTTGCTCAGTGGCGCCTTGCACCTGGATGGCCTGGCGGACAGTGCTGACGCCTGGCTGGGCGGTTTTGGTGACCGCGAACGCACTTTGCAGATCATGAAAGACCCGCGTAGCGGGCCGATTGCCGTGGTCACCCTGGTGCTGGTGCTGTTGCTGAAGTTCTGCGCCTTGTGGGTGCTGGTCGAGCAGGGCATTGGCATGCAGTTGCTGCTGGCACCGCTGATCGGGCGGGCGGCGATGCTCGGGCTGTTCCTGAGCACGCCTTATGTGCGACAGGGCGGTTTGGGGCAGGCGCTGGCCGAGCACCTGCCTCGGCCTGCGGCCGGGTGGGTGCTGCTGGGCTGTGCGCTCTTCTGCCTGGTCCTGGGTGGATGGATCGTGGTGCTGGCATTGGCGGTGTTTGCCTGGTTTCGACAATTGATGTGCCGGCGCCTGGGCGGGACTACCGGCGATACCGCTGGTGCAATGCTGGAGTTGCTCGAACTGACCGTGATGCTGGGGTTGGCGTTGGGCCTCTGAGCCCTTGCTCAGGACGCTGGCCCTGTAGGAACGCAAGCAGGATGCTGTAGGGGGTTTCTGAGCCTAACGTGCTGGCAAATTCCTGAAAAAACTCAGCAAGAGCCGGCATTTTGTCACTGGCGTATGCTTGCCCCTTCGCTAACTGTCGAGGAGTGTTCGCACCATGCGTCATGTCATTCTCGCCGCGTTGTTGGTGGCCATGGGGCCTGCAGCCCTGGCAGCCGATCTCATGGATTTCTGGAACACCCCACGCCACGGCGGCAACAGCTTCAACCGGCTGCCACCCGAGCAAGTCTATTTCGACGCCCTGAGCGGCTATGGCGCGACCTGGGTGCGGCTGTCCTACGACAAATGGCAGCCGGCAGAACGCGACTTCCTCCTCGGCGATGCCGATGCCTACCAAGGCCTGCCTGCCGCCGACCTGGCCACGCTGCGAGCCACTCTCGACCGTGCCCATCAGGCCGGCCTCAAGGTGGTCATAGCACCGCTTTCGCTACCCGGCATGCGCTGGTCGCAAAACAACCAGGGCCAGTTCGACGACCGCCTCTGGCAAGACAAACGCTACTGGTTGCAGGCTGCGGCCTTCTGGCGGGATCTGGCCCGTGAGCTGAAAGGTCACCCGGCCATCGCCGCCTACAACCTGGTCAACGAGCCCGCGCCGGAGAAGCAAGGTGGCCTGGCCGAGCATGCCGATCCCGGGCAAATGCAGCAGTGGTATGCACGGCAGCAGGGCACTGCGCGTGACCTGCCCGCCCTGTATCGGCAGTTGATAGTGGCCATTCGCGAGGAGGATGCGGACACGCCGGTCATGCTCGATGCCGGCTGGTTCGCCGCCGCCGACGCCTTCGGTTACTGGCCGGCACCTGTGGAAGACCAGCGGGTGCTGTACAGCGTGCACATGTACGAGCCCTATCTGGTGACCAGTGCACCGAACATGACGCGCAAGCAACCCATCGCCTATCCCGGCCCGGCACCGTTCGCGGGGCAAACGCAGCAGTGGGATGGCCAGCGTGTGGCGCAGTACCTGCACCAACCGCTGGACTGGGCCGAGGCCATGAAGGTGCCCCGCTCGCGGCTGGTGGTGGGTGAGTTCGGTTGCATGCGCAGGTTGCCGGGCTGCCGGCAATACCTGGAAGACGTGCTCAGCGTGCTGGATCGCCACCGGTTGCATTGGGCCTTTTACAGCTTCCGTGAAGATAACTGGGACGGTATGGACTACGAGCTGGGCTCGGCCAAGGTGCCGTGGCGCTATTGGCAGGCCATCGAGCAGGGCGCTCCAGACCCGCTGGCGCGCAAGGCTACGGTGGAGTTCGAGCCAATTCTCAGGCGCTTGAACCCAGGCAGAGGGTAGTGCCTGCCAGCTAAGTCATTGGGGGCCGCTTTGCGGCACATCGCCGGCAAGCCAGTTGCTCCCACAGGGTCCCGTCAACGCAATCTGACAGACTTTAGGGCTGAGGGGCGTCGGTAATCATGAAATCTCTTGCAACACACATGATGCGGGTATATACACGTATCCATGCTGACCAGTGAATGCATCTGTACCCATCTGCGTCGTGCCGCCCGTGGGGTGAGCCGGCATTACGACGAAGCCCTTGCCGGCTTTGGGGTCAATGTCGCCCAGTTTTCCCTGTTGCGTCATCTGCAGCGGCTCGACCGCCCCAGTATCACCACCTTGGCAGAGGCCATGGGCCTGGAGCGCAGTACCCTGGGCCGCAACCTGCGGGTGCTGGAGGCTGAAGGGCTGGTGGCCTTGGCCGATGGCGACGACCAGCGCAACCGCGTGGTGCTGCTGACCGAGGCCGGTACGCAACTGCTGCGCGCTGCCCATCCGGCCTGGGAACAGGCCCAGGCCGATCTGGTGGAACGGCTGGGGGCAGGGCAGCGGGATGAACTGGTGCGCTTGCTGGATCAACTGGCTTGAATTGATACGACTATAAGCGGGTATGTACCCGTAAAAACCTTGCGATGTGCTGGAGATAACAATGACTTCGGTGTGGCGAACCAGCGGGTGGGTATTGGTGGGAGCAGCGTTGATCCTGGCGCTATCCTTGGGTGTGCGGCACGGCTTCGGCCTGTTCCTGGCGCCAATGAGCGCCGATTTTGGCTGGGGGCGTGAGGTGTTCGCCTTCGCCATTGCCTTGCAGAACCTGATCTGGGGGCTGGCGCAACCGTTCGCTGGCGCCCTGGCCGACCGCCTGGGCGCGGCGCGGGTGGTGATCATTGGGGGTATTCTCTATGCGGCCGGGTTGGTGCTGATGGGCATGGCCGATTCGGCCTGGTCGTTGTCGCTGAGCGCCGGCTTGCTGATCGGCATCGGCCTGTCCGGTACCTCGTTCTCGGTCATCCTTGGCGTGGTCGGGCGCGCCGTACCGGCGGAGAAGCGCAGCATGGCCATGGGCATTGCCAGCGCTGCCGGTTCTTTCGGCCAGTTCGCCATGTTGCCGGGCACCCTCGGCCTGATCCAGTGGCTGGGCTGGTCCGCTGCGTTGCTGGTGCTGGGCCTGTTAGTGGCGCTGATCGTGCCTTTCGTCGGCCTGTTGCGCGATCGCCCGTTGCCCAGTCATGGCGCCGAACAGACCTTGGGCCAGGCCCTGCGCGAGGCGTGCTCGCACTCCGGCTTCTGGTTGCTGGCGCTGGGCTTCTTCGTTTGTGGCTTCCAGGTGGTGTTCATTGGCGTGCACCTGCCGGCCTACCTGGTCGACCAGCACCTGGCCGCGACCACCGGTACCACGGTGCTGGCGCTGGTGGGCCTGTTCAATATCGTCGGTACTTTCACCGCCGGCTGGCTGGGTGGGCGCATGTCCAAGCCGCGCCTGCTGACCGGGCTATACCTGCTGCGTGCGGTAGTGATCGTGCTGTTCCTCTGGGCGCCGGTGACTGAATTCAGTGCTTACCTGTTCGGCATTGCCATGGGTCTGCTGTGGCTGTCCACGGTGCCGCTGACCAACGGCACCGTGGCCACGGTGTTCGGCGTGCGCAACCTGTCCATGCTTGGCGGCATCGTCTTCCTGTTCCACCAACTGGGCGCCTTCCTGGGTGGCTGGTTGGGTGGGGTGGTGTACGACCGCACCGGCAGCTACGACCTGGTCTGGCAGATTTCCATCTTGCTCAGCCTGCTGGCCGCCGCCCTCAGCTGGCCCGTGCGCGAACGCCCGGTCGCCCGCCTGCAGGCCCAGGCCGCATGAACCGCTACCTGGCTAGGGGGCTACTGGCCGGCGCCGCCTTGTTACTGCTGGCGCTGGTGTGGTGGGGCTGGCACAAGGGCGGGATGGCGTTGATGCAGCTGGGCATGAGTGTTTGTTAGGCGCTACCCTGCAAGTTCGAGGATTGTCTTGCGGGAGAAACGAGTCATGCGTGCACATTGGTTGACGGTGCCGGTGCTGGCCCTGCTTGCCAGCGCATCGAGCTGGGCTGCTGATTGCCCGGCGTTGTTGCAGGGCAGCCTGCCGGAGCTGCGTGGCAAGGGGCAGGTTGACCTGTGCGAGCGCTTTGCCGGCAAGCCGCTGGTGGTGGTGAACACGGCCAGCTATTGCGGTTTTGCGCCGCAGTTCGAGGGGTTGGAGGCGACGTACAAGGAATATCACCAACAAGGCCTGGAAATGCTTGGCGTGCCATCCAACGACTTCAAGCAGGAAGATGCGGACAGCGAGAAGACCGCCAAGGTCTGCTATGCCAACTACGGTGTCACGTTCACCATGACCAAGACGCAGCCGGTGCGGGGGACGGATGCGATACCGCTGTTCGCTGAACTGGCCAGCCAGAGCAGTGCGCCGAAGTGGAACTTCTACAAGTACGTGGTGGACCGCAAGGGCAAGGTGATCGGCAACTTCTCCAGCCTGACCAAGCCGGATGATCCTGCGTTCCGGGCTGCTATCGAAAAGGCTATTGCCTCGCAGCCATAACTGGCTGCACTTGCTCTTGCTCTTGCTCTTGCTTCTAAGCGCGCGATAGTTCAGGCGCCGCCGATTGCGACTTCAGGAGGCCGAGCGAAGGGCTTGCGGAGGGAGGTGACGGGCATGGATGCCCGTCAAGCGCTGAGGCCCCATGGATGGGGCCTGCAGCGCGTACTCCCGGGAGCAAGCCCGTAGCGAGGGGACCCCGTAGCGCAGCGGAGGGGCCGGATGATAGGAGCCAGCGTTTTTTGGTTACTTTTTGTCGCGTTTGACAAAAAGTGACCCGCCGTAAGGGCGGAAGGGTGAATAAGCGCCACCTTCGAAAATGAATGTTGACCCCGTTGTTGATGCCCACGCTTGAAAGCGAAGAGCGAAGAGCGAAGAGCGAAGAGCGGAAAAGTGCTGGTTTTGATCTCGCGCATAGTCCATTTACGATGGCGACGCGGATTCACCTTTTCGCCCTTACGGCGAGTCACTTTTTGTCAAACGCGACAAAAAGTAACCAAAAAACGCTGCGCTCCCATCATCCGGCCCCTGCGCTGCGCTCCGGGGTTCCCTCACTCCGGCCTTGCTCCCGGGAGGACCGCGCTGCAGGCCCCATCCTGGGGCCCAGCGCTTGACGGGCATCCATGCCCGTCACCTCCCTCCGCAAGGCCTGCGTTCGGCCTCCTGAAGTCGCGAAGATCAAGATCAAGATCAAGATCAAAGTCAAAAGCAGGTAACGTGGCCGGGTTTCGGGTTATTTCACTTTGCATGCACCGTAATCGCCACCAACCGCACCACCACCGGCCTGACCATCAACACACAAACGAACGCCACAGGCATTGCCAACTGGTACGCCTTCAGCACGTTGCCGAGGTATTCGGGGTTGACCCCCGCATTCGCTGCAGTGATCACGAAACACATCAACAGTGCCATGATCGACGACATGTAGAAGGCAAAAACGTAGGGCGTGGCGCCCGGGTGCAATTTGCGTCGGCTGCGTGCCTGGGGCAGGTTGCTCATGCGAACTCCTGAAAGATGAGTAGAGGCGCAGGTTAGCAACGCACCGGGCAGCACCTGTAGACCAGTCGTATTGAGTTCTTTATAAAGAGATTCTTACGAATCCAGGGGCTCAGCATGGACCTGCTCAATGCCATTCGCTGCTTCATCAAGGTGGTCGAAGCCGGCAGTATCGCCGCCGGCGCCCGCAACCTGGGCCTGAGCCCGGCCGCGGTCAGCCAGAACCTGGCACGCCTGGAAGGCCACTTGCAGGTTCGCCTCCTCAGCCGAACCACACGCAGTATGGCGCTGACGCCCGCCGGTACCCAGTACTACCAACGCGTCAGGCACATCGAGCGCGACCTGGCCCTGGCCGAACAGGCCGTCACCACCCCCGACAGCGAACCCCAGGGGCGGCTGTGCATTGCCTCGACGTCCGCCTTCGGTCGCCACGTCCTGGCACCCTTGATACCCGCATTCAGTGCCCGCTACCCCCTGCTTTCGATAGAGTTGGTAACGACTGATCGCCGAGTCAACCATGCGCGGGAAGATGTGGATGTGAGCCTGCGCATTGCCCCACAACTGGAAGACCAGTTGCTGGCCCGGCACATCGCCCGTATCCCGTTCATTTGCTGTGCCTCGCCCGGTTACCTGCAAGACGCCGGCGTGCCGGCCACGCCCGAGGCCTTGCGTGACCACCGCTGCCTGGTGTTCCGCTACCCGGTGGATGGGCGCTTCCTGCGTTGGGGGTTCATGCGCGACGGGCTGCGGTTCGAGGCAGAGTTCGGCAGTGTCCTGATCAGCGACGACATCGATGCCCTGACCCAGATGGCACTGCACGATGGCGGCATCACCCGCTTGGCCGAATTCATCGTGCGGCCGTATCTGGCCGCCGGGGCGCTGGTACCGTTGTTCGAATACAGCGATAGCGGCCAGGCCTATGCCCAGACCGAACCGATGGATATCTACCTGTGCCTGGCCGACCGCTTCGCCATGACCACTAAAGTGCGTGTGTTCATGGACTACCTGCGCGAATGCCTGGGCGACAGTTGGCAGATGCAGGCATGAAAAAACCGCCACGAGGGCGGTTTTTCATGTAACGCGTACGAATCAGAAGCGGTAGGTAAGGGATGCACCGATACCGTGAGCACTGTTCTCATACTTGGCCTGATAGGTGCCTTTCAACGCCTGTTGTGTCGGCGAACCGGACACATTGTTGACCTTGGTATCCTCTTCCCACAGGTACGAGTAGGCAACATCGATGGTCATGTCATCGTTCGGGCTCCAACCGGCACCAAAGCTGACTGCCTTACGATCGCCGGTAGGAATGCGCGGCGAACGATCGTGGTTGTTGGTCGGCGATTGGTCGACGGAGAAGCCTGCACGCAGGGTCCATTCCTTGTTCACCTTGTAGGCCGCACCAATGGCGTGTGCCCAGGTGTCATGCCAGTTCTGCTCTTCGGTGATGGTCTGCAGTGGGTAACCCGCTGGTGCTTCGTTCTTGACAACGATGCTCTCCAGGCGGCTCCAGCGTGTCCAGGTGCTACCGGCATAGAGCGTCCAGTGGTCATCCAGTTCATGGGTGACCGAGAAGTCCACCGACTCCGGCGTCTTGATTTTCAGGCTGGCGTCGAACTTGCCGTTCAGACCAAGCTGGGGAATCGGGTAGGAAACACGGGTATCGCCTTCAAGCTTGTAGTCGACCATCGAGTGATAGGTCAGACCCAGACGGGTACGGTCTGTAGCTTGTACGAGAACGCCGATGTTGTAACCGATCGCGGTGTCGTCGCCCTTGATCTTGATTTCGCCATCAGGGCCGGTGGGGCCCAGCAGCGCCTTGCTGGCCAGGTTCGAGCCCAGCTCACCCTTGATGCGGTTGATGGTCGGGCCAAAACCGATCGACACCTTGTCATTGAAGGCGTAGCTGATGGTTGGTTGGAAGGTGACAACCTCGACCTTGCTCTTCTTGCCCCAGTAGCGGGCTGCGTCACCGCTACCGTAGTCGGTGATCAGGCCGTATGGCACGTAAACACCGAAACCAACGCTCCAATGATCATCGATCGGCTTGACGTAGTAACCCATGGGCACGCCCACGACCGGGACCATGTCGCCATCGGTTTCCCCCCCGAAATTGCTACCACGACCCGAAATATCAGACTTGGCAATGACGGCTGCGCCACCCACGGTGACCTGTTCGCGCTTCAGGCGCGACATGCCTGCAGGGTTGCCATACACCGTACTGGCATCTTCGGCAGAAGACGAACGTCCCGCAAAACCGGTTCCCATGCCGCTGATGCTTTGTTCGTTCAGCGCGAAGCCTGCGGCGAGCAGTTGGCTGGAAGCAAGTGCAACGGCAACGCCGAGGGAGGCTTTGAGCATTACTTTTTTCATTATTAGAACTCCTTGGGATCTCCGGGGCGAAAAGCTACCAACAATTCACGCGCCGCGCTATAGCCTCAATCGCAGGAGATAGAGCGGTTTTGTAGGACAATCCGACCAAAATTCCCTTTTTTCCGGGTACTTTGTAGGACACGTCTTAAGATGCCTGCGGCAATCTCTGGTCTATGCAGGTATGCCAGGCGTGGGTGAAGTCGCGCAGGCGACCTTGGGGGTTGAAAATCTGTCGCCAGATCCGTGCCAGCGCGAGAAGGTCGTCGGCGGCAGGCAGTGGCGTGGCCTGCTCTTCGACGAGCATCCAGGCAATGGCTGTGGAATAGCGCAGGTTGACGGTGAGTTCCAGATGCGGGCCGCCGAGGAAGGCGTGCTGGCTGGCCAGGCCGCGGACCAGGCTGGCCAGGTCGGGGTCACGGGCAAGGTAGTCGTCCCAGATTGCCTGGTGGCGGTGTTCGCCGATGCGGTACAGGCCATGCCCACGTCGGTCGTGCAAGGCCGACCCCAGGGCCGACTGGCTGGCGGCGATGCCCAGCAACAAGGCTTCGGCGCTGGCGCAGTGACGGTTCAGGTAGACCAGAGTGGGTCGTATCACATACTGACACAATTCATTCGCCGCGATACCCATGATGCCCTCGAGCAGGTAAGGGCCGGACGGGCGCTGGAGCTTGGCAGCTGGTGAGTGATCAGGCCCGCCGGAAGCGGTAAGCACCGCTCGAGTTGAAGTCTAGTGTGATAATCGTGGTGTAAAGGGCTGTTTTTAAATCAATTGCTGCCTGACGTACCGGGCTATATGCCTTAAGGCAATTATGCCTGGAACATTCAGGCAGGCTTGCGATGGAATGATTCAGCGCTTGAATACCGCAGTATTCGCCGCTCACGCGGTGAGCGACTGGCGGGTTCGGGCGATGACCGCCTGCAGCGGTTCACTGCGGCTGTACTGTTCGGGGTACAAGCGCTCGGTGTGGCAGGCGACGCCGTGTTCGTCTACCAGGGTGAAGCTGAAGCTGCCTTTGCGAGGGGCAACGATAAGGCACTTCAACGGCGAGAAGGCCTGGGAGAGGGTGCCAATGGCAGCCTGAATCTGATGATGAGTTTGCATATTGTTGGAGGTTCCTGCTTTAAACACGGGGTTATGATCCGTGCATGATAGAAACGTTCCAGTGACGCCTTTATTAAGGGACGAACGAACCTGACTGGAACAGGGCAGCCAGAGGGAGCGCAATCAAAAGTGGGCGCATGGGCTGACTGGTAGGTACTTCAGAGGGCAGGCAGCACGCCGGGGCCAAGGTTCTAGGCCGTCGGTGTGGGATCCTGATCAATTGTCACGTGATTCGTGCTTGAACAGCGCAGGGCTGGCGAGTGAATCATCGAAAAGGCCGGTCCTGGTTTCAGCAGCGCCACTCTTGGGGGGAGCGGGTCTGCAAGGACACTTGAGGCCAGAATTGACTTTCAGCTTGGTACTAACGAGGGGCACCTTACCGAAAATAAAGGCGCTTGGCAAGCCTTTCATGTTTGTTCAGGTGAGCCGAGCAGCATGGCGTGTATTTGCCCCGCTGGGAAGAGGGGGTAAAAGGCCCGCAACCGGCCTGATGTACCGATTTCGTGCACTCAAGTGAAGGTTTATGGTGCACTTGTTCACATTCCGGGCAGCGCTTGTAACTGCCCGGCAACACGCCGCGACAGCCTCGCCAATGCCTTGACTGGGCGGTTAAGTCAATGAAAAAAAACACTATTTTTAGCTGGTGAAAAAATCGTCAGTTTGACCGAAAGCCCCAATTTACGGGGGTTTGCGGGGTATGGGAGGGGGTTGTCCACCGAGTTATCCACAGGAACTGTGGATTGTCCCACGCGCTTGCTCTAGGACGGGCGTGCCAGCAATACAGCGAACTGTCCGACAATCGACATGCTCGGAGAGACCAGTTGGTCATCCACTTGAAAACGTCAAGAAAAGATCGTTGAAATTTTTTTCAATTCTCCGGAAATCGAAAGGCCAGGGCGCAGAAAAAAGGGTAGAGTGGCGCGCCTTTCGAGTTGCCAAACCTGTTGCTCATGAAGTTTCGCGGTAAACACCTCGCCAGCCCCGCTGCATCGACGCCTGCGCCTCCCCCCAAACGTTTCTCCCTCAAAGTGGCCTTGTGGCTGCTCGACAACCCGCGCCTGGGTGACAAGCCGCAGGTCAAGCACCTGGCCGGGCGCCTGTTGAAGCAGCCGGCGCGCCAGGGTGTGGTAGTGGCGCAAAGCCGCCTGGGGCAGATGTTGTGTCGTGATTGCGGCAATGCCCGTGACCGGCGTATTGGCCATGAACTGCTGCGTCAGGCCGCCCGCGCCGGTGATCGGCGGGCGCAACTGGAATATGCGCGGCTTTGCCAGCACAGCGAGCCGGAGCAGGCGCGGTACTGGCTGGAGCTGGCGGCGGGGCAGGGGTCGCAGGAAGCGCGGCGGCTTTTGAGGCAGTGGTTCCATGCCTGAGGTGGGTTGCCAGCGCTGGCCTCTTCGCGGGTAAACCCGCTCCCACCGGAATAGCTATACCTCGGATACTGTGCAATCCCTGTGGGAGCGGGTTTACCCGCGAAGAGGCCGGAACAGGCAACACATCGCTCAGGCTGATAAGCTGCGCTGCATTCATCCAGGATCATTCGGGGTAAGCATGACAGTGGATCTGGCCAGCATTCTGCTGGGCTTGGTGGCAGGTGCATTGCCCTGCCTGGGTTGGGTCATGCAGGTGCAGCGCCGACAGGGCGTGCGACAAGGCGAGCAGGCCTTGCTCGAAGAGCGCCTCAATGCTGCCCAGCTGGCCCAGGCCGGCCTGCAGGCGCAACTGGACGCTTGCCGCGACGAGGTCAGCGACCTCAGCGAAGCCAACACCGTCAAGCAGACCCAGCTGGCCGCCCAGGGCCGTGAGCTGGAACTGCTGCAGATCGAACGCGACAACGCCCGGGACGCCGCCCACGCCTGGAACCTCGAGCGCGCCAACCGCGAAGCCGAACTGCGCCGCCTGGAGGCCCAGACTGCACGCCTGGACGCCGAACTGCGCGAGCAGCAGGAAAGCCACCAGCAGCGTCTGGAGGACCTGCAGGAAGCCCGCGATACCCTGCGCGCCCAGTTCGCCGACATGGCCACCAAAATCTTCGACGAGCGCGAGCAGCGCTTTGCCCAGACTAGCCAGCAGCATCTCGGCCAGTTGCTCGACCCGCTCAAGGAGCGTATCCAGGCCTTCGAAAAACGCGTGGAGGAAAGCTACCAGCAGGAAGCCCGCGAACGCTTCTCGCTGGGCAAGGAGCTGGAGCGTCTGCAGCAACTCAACCTGCGCCTGTCCGATGAAGCCACCAACCTGACCCAGGCCCTGAAAGGGCAGAAAACCCAGGGTAATTGGGGGGAACTGATCCTCGAACGGGTGTTGGAGCATGCCGGCCTGGAAAAGGGCCGCGAATACCAGACCCAGGTCAGCCTGAAGAGCGCAGACGGCGAGCGCTTCCAGCCCGATGTGCTGATCATGCTGCCCGGTGACAAGCAGGTGGTGGTGGATGCCAAGGTCAGCCTCACCGCCTACCAGCAGTTCGTCGCCGGCAACGACGAGGCTGCGCTCAAGCAGCATGTGCAGTCGCTGCGCAGCCATGTCAAAGGCCTGTCGAGCAAGGACTACAATCGCCTCGAAGGCCTGCATAGCCTGGATTTCGTGCTGCTGTTCGTGCCGATCGAGGCAGCTTTCTCGGCGGCCCTGCAAGCCGAGCCGAACCTGTTCCAGGAAGCCTTCGACCGGCAGATCGTGATCGTCAGCCCGACCACCTTGCTCGCTACCCTGCGGGTGATCGACAGCCTGTGGAAGCAGGAACGCCAGGGCCAGAACGCCCGCGAGATCGCCGAGCGTGCCGGCTGGCTGTACGACAAGTTCGTACTGTTCATCCAGGACCTGGACGAACTGGGCAACCGCTTGCAGCAGGTGGACAAGGCCTATGCCGCCGCGCGCAACAAGCTGTGCGAAGGGCGCGGCAACCTGGTCAGCCGCAGCGAACAGCTGAAGCTGCTGGGCGCCCGCGCCAGCAAGAGCCTGCCGGCCGACCTGCTGGAGCGGGCGCTGTCCGACGAGGCGTTGCCGGACGAAGCGCTTACTGAACCAGGCTCAGATGGCGATTGAGCAGGGCGCGCAGGGCCGCCGGCTTGACCGGCTTGGCCAGGTAGTCCAGGCCCGAGGCATGCACCATGGCGATGGTTTCCTTGCTGCCGTCGGCGCTGATCACCACGCCCGGCACCGGTTCACCCAGGCGCGCGCGTAGCCAGCCCATCAGCCCGGTACCGGTCTCGCCATCGTCCAGGTGGTAGTCCACCAGCGCCAGGTGCGGGCGCATGCCCTTGGCCAGCAGGGCTTCGCATTCGGCGCGGTTGCGCGCGGTCCACACCTGGCACCCCCAGCGGCTGAGCAGGCTGTTCATGCCGATCAGGATGCTGTCTTCGTTGTCCACGCACAGTACCTGCAGCCCGGCCAGCGGCTGGCCGCCCTGTTCCACTGGGGCGCTGGGCACCGGCGCGGCCTGGCGGGCAATCGGTACGCTGACGCGGAACACCGTGCCCTTGCCCGGCCACGAGCGCACTTCCAGCTTGTGTCCAAGTACCCGGCACAGGCCATCAGCGATCGCCAGTCCCAGGCCCAGGCCCTTCTCGGCGCGGGTCTGGTGGCTGTCCAGGCGCTTGAACTCCTGGAAGATCACCTGCAGTTTGTCGTCGGCGATGCCCGGGCCGCGGTCCCACACCTCAAGCCACAACTGTTCACCCTGGCGCCGTGCGCCCAGCAGGATCGGGCTCTTGCCATAACGCAGGGCGTTGGTCAGGAAGTTCTGCAGTACCCGGCGCAGCAGCTTCATGTCGCTGTCCACCCGCAGGCGGCTGCCGCGCAGGCGGAATTCCAGGCCCTTCTCGGCGGCCAGCACCTTGAATTCGGCGCCCAGGGTGTCGAACAGTTCGTTGAGGGCGAAGGGCTTGGCATCCGGGGTGATCTTGCCGTTTTCCAGGCGCGAGATGTCCAGCAGGTCGCTGATCAGCTCTTCGGCCGAGCGCAGCGAGCTGTCCATGTGCTGTACCAGTTGCCGGGCTTCTTCATTCATGCCCTCGGCCTGCTGCGACAAGGCGGCGGAGAACAGCCGGGCGGCGTTCAACGGCTGCATCAGGTCGTGGCTGACCGCGGCCAGGAAGCGGGTCTTGGACTGGCTCACCGCTTCGGCACGGCTCTTGGCTTCGGACAACGCCTGGTTCAGTTGCGACAGCTCGTGGGTACGCTCCGCCACCCGTTGCTCCAGGCCTTCGTTGGCGTCGCGCAGGGCCTGCTCGGCCTCGCGGAACGGGGTGATGTCGGTGAAGCTCATGACGAAGCCACCGCCCGGCATCGGGTTGCCGATCAGTTCGATCACCCGGCCATTGGGGAACAAGCGCTCGGAGGAGTGCGCACGGCCCTGGCGCATCCAGTGCAGGCGCCGCGCCACATGCACCTGCGCCTCGCCGGGGCCGCACAGGCCACGCTCGGCGTTGTAGCGAATGATGTCGGCAATCGGCCGGCCCACGCTGATCAGCCCGTCGGGATAGTTGAACAGTTCCAGGTAGCGGCGGTTCCAGGCCACCAGGTGCAGGTTCTGGTCGACCACGCTGATACCCTGGTTGATGTTTTCGATGGCGCCTTGCAGCAGGGCGCGGTTGAACTGCAGCACCTCGCTGGCCTCGTCGGCGATACGCACCACGTCTTCCAGCTGCATGTCGCGGCCTTCGATGGCGGCCTTGACCACGGCGCGGGTCGATGAGGTGCCGAGTACACCGGCCAGCAGGCGTTCGGTGTGTTCGATCCAGTCGCCATCGGCGTTCTGGTTGGGGTTGAAGCCCTTGCCCTGGCGGTAGGCGAAGCGGATGAAGCTCTGCCGGGCGCGCTCCTCGCCGACAAAGCGTGAGGCCAGGGTCAGCAGGTCGTCGATCTGCACCGCCAGCAGCGGCTTGCTGCTGGGCCTGGCGCTGGTCTGCTGGCCGATGAAGCGGCCGGCCTGCCAATGCTCGGAAACCCGTGTGCGCGACAGCACCGAGACCCAGGCGAACAGGGTGAAGTTGCCCGCCAGTGACAGCACCACGCCCTGGGTCAGCGGGCTGATCGGCAGATTCAGCGGGTTGCCGTGCAGCCACGCCAACCCTGGGAACAGCTGCAGCGACCAGCCCACGCTGTGCGCGGCAATTGGCAGCACCAGGGTGTAGAACCACAGGAAAATACCTGCGGCCAGGCCGGCGAACACGCCACGGCGGTTGGCCTGCTTCCAGTACAGCGCACCGAGCATGGCCGGGGTCAGCTGGGTCACGGCGGCAAAGGCGATCTGGCCGATAGTCGCCAGGCTGGCGGTGGAGCCCAGCAGGCGGTAGCTGACATAGGCCAGCAGCAGGATCACCACGATGGTCACCCGGCGAACCGAGAGCATCCAGTGGCGGAACGCCTCGAATGGCCGCTCGGCGTTGGTACGGCGCAGCAACCAGGGCAGCAGCATGTCGTTGGAGACCATGGTCGACAACGCCACGGCCTCGACGATGACCATGCCGGTTGCCGCCGAGGCGCCACCGATGAATGCCAGCAGGGCCAGGCTCGGGTGTGCTTCGGCCAGCGGCAGGCTGATGACGAACGAATCCGAGATCACCGTGCCCGGCAGCAACATCTGCCCGGCCAGGGCGATAGGCACCACGAACAAAGCGGCCAGCGCCAGGTACATCGGGAACACCCAGCGCGCCAGGCGCATGTCCTGGGGTTCGATGTTTTCCACCACGGTGACGTGGAACTGCCGTGGCAGGCAAATGATCGCCATCATCGCCACGGCGGTCTGCACCACCATCGACGGCCAGTTGATGGTCTCCTGCCAATAGTCCTGCAGGTGGATCGACTGGCGGGCCTGGTTGAACAGGTCGTCGAAGCCGTCATACAGGTTGAAGACGACGAAGATGCCCACGGCGAGGAAGGCCAGCAGCTTGATCAGCGATTCGAAGGCAATTGCCAGGACCATGCCACGGTGGTGTTCGGTCACGTCCAGGCTGCGGGTACCGAAGACGATGGCGAACAGTGCCAGTACCAGCGATACCACCAGCGCGGTGTCCTGCACGCGGGTGCCTGTGGCGTCGGCATTGGCGCCGATCAGCAAGTTGACGCCGAGCACGATGCCCTTGAGCTGCAAGGCGATGTACGGCAGCACGCCGACCAGGCAGATCAGCGCCACGACTACCGCCAGGGACTGCGACTTGCCGTAGCGCGCGGCGATGAAGTCGGCGATCGAGGTGATGTTCTGTTGCTTGCTGATCAGCACCATCTTCTGCAGCACCCAGGGCGCGAAGATCAGCAGCAGCACCGGGCCCAGGTAGATCGGCAGGAATGCCCAGAGCTGTTCGGCGGCCTGGCCGACCGCGCCGAAGAAGGTCCAGCTGGTGCAGTACACGGCCAGCGACAGGCTGTACACCCAGGCACGCAGCTTCGGCGGCAACGGCGTGCTGCGGCGGTCGCCGTAGAAGGCGATGGCGAACATGATGGCCATATAGGCCAGGGCGACCACGGCGATCAGCCCGCTGGACAACGACATGAAGACTCCGAAGCAAAAAGATAACGCGGTCCCGATCAATCAGTCTGGCACGCAGGTGCCGCTTCGTCAGCGCAGACGATGGTCGCAGTGGCAGGTGGTCGCAGGGTTCTCTTTAACCTGTGCCGGCCCTTTCGCGGGTGAACCCGCTCCCACAGGTACGGCACAGGCTTCGAAAGCGGCGCTGTCCCTGTGGGAGCGGGTTCACCCGCGAAGAGGCCAGCAGAGCAAACATCATCCTTTACGGGTACCCAGCCAATAAAACACCCCTGCCAGTATCACCGACAACACCAGCAGGTAGAAGATCGCCCCCGGCCACAGGTGCACCAGGGCAAACCCCACCATCACCGGCCCCAGCGCCGCGCCGAGGTTGGACAGGTTCTGCGCACCGTAATACACCCCACGCAGGTGCTCCGGCGCGATCAGGTCGATGAACATGTACTCGGCCGGGATCACGATGATCTCGCCCAGGGTGAACACCAGCATCGCCAGGCACCACGCCAGCGCCGAGCCGGCCAGGGCAAAGCCCAGCAGCCCGGCGATGAACAGGCCCATGCCGGCCAGCAGCCAGGGCATCAGGCGCTGACGGCTGATGCGTCGGCCAATCAGGTACTGCAGGGCAATCACCGTCACCGCGTTGGTGGTCACCAGGTAACCGACCAGGCGCGCTGCCTCGGCCGGGCTGCTGGTCACCACCAGGTACTGCGACAGGTAGGCGGTGAACTGGCCGAACACCACTGCGCTAAGCACCCCGCCCAGGGTGAAGCATACCAGCCGCCGGTCACGGGCCAGCCCCAGCGCCACCTGGGCAAAGCCGACGCCGGGCTTGTCCGGCGCACTGGCCTGCAGGCTGCGATCACCCAGGCGCCAGTAGGCCAGGCACATACTCAGGCCTAGCAGGGCAGAGGCGATGAACGGCATATGGTCGTTCAACTCCAGCATGGCCACGCCCAGCAGCGGGCCGGCCGCGTAGCCGACGTTGCTGAGGGTGTACTTGATGGCGAACACTTCGGCCCGTTCCTCCACCGGCAGCAACGCGCAGAAGCCCGCCTTGGCGGCGATGTCGACCACTGCCAGGGCCAGGTTGATCAGGACCAGGCAGAGAAAGAACAGCAGCGCCGAGTTGCTGACGACCGCGCCGACGAAGGCCAGGGCAAACAGCAGGGTGCTGGCGCTGACCAGTGTGTGGTTGCGCAAGGTATCCACCAGGTGACCGCCATACAGGCTCAGCAGCGAGGCGATGATCAGCGCGCCACCGATCAGCAGGCCGATCTGGCTGATCGGCAGCTGGAAGTTGTCGGCCAGGTACACCACCAGGTAGGGCAGGGTAAGGGCGCGGGCGACAGTGAGGGTGAAGGTGGTGGTAAGCAGCAGGCGAACGGTGTGCGGGTAGCGTTTTATGGCGGCGAGCATGACCACATCCTTGTTGTTCTGTTTTGCCGGAGGGGCAGCATATGCCAACAGAGGCCTGCTGCGCAGGCCTTTCGCGGGCACGCCCGCTCCCACAGGTACGGCGCTGCCCTCAAGGCATGTGATATTCCTGTGGGAGCGGGCGTGCCCGCGAAAGGGCCGGTACAGTCCTCCAAAATCCTCGAGCGCTTGCCAGCCAGCGTATTTCCCATGCAGATTTGTGGCTTGTCGCGCCCGGCGCGCCTCCAATTGAAAAGCCCTCAGGACCAAGGACGATGAGTCACTCCTCGCAATTCACCTTGCTCGGCAAGCGGCGTTTCCTGCCGTTTTTCATCACTCAGTCGCTGGGTGCCTTCAACGACAACCTGTTCAAGCAGTCGCTGATCCTGGCGATCCTCTTCAAGCTCAGCCTGGGCGACGGTGACCGTTCGATCTGGGTCAACCTGTGCGCCCTGCTGTTCATCCTGCCGTTCTTCCTGTTTTCGGCGCTGGGCGGGCAGTTTGGCGAGAAGTTCGCCAAGGACGCGCTGATCCGGGCGATCAAGCTGGCCGAGATCGCGATCATGTCGGTCGGCGCACTCGGTTTCATCACCAATCACCTGGGGCTGATGCTGGTGGCATTGTTCGGCATGGGGACCCACTCGGCACTGTTCGGGCCGGTGAAGTACTCCATCTTGCCGCAGGCCCTGCGCGAGGAAGAACTGGTCGGCGGCAACGGCCTGGTCGAAACCGGTACCTTCCTGGCCATCCTCGCCGGCACCATCGGCGCCGGGGTGATGATGTCGGCCGACAGCTATGCCACCGTGGTGGCCGGTGGCGTGGTCGGCACCGCCGTGCTCGGCTACCTGGCCAGCCGCTGGATCCCGCGGGCCGCTGCCGCCTCACCGCAAATGCCGCTGGACTGGAACATCTTCAAGCAGTCGTGGGCGATCCTGCGCATGGGCCTGGGGCAGCCGCCGGCGGTGTCGCGTTCGATCGTCGGCAACTCGTGGTTCTGGTTCGTCGGTGCCATCTACCTCACGCAGATCCCGGCCTACGCCAAGGACTGGCTGCACGGTGATGGCACGGTGGTGACCCTGGTGCTGACCTTGTTCTCGGTGGGGATCGCCCTGGGTTCGCTGCTGTGCGAGCGGCTGAGCGGGCGCAAGGTGGAAATCGGCCTGGTACCGTTCGGCTCGTTCGGCCTGAGCCTGTTTGGCCTGCTGTGGTGGTGGCACTCCGGCGATGTACCTGCTGCGGCAGTACCGCACGACTGGCTGACGCTGTTGGGCATGGGCCAGGCCTGGTGGATCCTGCTGTCGATCGTTGGCCTCGGGGTGTTCGGCGGCTTCTACATCGTGCCGCTGTATGCACTGATCCAGGCCCGCACCGCCGAAGACCAGCGCGCTCGGGTGATTGCAGCCAACAACATCCTCAATGCCCTGTTCATGGTGGTCTCGGCAGTACTCACCATCATCCTGCTGGGCCTGGCCGAGTTGACCATCCCGCAGCTGTTCCTGGTGGTGTCGCTGCTCAACATCGCGGTCAACGCCTATATCTTCAGGATCGTGCCCGAGTTCACCATGCGCTTCCTGATCTGGCTGCTCAGCCATTCGATGTACCGCGTGCAGCACCGCGACCTTGAGCGCATCCCTGACGAAGGTGCGGCGTTGCTGGTGTGCAACCATGTGTCGTTCGTCGATGCACTGCTGCTGGGCGGGGCGATCCGCCGCCCGATACGCTTTGTCATGTACTACAAGATCTACAGCCTGCCAGTGCTCAACTTCGTGTTCCGCACCGCAGGCGCCATCCCGATTGCCGGGCGCAACGAAGACCAGGCTATCTACGAGCGTGCTTTCGCGCGCATTGCCGAGTATCTGGCCGATGGCGAGCTGGTGTGCATCTTCCCGGAGGGCAAGCTGACCGGGGACGGCGAAATCGATGTGTTCAAGGGCGGCGTCAACCGCATCCTCGAAGAAACTCCGGTGCCGGTCATTCCGTTGGCGTTGCAGGGGCTGTGGGGCAGCTTCTTCAGCCGGGACCCGGCCAAAGGTTTTTTCAAGCGCCTGTGGTCGCGGGTGACCATCGTGGCAGGCGCCGCCATCCCGGTGGAAGCGGCGCAGCCAGAAGCGTTGCGTGAGCAGGTCAGCCGCCTGCGCGGCGACCTCCGCTAGGGGGGCGTTAGCTGGCGCTGACTTTCAGGCCGACCAGGCCGGTAACGATCAGCGCCACGCTGGCCAGGCGTACCAGGGCCATGGACTCGCCGAACAGGATGATGCCGGCGATCACCGTGCCAACGGCGCCGACGCCGGTCCAGATGGCATAGGCGGTGCCCAGCGGCAGCTCTTTCATGGCCAGGCCCAGCAGGCCCAGGCTGATGGCCATGGCGGCGACGGTGAGGACGGTGGGCAGTGGTTTGCTGAAGCCGTCGGTGTATTTCAGGCCGACGGCCCAGCCGACCTCGAACAGGCCGGCGAAGAACAGGATGATCCAGGACATGGAGCGTCTCCATCGTTGTAAATGATGGGGCCGTCCCCGGAATGGTCACGCGGTGCGTCGCGAGGTCGTCCTCGCAGTGGGCTCCATGGTGCACATATGCAGCCCTCTGGGCAAGCCTGTGCGGGCCTCTTCGCGGGTAAACCCGCTCCCACAGGAATCTCCACAATTTTCATACCTGCGCAGTACCTGTGGGAGCGGGTTTACCCGCGAAAGGGCCAGTGCAGACACCATCAATGCCTGGCCGGCTCCCCACCTTCAGCTTCGGCCACAGGCTCCCCCATGCGCCGGAACCAGGTCGACAGCAGCGCCCCGGAAATATTGTGCCAAACGCTGAACAACGCACTCGGCACCGCAGCCAGCGGCGAAAAATGCGCCGCCGCCAGTGCTGCGCCCAGCCCGGAGTTCTGCATGCCCACCTCCAGTGCCAGCGACTTGCGCTGGGCCAGTGGCAGCTTGCACAGCCTGCCGGTCAAGTACCCCAGCAAGTAGCCGAAGCTGTTGTGCAATATCACCACCGCCATGATCAGTAGCCCCGACTCGGCGATCTTGGCCTGGCTGGCCGCCACCACCGCGCACACGATCATCACGATACTCACCACCGACACCAGCGGCAGCACCTGCACCGCCGCCTGCACCCGGGCGCCAAGCAGCCGTTGGGCCAGCACGCCGAGCACGATCGGCAGCATCACCAACTGCAGGATCGACCAGAACATGTCCATGAAGGACACCGGCAGCCAGGCGGAGGCGAGGAACCAGATCAGTGCCGGGGTCAACAGCGGGGCGAGCAGGGTGGTCACCGCAGCGATCGCCACCGCCAGCGCCAGGTCGCCCTTGGACAGCCAGACCATCACGTTCGACGCCGTGCCGCTCGGGCAGCAACCGACCAGAATCACGCCTACGGCGATTTCCGCCGGCAGGTGGAATAGCTGGCACAGCAGCCAGGCCACGCCCGGCATGATCACGAAGTGCGCGACCACCCCCAGCATCACCCGCCAGGGCTGGCGGGCGAGGGCGGCAAAGTCATCGAGCTTGAGGGTGAGGCCCATGCCGAACATCACCAGCCCCAGCAGCGGCACGATGGCCACCTTCAGGGCGATGAACCATTGCGGTTGCAGGAAGGCCAGCACGGCGAACACCAGCACCCACAGGGCGAAGGTGTTGCCGACGAAGCGGCTGAGGGCGGCGAGGGCACGCATGGGGCAAGTCCTTTTCCATTTACAGCGTTATTGAATTCACTGGCCCTTTCGCGGCGGTTCGACGCCTCGAAAGGGCCGGCACTGCCAAAAAATCACTTCAAGGCCAGCACCGGCATTTCAAAACACATCAGACCCCTTGCGGAATCTCTTCCCCACCCAGCGCCTCGAACAGCACCGGCAGGAATTCGGCAAAGGTCATCATCATCAACTGGAAGCTGGCATCGAACTGCTGGGCAGCTTCGTCGCCACCATCCTGCTCGGCCTGTTCCTGCAGCAGCTCTTCGAACTTCAGGCGCTTGATCACCATCTTGTCATCCAGGATGAACGACAGCTTGTCCTGCCAGGCCAGGGACAACTGGGTGACCACCTTGCCAGTGCTCAGGTGCAGCTGGATTTCCTCGCCGGTCAGGTCCTGGCGCTTGCAGCGCACGATGCCGCCGTCTTCGGCGGTGTCGCGCAGTTCGCACTCGTCCAGCACATAGAAGCCTTCGGCAGCTTCCTGCGACTTGACCCAATCGGTCATGGTGGCAACCGGTGCGATTTTCACGGTGGCCGGGCGCACCGGCAGCGAACCCATCACTTCACGCAGGGTCGACAGCAGGTCTTCGGCACGCTTGGCGCTGGCCGAGTTGACCAGGACCATGCCCAGGCGCGGGGCGATGGCGGCGAAGATCATCGAGCGGCGGATGAACGCGCGCGGCAGGAAGGCCTGGATGATCTCGTCCTTGATCTGGTCGCGTTCCTTTTTATAGACCTTGCGCATCTGCTCGGTCTCGATCTCTTCGACCTTCTCCTTCACCGCGTCGTTGACCACGCTGCTGGGCAGGATGCGCTCTTCCTTGCGTGCGGCAATCAGCAGGTACTCGCCGCTGACATGCACCAGGGGAGCGTCTTCGCCTTTGCCGAACGGCGCGACGAAACCATAGGTGGTCAGCTCCTGGCTGGCGCAGGGGCGGGCTGGCTTGCTGGCCAGGGCCGCTTCCAGCGCTTCAGGCTCGAATGGGACATCCTGGGTCAGGCGGTAGGTCAGCAGGTTCTTGAACCACATGAGGGGCAATCTCTCCTTAATGCATAAGGCGGGCATTATTCTCCGAGCGGTGCTCTCAGGCCAACCCTGTCGGAGTGCCAGTAGCGGTTGCTGGAGGTAAAGATGCGCGTAGCAACGCTAGGTCTTTGAAAGGCCTGAGGTTTTTTTTGAAAAAAGTTAAAAAAGTGCTTGCCAGGGTACAGGGCCGTCCGTAGAATGCGCGCCACACCGAGACGAAGGGTGATTAGCTCAGCCGGGAGAGCATCTGCCTTACAAGCAGAGGGTCGGCGGTTCGATCCCGTCATCACCCACCACTCGATGTTTAGCGCAGCGGTAGTTCAGTCGG
>NZ_JAMBDI010000053.1:39593-41334 GCF_036858055.1 Pseudomonas sp. SF2 | reverse complement strand
AACTGACCACCACCGCGCGAGCTAAACCCAACTTTCTCGGGTTACTCACGTCGGGCGGTGGCGGTGGATTGAATGCGGGAATGCTGTGGTTCAACGTGATTTCGCTCAAGACCGCCTACCACAGCCTGCAGCAGAGCGATGCACCGGAATACACCATGGGGTTCGCTTCATCGATTTTCGGGGTGATCGGTGCGGCGGCGGCGACATTGGTCAGCGTGCGGGCAACGCAAAAAGCCGCAACAATGAAGTTAAGTTTTACGGCTCCTGGCTTCGCGTTTGGCAATGGAATTATAAGGCACTTAGGAAGCAATATATTCGCACGCACCTCTGGCTACCCCGCAATTATACTAGGATTAACTTCAGACATATTAAAAGGATATCGACAGTCACAAAACGGCAGCGCCATATCAGGTGCTTATACTGCTGCTGGTGGATTCACATCTGCCGCAGGGGCCGCTCTTATGTTAGAAGCTAGCCTCGCCATCGCTGGCCCAACGTTTTTAATTCCCTTTGCGGGTTGGGCTGCAGCAAGCCTGGTGCTTGTCGGTGCCACCGTGCTTGCCGGGGGGGGGTTACCTACACTCCAAAGCGCATGAGCGCCTCCATAGTCCGATAGAACTATGGGCCAGCAGAAGTATTTTTGGCACAAAAGAAAACGATGGAGAGGTCCGCTCCGATATGAAGTTAGACTACCAAGGTTTTCTCCCAGGCTTCGCCACTATCAATGAAGAGCTTGAATCCTGGCATGCTCAAGTTTACACCCCCATTGCACTGACGGCTGAACAAACAGCACTCCTGAATCTTGAAGGGCTTACCACAGAATTGAGTTCAGACAATCACTGGCCAACACCTGATTGGGCAACAATCATCCATAGTCATGTAAACGAAGGCATGAACACTATAGAGTTCACCGTACTTCTGAAAGACTTCCTTATAGGGCAAAGCCAATGGCGCGGCACCTTGAAAGCCTTTGACTTCGGACACACTTCAATCCCATTACAAGCGGAGCCGACCTGCCACTTAACTACCGCAGGACTTATTTTACATTACAAGATCGATAGAACCAAAACAAAAAGCGCCACACTATCAATAAAGTACCACCCAAATCAAGGCTTATCCCCCAACGCTCATTCAACCTCAAGCCTATATATCGAGATATAACACCATGACAACAACATGGCTATTTAGCCCACGCAAAAAAACTGATATAAGTCCAAAAATCCACGGACAGATTTCTAATTTAACCGACACACTAGCACAATTGAGAAACCCATGGATTTCCGATTCAGTTTTTATGGCCAAGATGTATACCGCTACAATTTTAACCATAGCGCTTGTATCCTACGTAGGATTCATGAAGTACCCGATCAATTACGAACTGGAAGGTGCACCTGCACTTATTGCAATACAACTACTTGGGCCATTTATTTTTACACCATTCTTAGCCTACCGAATCTTTTTCATAAAAAATCTTTCTGACATATGCTTCAATAGATCCACCAAGAAAATCTATTACAAACGAATAAATAAACTCATAGTCTTTGATTGGAATAACACCGGAGGTGGTGTATTCAAACGCACCGAATTCGGTGGCTCTTCTTTCAGCACTAGCTATGCCCTCGCTTTCGCCCCTCGCCGAGAGGACGGCAGCCTCCACCAAAAGGATTGCCTCTGGGTCGACAGCAACGAACCCACCGAACCCGGCGTCAAGCACGTCGCCGAAGTCTGGGAATACCTCCGC
>NZ_JAMBDI010000053.1:0-39523 GCF_036858055.1 Pseudomonas sp. SF2 | reverse complement strand
GTTCTGGGCCGTGCTGTTCCCCTACAACATCACGCTTGCCATCTGCTGGTACGGCATCTGCCGGCTGTTCAATGTTCGAGCAGCCCCACCGCCCCCAGAAGCCTTCGAAGAGGCCCTTGTCCGACCAAGCAAAAGGAAGCGCAAATGAAACCCATCGTACTCGTAGGTCATCGTCATAGCTGCCCAATCCATGGTGTAGGTACCGTGAAAACCGGTGCTAGCGCAACATTCGTCGATGGCAGGGCCGTCGCACGTGTGGGTGATCGCATCAGTTGCGGTGCCGTCATCGAAACTGGCGCTGCCTGCACGATCATCGAGGGACAACCAGCGGCCAGGGAAGGAGACACAACCAGCCACGGAGGGACTCTGATTGAGGGAGATCCAGGCTGGCTCATTGATTGAAAGCATAAGCCAGCCACTTCGACGATAGCGGTTGAACAGCCGCAATCAATTCCCGGATAGAAACAGGCCCATAGGCTGAAGCCTGACAGTCGAGCTTTCTGGGCCGCCCTGCGGCCCATCACCGGCGAGCCAACTCCCACCAGCATGCCCATACCAACTTGCTCTATTTCAAAAAATATCGCCGGGTAGGAATATACTTACACTGGCAACTAAAAACCAAACAGACCCAACAACGGCAGCACCACCATAGGCACCTAAAAACATTTCACAAATTATTTCATTGCTTGCATTCCCACTTAATACCCACTAACACTACATCCATCAACCGATGGAGAAACGACATGTCCAGACTTGCTGAATTTCGTGCGCTCGAGCGCCTTCTTGCTGCCAAAAAGTCCGAGCTCTCCTTCATAAAAATCAACCCCCACCTAAAACGCGAGTTTGAATTCGAAAGCAAACTCCACGCGCTGCTTGATGAATACCAATTCGACTTATCTCATGTCCTGGCCATTAGTGAATGTGAAAGCTACAAGACTCAACACCCGTGGTTACCACTTCCACCACTCCCACACTTCAGGTCGCGGCAAAGCAAGTACTACGTAAACCCGTACACCGGCGAGAAGGTAGAAGCGAAAAGCACCTTGCACAAAACCCTTCAAATGTGGATTCAGCAGTATGGCCGCGCGGAGGTCGAACGCTGGGCAACGGTATGGTTCTGATTGCTCCAGAAACAGTTCATGCCCAGCCTGGAACACGACCGCCCTTCCCTCCCACCAGCACCTCACCAGCCTGCGGTATTGAGCAACGAGTGGCCACGCCGTCTACCCTCAATATACGTTGACCCGTTGCCTCATCCGCAGGCCAACGCAACCGTTCGATAACCGAACACTAGCCCCTCCCTTGAATTGACGCTGCCGCCTTCACTGCTCACCATGCACCGGCCTTGCGTGTCCCCCTGCCTGGGAACCGGTCACGCACCCGTAGCACCGCAGCTGAATACAATTTCAAGAAACGAGCAGTTTATGAACCACTCCAGGATCACCCCCGCCGCCCCCCGGATGCCCCAGGGCTCGATCGGCGACAAGCTTCGCGGCGCCTTCGGCGTCGGCAAGACCCGTTGGGGCATGCTTGCCCTGGTGTTCTTCGCCACCACCCTGAACTACATCGACCGTGCCGCGCTCGGCATCATGCAGCCCGTTCTGGCCAAGGAAATGAGCTGGACGGCGATGGACTACGCCAACATCAACTTCTGGTTCCAGGTCGGCTATGCGGTCGGCTTCCTGCTGCAGGGCCGGCTGATCGACAAGGTCGGGGTAAAACGCGCGTTCTTCTTCGCCGTGCTGCTGTGGAGCCTGGCCACCGGCGCCCATGGCCTGACCACTTCGGCCGCCGGCTTCATGGTCTGCCGCTTCATCCTCGGCCTGACCGAGGCCGCCAACTACCCGGCCTGCGTGAAGACCGTGCGCCTGTGGTTCCCGGCTGGCGAGCGGGCCATCGCCACCGGCCTGTTCAATGCCGGCACCAACGTCGGCGCCATGGTCACGCCGGCCCTGCTGCCGCTGATTCTGGCCGTATGGGGCTGGCAGGCCGCGTTCATCGCCATGGGCAGCCTTGGCCTGGTGTGGGTGGTGCTGTGGCTGCTGAAGTACTACAACCCTGAAGATCACCCACGCGTACGCCAGAGCGAGGTGGCATACATCCAGCAGGACGACGAGCCCGAGCCGACCCGCGTCCCGTTCAGCCGCATCCTGCGCCTGCGTGGCACCTGGGCGTTCGCGGTGGCTTACGCGATAACCGCGCCGGTGTTCTGGTTCTACCTGTACTGGCTGCCACCGTTCCTCAACCAGCAGTACAGCCTGGGCATCAACGTGACCCAGATGGGCATCCCGCTGATCATCATCTGGCTGACGGCGGACTTCGGTAGCATCGGCGGCGGCATCCTGTCTTCCTGGCTGATCGGCCGCGGCGTGCGCGCCACCACGGCGCGGCTGGTGTCGATGTTGATCTTCGCCTGCACCATGGTCAGCGTCACGCTTGCCGCCAACGCCAGTGGCCTGTGGGTCGCGGTGGCGGCCATCTCGCTGGCAGTGGGTGCACATCAGGCGTGGACGGCGAATATCTGGAGCCTGGTGATGGACTACACGCCCAAGCACCTGGTGAGTACCGTGTTCGGTTTCGGCAGCATGTGCGCGGCGATTGGCGGGATGTTCATGACGCAGATCGTCGGTAGCGTACTGACCGCTACCAATAACAACTATGCCGTGTTGTTCACCATGATACCGGCGATGTACTTCCTGGCGCTGGTTTGGATGTACTTCATGGCGCCGCGCAAGGTCGAGCGCGCCTGAGCGCGCTAGCCACTTTCCTCTACGGGGCCCTTGCGGGCCCTTTTTTTGGCCAGTCGGCAAACAGCAATTCTTGCCTGCCTCGGCCACATCGCCGGCAAGCCAGCTCCCACAGGGGCAGCGGCTTGCGCAGTCCACCCTGTGGGAGCGGGCGCGCCCGCAAACACGGGCGATAGCCCGTGCCATGCGCCGCGTTCTATCAATCAGACTCTGGCCAGCACTGCCATGGCCTTCTCCAACGCCATGCGCGCACGCTGTTCGCCACTTATGCCCTGCTCCAGCAACTGCCGCGTGGGGATCTCCAGACTCAACGGCACACTTGGCGGCAAGCCGCGCAGCAAGCCGACCAGGTCGGCATCGCCCTCGCCCGGGAAGCGCCGTTCATTGCGCGCCTGGCGCAGGATCTCGTCCATGTCGGCCGGTACCGGGCCAGCAACGTCGCACAACTGGGCATAACGCATGCGCTGCGGCGCCAGTTGCGCCAGGTCGTCCAGTGAGGCGCCGGAGCGGTTGAAGTGGAAGGCATCCACCAGCACACAGCCATTGGCGCGGTCGGCGTTGGCCACCACCCGCATGGCCTGGCGCAGGTCACGCACCTCGGTCCAGGGCATGAACTCCAGATGCGGATAAATGCCAAACCCTATCGCCAGGTCACACAACGCGGCAAAGCGCTCGGTCAGCCGCGCTTCATCCGGGTCGTTGCCAGCCACCAGCAGCTCCGTACCGCCCAACTCGGCACCCACCGCCAGAATCGGCTCGAAATCGGCCACGCAGGTTTCCGGCTTCAGCCGCAGGATTTCCAGGTCGAGCACCTTGATACCGGTGTCGCGCAGGCGCGCCTGGGTTTGTCGGCGCAGGCCGGCATCGGCCACCAGCGGGAAATGCTGTTCCTGCTCGGTGGCGGGCACCAGGCGCAGGCCTACATGGCTGTAACCGGCGCGGGCTGCTGCCTCGACCATGTCCGGCGGGGACAGCTCGAGCACCGTCAGGGCTGCCAGGGAGAAAATTCGATCAGTCATTATCGTCACCAAACACGTTAAGCAATGTGCTCGGGCGCACAGGCCCGGCCAGTTTCCGCTGCCTTGCGGATCGCCTCGATCAGCGCCAGGGTACGACCACCGTCGGCGGCATCGATCAGCGGCGCCTGTTCACCCCGGGCAACCCGCACGAAGTGTTGCAGCTGCAAGGTCAATGCTTCGCCGACAGGGATGCTTTCCTCGCTCTGCAACAACGGCGTGTGCCAGCCCGATCCGGCCTCGGCATAGTGCCAGCGCTTGAGTTGCGGAATGCTCAGCGCCCCTTGGGTGCCGGCCAGCAGGTAGCACGGCTGGCCATCCTGGCGTGGGTACACCGGGCTTTCGCCGGAATCCAGCTCCCAGCTCCACGGTGCGGCCACCGCGTCGGAGCCGGTCAGGCTGCCCAATGCACCATTGGCGAATTGCAGTAGCACCGCTGCGCTGTCTTCGTTGGCAAAACCGCGCACATCGTTGCGGGTGAACGCCTGCACCTGCACCACTTCGCCGCACAGGTGGCGCAGCAGGTCGAGGTCATGGATCAGGTTGGTCAGCAAGAAGCCAGCGCCCGGCTCGCGGCGCCAGGGGGTTTCGAAATAGCTGTCGGGCTTTTGCAACTGCCAGAGCGCGGTGACGTTGATCAGCCGGCCCAGCTTGCCGTCGGCAATCACCTGGTGGGCCTTGGCGATAAGCGGGTTGTGCCGACGGTGGTGGCCAACCAGCACAGGTACCCCCCGGCGTCGCGAGGCCTCCACCAGCGCGCGGACTTCATCCAGATGCACGCCCACCGGTTTTTCGACCAGCACCGGTACGCCAGCCTCGACGCAATCCAGGGCGGTGGCGACATGCAGGTTGTTCGGGTTGGCGACGATCACTGCCTCGGGGCGCACGTGCTCCAGCATCTGGCGGTGGTCGGCAAAACAGGGCACGCCGCATTCGGCCGCGAAGGCCTCGGCCTGCGGGCCCGGGTCGGCCACGGCGCACAACTGGGCCTGCGGCACATTGAGCAGATGCTGGTAATGCTGGCGGCCCATGTTGCCGGCGCCGATCAAGGCAATACGAAGGGGTGCGTTCAACAGCCTGTCCTCTTGTCATTGTTGTCATATGAATTCTGAAACGAGGTTCCACAATCCACACTCGACAATTTAGAACCATGTTCAGCTTTTCAGAAGAACCGGCAGAACAGACTGTGCGGTAATCGACCGGAAATGCACCGTCAGGCGAACAGCTCGCTGGCCCGACTGGCCGCCGACAGCTCTTCTGCCGCCGCCAGCAACAGCGGCGCCAGCTCTGCCAGACGGGTTTGCGCCAGGCGGGCACTGGGCCCGGCGATGCTCAGTACACCGATCACCTCGTCACTTTGCGGGCGGCGCACCACCGCAGCCAAGGCCGAGGTGCCAATGGCCGAGGTTTCCTCGACCCAGGCATAGCCGCGCTCGCGGGCGCGGTGCAGGTAAGTGAGCAGCTCGTCGGTGGAGCGTGGCGCATTCGGGCCGAACTGCGCCGGGTCGGCAATGCCCTGGCGCAACACCATCTGCAGCGCCTGCTCATCGTCCAGGCTGGCCAGCCAGGCATGCCCGGACGCGGTATAGAACAGCGGTGCGTCGCGGCCCATGTCCGGGTCGTAGCGCAAACCGGAGCGAGCGCCCTGGGACTTGGCGATCCAGGTCTGGCGGGTACCGTCGATTACGCCAAGGCGCACCAGTTCGCCGCTGTCCTGGGCCAGGCGGTCGAGTATCGGCTGGATGATGTCGGCACCGCTGCTGGCCAGGTAACGAAAGCCCAGCGCCACCAGCTTGGCCGACAGCTGGTAGCGGTTGTTGTCACGGTTCTGCCGCACATAGCCCAGCCGCACCAGCTCGGTGAGCATGCGATGGGCGGCGCTTTTGGGGATGTCCAGGCGCTCGGCCAGGGTTTGCAACGGCAGCCCCTGTGGCTCGCCGGTAAGGCTTTCTACAAGACTGAAGGCGCGTTCGATCTGACTACCAGCCATGACACAGGTCCCTGAAATTTTTTTGCGAATTCTAGAAGATGATTCCACATCGCCGATAGACGCCGCAGCCTCAGCTTCGCGAACTGTCCGGTTATCGCCCATTACTTGCCCGGCGTGGTCGCCACACCCTTGCGGGACGATTCGCTGCCAATAAGAATATGGAACCTTGTTCCAATAACAATACAGGAATCCCGCAATGCCTTCCGCTCCCTTCGAAACCGAATGCGATGTACTGGTCATAGGCTCTGGTGCCGCCGGGCTGGCTGCTGCGGTGACGGCTGCCTGGCATGGGCAGAAGGTGATCGTGGTGGAGAAGGAGCCAGTGTTCGGCGGTGCCACCGCCTGGTCCGGCGGTTGGGCCTGGGTGCCGCGCAATCCGCTGGCACGCCGGGCCGGCATCGAGGAAGACATCAACCAGCCGCGCAGCTACCTGCGCAATGAACTGGGGGCCTATTACAACGCCGAACGCGTCGACGCCTTTCTCGAAGCGTGCCCGCACATGGTGGCGTTTTTCGAAAAGCACACGGCGCTGCAGTTTGCCGACGGCAACGGCATTCCCGACATGCATGGCGACACACCGGGCGCTGCCGAGGGCGGGCATCAGGTGATCGCCGCCCCCTATGATGCCCGTGAGGTCGGCGCACTGTTGCCACGCCTGCGCAAGACCCTGCGCGAAACTTCGTTCATGGGTATGCCGATCATGGCCGGTGCCGACCTTGCCGCCTTCCTCAACATGACCCGCTCGCCCGCGGCCCTGCTGCATGTGTGCAAACGCTTTGGCCGCCACTTGTACCACCTGGCCCGGTATGGCCGGGCGATGCACCTGGTCAACGGTGTGGCGCTGGTGGCCCGCCTGGCCAAATCGGCCCAGGACCTGGGCGTGCGCCTGCAGGAATCGGCGCCGGCCAAACGCCTGCTGCTCGACAATGGCCAGGTACGTGGGGCACTGGTAGCAACGCCGCAGGGCGAGCAACTGATCCGTGCCAAGGCCGTGGTGCTCGCGGCGGGTGGCTTCCCCAACGACAACGCCCGGCGCCGGCAACTGTTCCCGCGTGATGCCAGCGGCCATGACAACCTGGCCCTGCCCCCCAAGGGCTGTTCGGGCGACGGCCTGCGCCTGGGCGAATCGGCCGGCGGCGTGGTCGCCACCGACCTGAAGTCACCGGTGGCCTGGGCGCCGGTTTCGCAAGTGCCGCACCGCGACGGCAGTGTTGGCCACTTTCCGCACATCATCGAACGCGGCAAACCGGGCATCATCGGTGTATTGGCCAACGGCAAGCGTTTCGTCAACGAAGCACACGGCTACTACGACTATGTGTCAGCCATGATCGCAGCGGTGCCACAGAATGAAGAGGTGTGCTCGTGGCTGATCTGCGACCATCGTTTCCTGCGTCGCTATGGCCTGGGCCATGCCCGCCCGGCGCCGCTGCCGGTGTGGCCGCACGTGCGCAGCGGCTATCTCAAGCAAGGCGCCACCCTGGAACAGCTGGCCTTGGCCTGCGGCATCGACCCAGTAGGGTTGCGCGCCACGATCAGCGACTTCAACAGCCATGCCCGCAACGGCCAGGACCCGGCGTTTGGCCGTGGCTCCACACCGTTCAACCGCAAGCAGGGCGACCCGCAGCACAAAGGGCCCAACCCTTGTGTGGCGCCCATCGAGCATGGGCCGTTCTATGCGGTGAAGGTACAGCCCGGTTGCTTTGGCACCTTTGCCGGGTTGCGCACCGACGGCAGTGCCCGGGTGCTGGATGAGGCCGGGCAGCCGATTGCTGGCCTGTATGCGGCGGGTACCGACATGGCCAGCGTGTTTGGCGGCTGGTACCCGGCGGGTGGCATCAACCTGGGCCCGGCGCTGACCTTTGGCTATGTGGCCGGGCGGCATATTGCCGGGGTGCGGGAGTATGAGTGATTGGTCCTGTATGCCGAAAGGAATGCAGCGCCTGTAGGACCGCGCGCCGCCCGCGCGGCAAGCCCGCTCCCACAGGTACTGTGCAAGTCTTGAAGCTTGTGATGAACCTGTAGGAGCGGGTTCACCCGCGAAGAGGCCGGAAACGGCCTACAAGGAAGGGGCTAAATCTGATTTTTCGTTCAGGCCGGGCAACGCATCTGTTCCAACCAGTAGGCCACATCCACCTCGTCGATCTGCTCGGCACGCAGGAACCGCTCGGCATACTGGCGATACACCCCGCTGCTGAGAAACAGCTGCAGCAGCTGCCCGTCGATGTGCCCGTCGCGGGCCATGCCCACCAGGATCTTCACCGACTCGGACAAAGTCTTCGGCGCCTTGTAAGGCCGGTCGGCCGCGGTCAGCGCCTCGAAGATGTCGGCAATCGCCATCACCCGTTCGGCAATGCCCAGGTCCTGCTCGCCCAGCCGGCGCGGGTAGCCGCTGCCGTCCATTTTCTCGTGGTGGTTGCCGGCGATGTCCGGAACCCGCTTGAGCTGGCGCGGGAACGGCAAGGAACTGAGCATGATGATGGTCTGCACGATGTGTTCGTTGATCTTGAAGCGCTCCTCATCATTCAGCGTGCCGCGACGGATCGCCAGGTTGTACAGCTCGCCGTAATTGCTGGCGTAGGCCGGCAGGCGCATGTCGAAGCCCCAGCGGTTGCGTGGGTCGTCCTTGGCCACCGGTGGCTTGCGGGGGCCCCAGGGCACGCAATGCTCAGGCCGGTCCGCCAGCAGTGGTTCGTCAACCGGCAGCGCAGGCGCTGGCAGGTCGGCAAAACGCTCCGCCTCGTCGCGGGAAATGCCCAGGCGGTTGTCGAAGTGGCGCTGCCAGCGTTGCTGGCCAATCTGCCGCAGGCGCTCGATGTCGGCGTCCTGCATGAACTCGCCGCCGATGTTGGCCTGGGCCACGAAGGCAAAGTCGTCCTGCAACCGGGCCTGGCTGCGCGCCAGGGTGGCTTGCAGCGCCTGCGGGTCGGCACCGCTGGCCAGGCCTTGCCAATAGGCCAGCTCGGCATCGCGCCACAGCACTTCGAAGCGCATGCGTACCTCGTGGATACGGTTGTACAAGGTTTCCAGCTTGGTCGCCTTGTCCACCACATACTCGGGGCTGGTGACCTTGCCACAATCGTGTAGCCAGGCCGCCACGCGGAACTCGTAGCGTTCAGCCGCACTCATGCTGAAGCTGGCGTACGGGCCGGTTTCGGCCGCCACCGCCTGGTCCAGCAGCATCTGCGCCAGTTGTGGCACCCGCTCGCAGTGGCCGCCGGTATAGGGGCTCTTGGCATCGATGGCGTCGGCCAGCAGCTTGATCATGGCATCCAGCAGGTGTTGCTGGGCTTCGGCCAGCTGACGCGTCTCGATAGCCACCGCCGCCGCCCCGGACAGTTCCTCGACAAAGCGCCGGAACGGTTGGCCCACCTGCTCGTTTGCATATTCATCGTCCAGTTGCAGAACCAGGATGCCCAACAGCGCCTGGCTACGGTCATTCAACACCACGGCGAGGCTGCGCTCGTCCAGGCCAAGGGTCTGAATCACCGCCGCAGCCAACTGCTCCCGGGCCGTCTCATCCACGGCTAGCTCGCCCGGGTACTGCTCGCCGCGGCAGGCAGCGGCCAGGCGCAGCAAGGCGTGCTCGGCATCGAACAGGTACACCACGCCGGCATTGACCCCGGCAGCCTCCACCAGATGGGTCAGCACACTGTCGAGCATGCGCTCCAGGTTGCGCTCGCGGCTGAGTGTGAGGGTAATCGCCTGGAAGCTGTGGATGGTGCCGGACATTCGGCGCAATACGCGGCTCAATTCACGCACCTCGGACACCCGCGAGCGCACCCCGACGTCTCGGCTGAAATCAAAGCCGGCCAGACCTTGCACCTGTTCGGCCAGCAGCCGCAGCGGGCGGCCGATACGCCGGCCGAGCACACCACCGAGCACCAGCAGCACGGCCATCAGCGCTGCGGTCCAGAGCAACTGCTCGAACAGTACATTGCGCGCGCCGCTCAGCAATTCGTGGCCTGGCACGGCAATCAGCACCTGCAGGTCCTGCCCGGCCAGGTTGGTCAGTTGCACACGCATGCCATACCAGGTCTGGCCGTCCACCTGATAAGGCTGCGGCCGGGTGCCTTGCGGCAAGTCAGCGTAAAGGTGCTCCAGGCTGGGAATGCCCAGTTCGTCGATGCGCGACAGGCGCACGGCCTGCCCTTCGTGCACGATCATCCGCTGCGGGTCCGGGTAGCCCACCACATTGCCCTGGTCGTCGACCACGACGATCTCGGTGCCGGGGGTCATGCGCAGGTCCTGGGTCTCGCTGGCCAGGTCGTCGACCGAAACGTCCATGCCGATCACCGCCCCGCCGTCAACGCTGCGCTGGGCCATGGTCAGGCCGATCTCACGGGTAGTGAAGAACACATAGGGGTGGGTCAGCACTGTGGTGGGTTGGGCGCTGGCCTCGATAAACCACGGGCGTGTGCGCGGATCGTAGCGGTACTTGGGTCTGGCCTGGACCTGCAGCAGGTTCAGCGCGCGGTCATAGAAGCGCCACTCACCCTGCACCGCACCGCCCTCACGGCTGACGCTCTGCACCAGGAACGCCGTGCCCGGCGGCGCGGCGAAGCGTTGCAGCAACTGCGGCTCGCGCAAGCGGCGCACCAGCAGGAACTCACCGTTGGGGTAACCCATGTAGGCAGCGCTGAGCATGCGGTTGGCATCTAGCGTCTCGACCAGTTGCGGCAGCCGTTCCAGGCGCTGCGCGGGGGTTTGCGCGGCCGGGTTGTGGGCGAGCAGGCGGATGCTGCTGTGCACCGGATCAATCAGGCGCCGGGCGCGCTCGTCGATGGTCTTGCCAATTTGCTGGGCAGAATCACCCGCCGCAGCCACCAGGGTCTGGCGAATGCCGCGATAGCCCTGCCAGGCCAAGGCGGCACCGAGCAGCAGCATGCCCAGCACGATGGCCAGCGCCACCAGCCACTGCAGCGAAATGCCACGTCCGGCGTTGCCAGCAGCACGACCATTCGACACGCAGCCCATTCCAGGTACTCCATGCATGGCGGTTTGACGGGGCAGCCAGGACGATCATGCAGGCCGAAGCCATTCGCAGGCAGCAAGATGGGACGCCGGGTAGCGCATAGCCCTGCCCCATCTTGGCAGCAGTGTAGAGCGGGCCCGAGCGTTCTGCCGGGTTGGCGAAGAAAATTAACGGAACGCCATGAATGATCCGGCTACCGCCTCGCCTGTTTCGCGGGCTTGCCCGCTCCCACAGGGACCGCGCAGCACCTGAGGCAGTGCAGTACCTGTGGGAGCGGGCGAGCCCGCGAAACAGGCGACGCGGTGCAAGATCGGATGTATCAGGCGCGCAACTGGTACCAGGTGGTCTTGAGCTGCGAATACTTGTCGAACGAATGCAGCGACAGGTCACGGCCAAACCCCGACTGCCTGCCACCGCCGAACGGCACCGTGACGTCCAGCGCATCGACCGTGTTCACCGACACGGTACCGGCCTTCAACGCCCGCGCCACGCGGTGCACCTGGTTGAAGTCATCGCTCCACACCGATGCCGCCAGCCCATAGATACTGTCGTTGGCCAGGCGCACGACCTGCTCTTCACTGTCGAAGGCGCTGACCGCCAGCACCGGCCCGAACACCTCCTCCTGCGCCAGGCTCATTCGGCCATCGACACCGGCGAAAATGGTCGGCTCGATGTAATTGTCCGAACCGTCGATAGTCAGGCGCCGACCACCACACACCAACCGCGCCCCGTCCTGCCCGGCACGGGCGATGGCGGCTTCGATCCGGCCAGTCTGCCCGGCATCGACAATCGCACCGGCCCGGCTCGCCGGGTCCAGCGGGTTGCCTGGCAGCCACTGGCGGGCCTTGGCCTGCAGGCGCTCGATGAACTCGTCATGGATGGAGCGTTGCACGTACAGCCGTGAGTTGGCCGAGCACACCTCGCCCTGGTTGAAGAAGATGCCGAATGCCGCCTTTTCCGCAGCCAGGTCCAGGTCCTGGCAGTTTTCGAACACCAGGTTGGGGCTCTTGCCACCACACTCCAGCCATACCTGCTTGAGGTTGGACTGTGCCGAGTACTGCATGAAGTACTTGCCCACCTGGGTGGAGCCGGTGAACACCAGGCAATCCACGTCCGGGTGCAGGCCCAACGCCTGCCCGGCCTGCTCGCCCAGGCCCGGCACCACGTTCAGCACACCTTCCGGCACACCGGCCTGCAGCGCCAGCTGGGCCAGGCGCAGGGCCGAGAACGGTGATTGCTCGGCGGGCTTGAGCACCACGCTGTTGCCGGCAGCCAGCGCCGGGGCGAGCTTCCAGGCAGCCATGTCGAGCGGGAAGTTCCACGGCACTACGGCGGCGACCACGCCCAGGGCTTCGCGGGTGATGGTGGCCAGTGCGTTGGGCGCGGTGGGCGCCACCTGGTCGTACAACTTGTCCAGTGCCTCGCCATACCAGGCGAACACCTGCGCCGAGCCTGGCACGTCGATGTTGTAGGCATCCATGACCGGCTTGCCCATGTTCAGCGAGTCCAGCAGGGCCAGTTCTTCGCGATGGGCCGTGATCAGCTCGGCCAGGCGCAGCAGCACTTTCTTGCGCTCGCCCGGGGCCATGCGCGGCCACGGGCCATGCTCGAAGGCCTTGCGGGCGCTGGCGACGGCCAGGTCGACCTCGGCCTGGCCGCAGGCGGTGACCTGGGCCAATACGCCGTTGGTGGCGGGGTTGATGGCGGCGAAGGTGGCGCCGTCCTGGGCGTTGACGGGTTTGCCGTCGATCAGTGCATTGGCCGGGAGGTAGAGGTCCGAGGCACGTTGTTGCCAGAATTCGAGGGTGTACATTTGTACTCCTGGTGGCTGTTGGAGCAATTTTCATAGGGGCTATGCGGTTCCTGTGGGAGCGCGTGCCCGCGAATCAGGCGACACGGTGGATGGCACCGGCTTCGCCGGTGTTCGCGGGCGTGCCCGCTCCCACAGGGAAATGCGTTACCCTTGTCGGCGGTTCAGAGTTTGCCGACCAGGCGCGCCGTGCGGTCCACGGCAATGCGGGTCTTCTCCACCAGCTCATCCAGCTCGCTGTGGTTGGCGATCAGCGCCGGCGCCATGATCATCCGGCCCAGGGTGGAGCGAATGATCACCCCTTCCTCGAAACCGAAGGTGCGGCACTGCCAGGCCAGGTCGTTCTCGTTGGCGAAGCGCTTGCGCGTCGGCTTGTGCTCGGCAAACTGCAGCGCCGCCACCAGCCCGGCGCCCTGCACCTGGCCGATCAACGGGTGGTCGGCGAACACCTCGCGCAGGATGCGCTGCAGGTACGGCCCGGTGTCGTCCTTCACCTGGCGCACGATACCTTCGTCACGCAGCGCCTTCAGGTTGGCGATGGCCACCGCCGCCGCCACCGGGTGGCCGGAATAGGTCAGGCCGTGGGCGAACACCCCGCCCCGCTCCACCAGCGCCTCGGCAATGCGCTTGCTCAGCACCAGCCCGCCCATGGGCACGTAGCCGCTGGTCAGGCCCTTGGCGATCGACAGGGTGTCGGGCTCGAAGCCGAAGTATTCGTGGGCGAACCATTCGCCAGTGCGGCCAAAGCCGCCGATCACTTCATCGGCACACAGCAGCACGTCGTACTGGCGGCAGATGCGCTGGATCTCGGGCCAGTAGCTTTCCGGCGGGAAGATCATGCCACCCGCGCCCTGGAACGGCTCGGCGATAAAGCCGGCGACGTTCTCGGCACCCAGTTCGAGGATCTTTTCCTCCAATTGCAGGGCGCAGCGGCGGCCAAACTCGGCCGGGGTCAACTCACCGCCTTCGGCGTACCAGTAAGGTTCGTCGATGTGCGCCACATCCGGGATCAGCCCGCCCATTTCGTGCATGAACTTCATGCCACCCAACGCCGTGGCCGCCAGGGTCGAGCCGTGGTAACCGTTCCAGCGGCCGATCATGACCTTCTTGCTCGGCTGGCCGACCACCTGCCAGTAGCGGCGCACGGTACGGATCAGCACCTCGTTGGCCTCGGAGCCGGAGTTGGTGTAGATCGCGTGGCTGTAGTGCCCCGGCAGCAGGCTGAACAGCAGCTCGGACAGTTCGATCACCGCCGGGTGGGTGGTGTGGAAGAACATGTTGTAGTAGGCCAGCTGGTCCATCTGCGCGGCAGCGGCAGCGGTCAGGTCGCGGCGGCCGTAGCCGAGCTGGGTGCACCACAGGCCGGACATGCCGTCCAGGTAGCGCTTGCCCTCGCTGTCCCACAGGTGCAGGCGTTCGCCACCGACGATCACCCGCGGCCCTTCGGCGTTCAGCGCCTTCTGGTCGAGGAAGGCATGGATGTGGTGCGCGGCATCGGAGGCCTGATAGTCGCGGGTCTGGCGTTGCGGGGCGAAAGGCGCATTCATTGTTGGTTTTCCTTTGCGGTGGGTTGCAGGGCTGCTGGCATTCAGCGCAGCTTGCCCATGTAGCTTTCCAGCGGGTCCTTGCCCAGCACGCCTTGGGCATTGGCCAGCGCGTCGATGAACAGGGAGAACAGCTCGGACTGGGTGCCGATGTCGAGCTTGGCGTAGACGTTCTTGCGGTGAGACTTGATGGTGTCCTCCGACACCCCCAGGCGCTCGGCCAGCGACTTGGTCGAGTGGCCACGCAGGATCAGCTGGGCGATACGGCATTCACGCTCGGTCAGCAGCGAGCTGCCGAAGTTGTTCAGGGCAGCGTGGATGCGCTGCTCGAGGATGTTCTCGAAGCGCCCGGCGCGGCTGTCCAGCCCGGCAAAGTGCTTGCTGAGCACCGCCAGCACCCAGGGTGTGATACGCCCGAACAACGCGCGGGTTTGACCATCGAGCTTGTCGGTGAACGCCAGCGATACCGCCAGGCTCTGCCCGGGTGCGACCTGCAGGATGTAGTTGAGCTCATCCTCCAGGTGCGAGTGCCGATAGAACGACTGGTAGTACTCGCTGACCTCGAAATGGTCGGGTGCCACCTCGAACAGGCCGTAGCAACCGGACTCGACCTGCTCCACACAGGCACCGTAGAACGGGTCGAGCAGGTAGAAGCCGGACAGGTAGCGGCTGACATTGCCCTCGGGCTGCCAGGGCGCCTTGTCGTCCTGCTCGAACAGTGCGCACGGCATGCCGTCGTGCGGGTACAGGTACACCGTGGTCGCCTGTATCGGCCGGATCACGCCAAGTGCAGCAAACAGAGTGGCGGCAAAGCCCGGCCGGCCGATCGCCTCGGTGACCTTGGCCAGGTGCTCGAACCACTGTTGCGAAAGCAATTGATTAGTCACTGTGGGCCTGCCGTATCAAGTAAAGGCACCGCTGCCAGTGCGGTGCGTTGTTGGCCAGATACTCCCATGGCACTGCAAACACCGAAATCACCCTTTGGGGTGAGCAGGTACAGCCGCCTCCCGGCTCACCCCAAAGGGTGATTCCGGCTACTTGCGGGGTGTGGGAGCATCACCCCGCCCCAGCGCTGCGAGCCAACCGCTCGACCTCCTTGCACAACACCCACCGGTATCGAGCCCCGCTCGCATACCGCGGCGTCCTGCATCCCTTTCCAGGAGTTAGCAATGCATACAACAACAAGTACAGCCCATAGCCCTGCACATAGCCCTTCGAATAGCCCCGAGCATGCCCCGTCGCACCCCACCGCCAGCAACGGCCGTTTCCGCAAGTCCATGGGGATGACCGCCCTGGTGCTGTTCGGCCTGGCCTACATGGTCCCCCTTGCAGTATTCACCACCTACGGACTGGTCACCCAGATGACCAAAGGGCACCTGCCCACCGCCTACCTGCTGACCCTCGCCGCCATGCTGCTGACCGCCTACAGCTACGGACGCATGGTCCAGGCCCACCCCTACTCCGGCTCGGTCTACACCTACACACGCAAGGCCTTCGGCAGCCACATCGGCTTCATCGCCGGCTGGACCCTGCTGCTCGACTACATCTTCCTGCCGCTGCTCAGCTACCTGCTGATCGGCATCTACATGTCGGAATACTTCCCGGCCATCCACGCCTGGGTGTGGGTGGCGGGCTCCATTGCCCTGGTCACCTTCCTCAACCTGATCGGCATCGAGTCGATTACCCGGGTCAACTGGATCCTGGTGGTGGTGCAACTGGTGTTCATCATCGTGTTCGTCGCCCTGTCCATCCACAACCTCAGCGGCCAGGCGCAGCCGGTGTCGCTGCTGGCGCCCTTCCACCACGAAGGCTTCAGCGTGCCGTTGATCATGACCGGCGCCGCCGTACTGTGCCTGTCGTTCCTGGGCTTCGATGCGGTCTCGACCATGGCCGAGGAAACCAGCAACCCGACCTACCGCATTCCTGTGGCGATCCTTGCCGTGTCGCTGATCGGCGGCATGTTGTTCCTGGTGGTGTCGTACTGCGCACAGATGGTGTTCCCTGACTGGGGCAGCTTCGCCGACCCGGACTCGGCGTCGGTGGACGTGATGCGCCGGGTCGGCGGCGAGTTGCTGGTGACCGCCTTCACCGCCACCTATGTGGCCGGCTGCTTCGCCTCGGCCATGGTGTCCCAGGCCAGCGTGTCGCGGGTGCTGTTTGCCATGGGGCGCGACGGTGCGTTGCCCCGTGCGTTCGGCCAACTGGTGACGAAAAAGCGCGTCCCGGCCACGGCCATCCTGCTGGTCAGCCTGCTGTCGCTGATTGCCCTGGTGATCACCCTCGACACGGTGGCCAACATGATCAGCTTTGGCGCGCTGTTCGCCTTCTCGGCGGTGAACCTGGCCGTGGTCAAACACTACCTGATCGACCACAAGCTACGTGGTGCTCGCAACTACCTGCTGTATGGTGCCATTCCCGGCCTGGGCTTCCTCAGCACGCTGTGGCTGTGGAGCAGCCTGACCAGCCTGTCGTTCACCATCGGTTTGTGCTGGATGGGCATGGGCCTTGTGGTGCTGCTGGGGCTGACCCGGGCGTTCCGGGTGAAGCTGCCGGAGTTGCAGATGGCCGAGTGACACACGCGCTGTAGCATTTGCGCGGTCCCTGTGGGAGCGGGTTTACCCGCGAATACCGCCGAAGCCGGTGCCATACACCGAGTCGCCTGCTTNNCCGCTCCCACAGGGGGCCGTGCATACGATGGAAACTTTTTGGAGAAGGCCGTTGCGATAACGATCCGTTATCACCTGATCCGCATTAATCATTATTCAGCACGCATTTCGCCCCCTACAGTCCCAGCCCAACGACTGTCATTGCCAACGGGAAACGAAATGTCCATCGAACATCGCCTGAACCACATCACCGGCCAGCTCAGCGGCAACGGTGACGTGCTGCTGAACAGCGTCGACGCCCACACCGGCGAGCCATTGCCATACGCCTTCCATCAGGCGACCGGCGACGAAGTCGAAGCCGCCGTGCAGGCCGCCGAGGCCGCTTACCCGGCCTACCGCAGCACCAGCCCGGCACAGCGCGCCGCCTTCCTCGACGCCATCGCCAACGAACTCGACGCACTGGGCGATGACTTCGTCCAGCATGTGATGCGCGAAACCGCGCTGCCCGAAGCACGCATCCGCGGTGAGCGCGCCCGTACCAGCAACCAGCTGCGCCTGTTCGCCGATGTGGTGCGCCGTGGCGACTTCCTCGGCGCGCGCATCGACCGTGCCCTGCCCGAGCGCACCCCGCTGCCGCGCCCGGACCTGCGCCAGTATCGCATCGGCGTCGGCCCGGTGGCCGTATTCGGCGCCAGCAACTTCCCGCTGGCGTTCTCCACCGCCGGCGGTGACACCGCCTCGGCGCTGGCCGCCGGCTGTCCGGTGGTGTTCAAGGCCCACAGCGGGCACATGCTGACCGCCGCCCACGTGGCCACGGCCATTGACCGCGCGGTGGCCGGCAGCGGCATGCCAGCAGGCGTGTTCAACATGATCTACGGCGCCGGCGTGGGTGAGGCACTGGTCAAGCACCCGGCCATCCAGGCGGTCGGCTTCACCGGCTCGCTGCGTGGTGGCCGCGCCCTGTGCGACATGGCTGCTGCGCGCCCGCAGCCGATCCCGGTGTTCGCCGAAATGAGCAGCATCAACCCGGTAATCGTCCTGCCCCAGGCCCTGCAAGCCCGTGGCGAGCAAGTAGCCGGCGAGCTGGCCGCCTCGGTAGTGCTGGGTTGCGGGCAGTTCTGTACCAACCCGGGCCTGGTGGTGGGCATCAAGTCGCCACAGTTCGAACGCTTCGTGCACACGCTGGTGGCGCGCATGGCCGACCAGGGGCCGCAGACCATGCTCAACGCCGGCACCCTGCGCAGCTACCAGAACGGTGTGCAGCACCTGCTGGCGCACCCGGGCATCCAGCACCTGGCCGGGCAGCCCCAAACCGGCAACCAGGCCCAACCGCAACTGTTCAAGGCGGACGTGAGCCTGCTGCTGAACAGCGACCCGCTGCTGCAGGAAGAAGTATTCGGCCCAACCACCGTGCTGGTGGAGGTGGCCGATGCCCAGCAACTGGTCGAAGCGCTGCGCCACCTGCAAGGCCAGTTGACCGCCACCCTGATTGCCGAGCCGGACGACCTGCGCGCCTTTGCCACGCTGGTGCCGCTGCTGGAGCGCAAGGCCGGGCGCCTGCTGCTGAACGGCTACCCGACCGGCGTCGAGGTAGCCGACGCGATGGTGCATGGTGGGCCATACCCGGCCACCTCCGATGCCCGTGGCACTTCGGTCGGCACCTTGGCCATCGACCGCTTCCTGCGCCCGGTGTGCTTCCAGAACTACCCGGATGCGCTGCTGCCGGATGCGCTCAAAAACGCCAACCCGCTGGGGATTGCGCGGTTGGTGGATGGTGTCGCCAGCCGCGGGGCGGCGTGATCTGCTGTTGAGGCAACCTGCACCGGCCTCTTCGCGGGCACGCCCGCTCCCACAGGTACTACACAGAATTCATGAGCTGTGCAGTAGCTGTGGGAGCGGGTTTACCCGCGAAGAGGCCAGTACAGGATCACCAGCCCTGTATACAATCTGCAAATACCTTGCTTACAATGCCCTGCGCCTATGACATCGGTAATCGCCGATGCGTATTGCGACAGGCTTAAGCCATGTCATCTACAAATGCTCCAAAAACGCTACTGCTCAAAAACGCCGAACTGCTGGTCACCATGGACGGCGAACGCCGCGAGATCAAGAACGGCGGAATGTTCATCGAAGGCAACCTGATCCGTCAGGTCGGCCCCAGCGATACCCTGCCGCAGCACGCCGACGTGGTGCTGGACATGGCCGGCAAAGTGGTCATCCCTGGCCTGGTCAACACCCACCACCACATGTACCAGAGCCTCACCCGCGTGGTGCCGGCGGCCCAGGATGGCGAGCTGTTCAACTGGCTGACCAACCTGTACCCGATCTGGGCGCGCCTGACCCCCGAGATGATCGCGGTGTCGACCCAGACCGCCATGGCCGAACTGATCCTGTCCGGCTGCACCACCTCCAGCGACCACCTGTACATCTACCCCAACGGCTGCAAGCTCGACGACAGCATCCATGCCGCCGACGAGATCGGCATGCGCTTCCACGCCGCACGCGGCAGCATGAGCGTGGGCCGCAGCCAGGGTGGTCTGCCGCCTGATTCGGTGGTGGAGAAGGAAGCCGACATCCTCAAGGAATCCCAGCGCCTGATCGAGGACTACCACGATGCCAGCCACGGCTCGATGCGCCGCATCGTGGTGGCGCCCTGCTCGCCGTTCTCGGTCAGCCGCGACCTGATGCGCGAAGCAGCCATGCTGGCGCGCCAGTACGGGGTGTCGTTGCACACCCACCTGGCCGAGAACGTCAACGACATCGCCTACAGCCGCGAAAAATTCGGCATGACCCCTGCCGAATATGCCGAAGACCTCGGCTGGGTCGGCCACGACGTGTGGCACGCCCACTGCGTGCAGCTCGACCAGCATGGCATCGAGCTGTTCGCCCGCACCGGCACCGGTGTCGCCCACTGCCCCTGCTCGAACATGCGCCTGGCCTCGGGCATCGCCCCGGTGCGCAAGATGCGCGACCATGGAGTCCCGGTGGGCCTGGGGGTCGACGGTTCGGCATCCAACGACGGCGCCAGCATGATCGGTGAAGTGCGCCAGGCCCTGTTGCTGCAACGGGTGGGCTTCGGCCCCGACGCGATGACCGCACGCGAGGCGCTGGAAATTGCAACGCTCGGCGGCGCGAAGGTGCTCAACCGCAATGACATCGGCGCCCTGGCCCCAGGCATGGTGGCCGACTTCGTTGCCTTCGACCTCGGCCACGTGGCCTATGCCGGTGGTCACCACGACCCGCTGGCAGCATTGGTGTTCTGCACCCCGACCCAGGTACACACCAGCGTCATCAATGGCCGTGTGGTAGTGAAGGACGGCCAGCTGGCCACGGTCGACCTGCCACGGGTGCTGGAGCGTCACAACCAGCTGGCCCGCCAGTTGGTCAGCGGCGAATAAGCAGCCATTCGGGCCGCCTTGCGGCCCATCGCCGGCAAGCCGGCTCACACAGAATTCAATTCGCTACGCGACAGCGCAGCCCAAAGGGCCAGGCAATCTTGCGAAATCAGAGGACCATGACCATTTCATGCCAGGCCATACCGCCGTGGTCCGACGGCGACGGTCTCACGTACTGATACCCCAGCTTCTGGTACAACGCCACATGCTGTTCCTTGCACATCAGGTGAATGGTCAGCTTGCCCGCCGCCTTCATGCGGGCGATGAATTCATCCATCAACCGCTTGGCGTAGCCTTTGCCCTGGTGCGCCGGGTCCACCACCACCGACATGATCACCACGTTTGGCGCCGCCGGGTCATGCCCGACCAGCTCCTTGAATGCCTCGTCGGACATCACCACGTCGTGGGCACAGCCGCTGTTGATGAAACCGACGATCTCGCCCGCGCTCTCCAACACCAGGAAGCCTTGCGGATACTGCGCGATGCGGGTACGGATCTTCTCCAGCGTGGCCGCCTCATCGCCTTCATAGGCACCGATTTCGATGGCGTAGCAACGTTCGGCGTCGGCGGTTGTGGGGGTGCGGAACTGAGGGGCGCTCATGGCAGGTTTCCTTGGCAATGGCTAAAAACAGCCGCCATGGTAAATGAGCGCTGCCACCACAGGTACAGCATGCACCCAAAACCTGCGCTGTACCTGGGTAGAGCGCCCCCGAAAACACCGCTACTTCAAATCAAACCGATCCAGCTCCATTACTTTCTGCCAGGCTGCCACAAAGTCCCGCACGAACTTGTCACCGCCATCAGCGCTGCCATACACCTCGCTCAACGCCCGCAACTGGGCATGGGAACCGAACACCAGGTCAACCCGGCTACCGGTCCACTTCACCTGCCCGGTCTTGCGGTCGCGGCCTTCGAAGGTTTCGTTATCCGCCGAGGTCGGCTTCCATTCCACGCCCATGTCCAGCAGGTTGCGGAAGAAGTCGTTGCTCAGGGTACCGACCTTGTCGGTGAACACGCCCTGCTGGCTGCCGCCATGGTTGGCGCCGAGCACACGCAGGCCGCCGATCAGCACGGTCATTTCAGGCGCGGTGAGGGTCAACAACTGGGCCTTGTCCAGCAGCAGCTTCTCGGCCTTGACGCTGTAGCGGGCCTTGGTGAAGTTGCGGAAGCCATCGGCCAGCGGCTCCAGCACGGCGAACGACTCGACGTCGGTCTGCGCCTGAGAGGCATCGGTACGCCCCGGGCGGAACGCCACGCTGACGTCGTGCCCGGCGTCCTTGGCAGCCTTTTCCACTGCGGCGGCGCCGGCGAGAACGATCAGGTCGGCCAGGGAGATTTTCTTGCCACCGGCATTGAACTCGGCCTGGATCTTCTCCAGGGCCGCCAGCACCTTGCCCGTGCCCTGGTTCGCCGGCCAGTCCTTCTGCGGCGCCAGGCGCAGGCGACCACCGTTGGCCCCGCCACGCTTGTCCGAACCGCGGAAGGTCGACGCCGCCGCCCAGGCAGTGGCCACCAGCTCGCCAACGCTCAGGCCCGACGCCAGCACCTTGGCCTTGAGCGCGGCAATGTCCTGCTCGCCCACCAACGGGTGGTCGACTTTCGGGATCGGGTCTTGCCACAGCAACTCTTCGTTGGGCATTTCCGGGCCCAGGTAGCGCGCCAGCGGGCCCATGTCGCGGTGGATCAGCTTGTACCAGGCACGTGCGAACGCGTCGGCCAGCTGATCAGGGTTGTCCTTGAAGCGACGGGCGATCGGCTCATAGATCGGGTCGAAGCGCAGCGCCAGGTCGGACGTGAGCATGGATGGCGCATGGCGCTTGGCCGGGTCGTGGGCATCCGGCACGGTGCCTGCCCCTTTGCCCTCTTTCGGCCGCCACTGGTGGGCACCGGCCGGGCTCTTGGTCAGTTCCCAGTCGAAGTTGAACAGGTTATTGAGGTACTCGTTGCTCCACCGGGTGGGGGTCGAAGTCCAGGTCACTTCCAGGCCACTGGTGATGGTATCGCCACCCTTGCCGCTGCCGAACTTGTTGGCCCAACCCAGCCCCTGCAGTTCCAGGCCAGCGGCTTCCGGTTCGGGACCGACGTTGTCGGCAGGGCCGGCACCGTGGGTCTTGCCGAAGGCGTGGCCGCCAGCGATCAGCGCCACGGTTTCTTCATCGTTCATCGCCATGCGGCCGAAGGTGTCACGGATATCCTTGCCCGAAGCCACCGGGTCGGGGATACCTTCCGGGCCTTCCGGGTTCACGTAGATCAGGCCCATCTGCACGGCAGCCAGCGGGTTTTCCAGGTTGCGCTCGCCCTGCAAGGTCCGGCTTTGCTCCTCCGGACGCTTGGCCGGCTCCGCCACCAGGTCGCCCTGGCCGGGCGGCTGGGCCTTGCCGTAGCGGGTGTTACCGCCCAGCCAGACCTTTTCCGAACCCCAGTACACATCTTCGTCCGGCTCCCACACATCGGCACGCCCGCCGGAAAAGCCGAAGGTCTTGAAGCCCATGGATTCAAGTGCGACGTTGCCGGTGAGCACGATCAGGTCGGCCCAGGAGATCTTGTTGCCGTACTTCTGCTTGATCGGCCACAGCAGGCGCCGGGCCTTGTCCAGGCTGACGTTGTCCGGCCAGCTGTTGAGTGGGGCGAAGCGCTGCTGGCCAGAGCCTGCACCACCCCGGCCATCGCCGATACGGTAGGTCCCGGCGCTGTGCCAGGCCATGCGGATGAACAGCGGGCCGTAGTGGCCGAAGTCGGCGGGCCACCAGTCCTGGGAGTCGGTCATCAAGGCGGTCAGGTCTTTCTTCAGGGCCTGGAAGTCGAGGCTCTTGAACGCCTTGGCATAGTCGAAACCCGGGTCCATCGGGTCGGACTTGGAGGAATGTTGGTGAAGAATTCTCAGGTTGAGCTGGTCAGGCCACCAGTCACGGTTGGTGGTGCCGCCACCTGCGGTTTGATGGAACGGGCATTTCGATTCGTTCGACATCTGCGGGTACCTTTGGGTCGGTTATCCAGATTTCCGGTCTGTGCCAGGTGTTCTTTCAGCCGAGCGCGTGGGCTCGTGCTACCCCTCATAAGGTCTACACGGGGCTTGCGAAGCTGTCACGACGGGGTTGGCGGGGTCTTGCACGCAAGTGCTGACATGCCGCCCGTTCGCGGAATTCGCGGGGCCAGAGGAAAGACTAGCCGAGCTTGGGCAGAGTTCTAATAGAGTGGCTATTGAGGGGTGATAGCCTGGCTCTGTCAGCTTTCCTGTGGCGGCCTCTTCGCGGGTAAACCCGCTCCCACAGGTACTGTACAGCCCTCAAGACCTGTGGTGATCCTGTGGGAGCGGGTTTACCCGCGAGGAGGCCGGCACATCCATACAAGGCAATCAGGCTGCCCACATGCTTCAATACACCGCCACCCCCTCTACTCCGGAACCCGCCACCTCATGAACCGCAACGACCTGCGCCGCGTCGACATGAACCTGCTGGTACTGTTCGAAGCCCTGATGATCGAACGCAACCTGACCCGGGTCGGCGAAAAGCTGTTCATCACCCAGCCCACCGTCAGCGCCGCCCTCGCCCGCCTGCGCGAACTGTTCGACGACCCGCTGCTGATCCGCAACGGCCGGGCCATGGAGCCCACGCCACGGGCCATGCAGATCTTCGCCGAGCTGGGGCCGGCCATGGACGTGATTTCCACCGCCATCAGCCGCGCCCGTGAGTTCGACCCGGCCAACAGCTGCAACGTGTTCCGCCTGGGCCTGTCGGACGATGCCGAATTCGGCCTGTTCCCTGCCCTGTTACAGGCCCTGCGCGAAGAGGCCCCGAACATCAGCGTGGTGGTGCGCCGGGCCAACTTCCTGCTGATGCCGGGGCTGCTGGCCAGCGGCGAGATCTCGGTGGGCGTGAGCTACACCACAGACCTGCCGGCCACCGCCAAGCGCCGCAAGCTGCGCGACATCGGCGTGCGGGTGCTGCGCGCCGATGACCGCCCGGGCCCGCTGACCCTCGACGAATACTGCGCCCGCCCGCATGTGATGGTGTCGTTCTCCGGCGACATGAGCGGCAATATCGACCTTGACCTGGCGCGCATCGGCCGCTGCCGCAAGGTGGTGCTGGCAGTGCCGCAGTTCGGCAGCCTGCGCGCCCTGCTGCGCAACACCGAGATGATCGCCACGGTGCCGGACTACGCCGCCTGCGCCCTGGCCGACGACGGCAGCCTGCGCGCCGACCCGGCACCGTTCGAGATCACCGAAGCCGAACTGTCGATGGTCTGGAGCGGCGCCCAGGACAACGACCCGGCCGAGCGCTGGCTGCGCGAACGCATCCTGCAGTTCATGGCCACGCGGTGATGCATCGACCTCATCGATAGCCACCATGAATGCCATCAAGTTCCGCTGCTGCCAGCCCGGGCGGAAGATGGCGGCATTCACTGATTGATGAGGCCTCCCATGAAAACCGGCATGATCGCTGCCCTGCTCGCCTTGCTGGCCGCCCTTGGCGGTTGTGCCAGCCCGGCCGCTACCGACACGCTGCCCTATGGGCACTTCTATTCGGCCACGGCCATTTCCAGCGTCGCCCTGGCCCCCGGCCAACGGGTGGCGGTGCTGCTGGGGCGTGACGCCACAGCGACCCTCGAATACCTCGACAGCCATCGCCCCCAGGCCGCCGCCAAGGCCCAGGGCAAGCGCGTCCCGGTGGCGACCGTGAGCAGCGAGAGCCAGGCGTATGACTGGCTGGCGCGGTCACTGGCACAGCAGTTCGCCGACGTGACTTTCTATGACGACCTCGACACGCTGCTGGGCGACCACCCGGATGTGATCGTGCTGCTGGACACCGAAAGCCGTTTGGCCAGTGCCGATATCGAAAGCCGGGTGGTGGCGCGTTTTTTCGATGACCAGCTGACCTATATCGGCCGGGCTGAAGGGCGGGCTAGCAAGCGCCTGGGCGATGTGGCACGGGTGGTCGAGGATGAGCGTGCGGTACAGGCGGATGCGCTGCGGGACTTTGACGATTCGTTGCAGGCTTTATTGAAGAGGCGCGTTTGAAGGCCCTTTCGCGGGTAAGCCCGCTCCCCCAGGCACATCGCAACCCTCGGCCAGGGCGCTGGACCTGTGGGAGCGGGTTTACCCGCGAAGAGGCCATTACAGGTTGTCACTTGCCCCGCTGCATCCACGCCGCCCCCAGCCCACTCAGGCAGATCACCGAGATGCCCACCAGGCTCAGGGTATCCGGCACCTGGCTGTAGACAACCAACCCAAGCAACCCGGCAAACACGATCTGGCAATAGCTGAACGGTGCCAGCAACGCCGGTGCCGCATGGCGGAAGGCCTGGGTCAGCAGCAGGTGCGCAGTCATGCCAAAGCCACCCAGCGCCAGCATCAGCAGCGCATGGTCCCAACGCGGCACCTCCCAGAAGAACGGCACCAGCGCACTCATCGCCAGGGTGTTGCACAACCCCGCATAGAAGTTGCTGGTGGTCGGGCTGTCATGCGCAGCCAGGATCCGCGTCAGCAACTGATAGAAGCAGAAGCCCAGCGCCGAACCGAACGGATACAGGATGGCTGGGGTAAACATCGCCCCGCCCGGGTGCACCACCACCAGCACGCCGATGAAGCCCATCACCACCGCCACCCACTGCCCCACCGTCACCCGCTCCTTCAGCAGCGGCGCCGACAGCGCGGTGACCAGCACCGGGGCGAGGAAGTTGACCGCCGTGGCCTCGGCCAGCGGCAGGTACTGCAGACCGGTGGTGAACAGCAGGCTGGTACTCAGCAGGCTCAGGGCACGTAACGTCTGCAACAACGGCCGGCGGGTGCGCAGCACGTTGAGCCCGGCCTTGGGCAGGAAAATGCTGGCCATCAGCAACGTGTGCACCACATACCGCGCCCACACCACCATGATGATCGGGTACAGGCCGCCGAGGAACTTGGACAGGGCATCGTGACTGGCGAACAGGAACGTCGCCACCACCACCAGGGCGATGCCGCGCAGGGGTTGGTTGACTCCGGACAGCGGTGTGCTGGAACTCATGGCACTCTCGATGACGGCGCGGCTGGATGCGGCGCCCAGGGAAGGCCGCGCAGGCGTTGCCTGGCGGATGCATCAGATCGGATTCTAGAAGAGATACCGAAGCATAAGGAAGTTCAATTGCCGCTTGTCCAGGTCGGCTGCAGTTTCTGTTCGCTGATCGACCACTTTCCGCTCCACGCGCATGGCCCGTGCCGTGCTGATCGCCGACCATCGAGTGCGAACCCTGCACACCCTACAAGGAATTTACATGCAAAGGCTCACCACCCGTAACGGCCTGAACCTGCCCGCGATCGGCCTGGGCACCTGGCCAATGACTGGCAGCGAGTGCACCCAGGCCGTGCGCCAGGCGCTTGAAGTGGGTTACCGGCACATCGACACCGCCACTGCCTATGACAACGAAGCCGCCGTCGGCCAGGCCCTGCGCGACAGCGACGTGCCACGCGAGCAGATTCACCTGACCACCAAGGTGTGGTGGGATCGCCTGGCGCCCAAGGCCATGCGCCAGTCGCTGGAGGACAGCCTGCGCGCGCTGGGGACCGAGCAGGTCGACCTGTTCTACATCCACTGGCCCGGCCAGGACTGGGACCTGGCCCGCAGCATCGAAACCCTGGTAGCGCTGCGTGACGAGGGCAAGGCGCGCAGCATCGGCGTGGCCAACTTCCCGCTGGGGTTGCTGCGCCAGGTGGTGGAAACCCTGGGCGCGCCATTGTCGGCGATCCAGGTGGAATACCACGTGCTACTCGGCCAGCAACCGCTACTGGACTATGCCCGCCGCCACGACCTGCTGCTTACCGCCTACACCCCGCTGGCCCGTGGGCAGGCGGCGGCGCAGCCGGTGATCCAGGCGATTGCCCGCAAGCATGGCGTACTGCCCAGCCAGGTGGCGCTGAAGTGGTTGCTGGACCAGGACGGCGTGGCGGTGATCCCCAAGGCCGGCAGCCGCGAGAACCAGCTGGCCAACCTGGCGGCGTTGAACGTGCAACTGGATGACGATGACCGCATGGCGATTGCCGGGTTGCCGAAGGACCAGCGGGTGGTGAGCCCGGCGTTTGCGCCAGACTGGAACAGCTGAGCGCTGCTCAATATCTGAAAGCTGGCACGATCTCTGTGGGAGCGGCCCGCGCAAACCGTTATGCCGGCGTCATGACCTGCTTCAACCGCTCGTTCGCCGGTGCCGGCCGCCCGTCACCAGGAAATTGAGCAAGGCCGGTTCGTCATCCAGGGCTATCGCCTGCGCCGGGCGCGATAGCCCGGCCAATACGGCCTTGCAGAAGGCCACGGCAGGCGCGTCCTGTGCGTAACAGCGCAACAGCCAGTCGCCCTCGCCGCCCAGCAGCTGCAACGCCACCGCCCGGCCGATGCCCTGGCGGCGGTACTTTTTCAGGATGAACAGATCGGCCAGTTCGAACGCGTCGATACCCGGCAGCTCGCTGCGTTCAACCAGCACGAAGCCGGCGATGAAGCCATCTGCCAACACCAGGTACGCGCCCCAGCCATCGGCCTGCCAGTAACGTTGCAGGTGTTCGTCATGGATATAGAAGCGGCCGTCCACTTCCACGTCTTCCTGTTCCCAGTCGGAGGACTCGTAGGCGTAGAACTGGTAGAGGTTGCGAATCAGCGGAGCCTGGTCGGCGGTGGTCGCCAGCAGTTCGATGGGCAGCATGGTGGTGGGCTCGGGCAAAAGGCGGATTCTAGATTACCAGCCCCTGGCAGCAAAAAGCCCGGGCCCTCCCCGCACGGAAAGGCCCGGGCAAAAACCCGTCATCGATTGGTAAGGGATCAGCTGTTTTGCAACGCACGCGGGCGGTGGCTGCGCGCCTCGGCGTCCGGCGCCTTGGCCGCCTGCAGGTGAAAGTCGAACGCCAGCTCGGCAAAGCGCTCGCCCTGTACGCCACGATCACGCGCCGCCGCAGCATCCTCGACAAAGCGCAGCTCGCCGATCAGCCCGTCACGGGTGGCATAGGCAAAGTCATCCCACAGGTACTGGTCACCGGCAAAGTTGATCTGCGTGGTCAAATGGCGGTGCCCCGGCGCCGAGATGAAGAAGTGCACGTGCGCCGGGCGCTGGCCGTGGCGGCCGAGCAGGTCCAGGCACTCCTGGGTTGGCCCCTGCGGGTCGCAGCCGTACCCCGACGGCACGATGGAACGCGCGCGGTAGCGCCCTTCGGCATCGGTGATGATGCGCCGGCGCAGGTTGTACTCGGACTGGGTCGAGTCGAAGTATGAATAGGTGCCCTGGGTGTTGGCGTGCCACAGGTCGACAGTGGCGCCGGCCAACGGCTTGCCGTCGGCATCGAACACCTGGCCCTGGAGGAACATCACCACGCCCGGGTCGCTGCCGTCGTCCATGCGCACTTCGCCTTGCGCCAGCGGCGCCCCCGCCACATACAGCGGGCCTTCGATGGTGCGCGGGGTACCGCCGCTCAGCCCGGCCTCGGCGTCCTTGGCGTCCTGCAGCAGGTCGAGGAAGTGCTCGATGCCCAGGCCCGCAGCCAGCAGGCCGGCTTCGTTACGGGCACCCAGGCGGTTGAGGTAGTCGACGGCATGCCAGAACTCATCCTCGGTGATTTCCAGGTCTTCGATCAACCGCGCAGTGTCCTGCAGCACACGCAGGACGATCTGCTTGAAGCGTGGGTTGCCTTCGGCATGGCCCAGGCCGGCCACTTCCTTGAAGAACGCCTGAACATCGGCAGTGTGGGAAATTTTCACGGTCATCGTGCTTACCTCATCTTGTTCTTGTCAGGTAGACAGGTGCGACTCAGCGGTCGTCGCTGTGGATCGACGAGGGGTGCCGGCACAGGCCGTTGACCTCGATGTCCATGTACGGGAACAGTGGCAACTGCATCAGGGTGTCGTGCAGCGCCTCGACGCTGGGTACATCGAACACGCTGTAGTTGGCGTAGTGCCCGGCAATGCGCCACAGGTGGCGCCAGATGCCTTCGCGCTGCAGGCGCTGGGCCAGTTCCTTTTCGTCGGCCTTGAGCTTGGCGGCCTTGGCCGGGTCCATGTCGACCGGCAGTTTCACGGTCATCTTCACGTGGAACAGCATGCTGGTATCTCCTTTCTCTTATTTGGCGCGAACACTGTGGGAGCGGGCGAGCCCGCGAACACGGGCGAAGCCCGTGCCATCCACCGCGTCGCCTGCTTCGCGGCCAAAGCCGCTCCCACAGGGGTTGTGTGTGTTTTCAGCCCTCGCGATTCAGCGACGGGCGAAGCGCGCCAGGCGCTGTTCGTCCAGGGTCAGACCCAGGCCCGGGGTGCGTGGAACATGCAACTGGAAATCGTGGTACTGCGGTGGCTCGTTGACGATTTCTTCGGTCAGCAGCAGCGGCCCGAACAGCTCGGTGCCCCAGGTAAGCTGACGCAGCGTAAGAAAGGCATGAGCCGAGGCCAGGGTGCCGATCGAGCCTTCGAGCATGGTCCCGCCATACAGGGCGATGCCGGCAGCCTCGGCAATTTGCGCGGTGCGCAATACGGCGCGGGGGCCGCCGTTCTTGGCTATTTTCAGGGCGAAGATGCTGGCCGCGCCGTCGGCGGCCAGGCTGAAGGCGTCTTCGACACTTTCGATCGATTCATCGGCCATGATCGGCGCCGGGCTGCGCTGGTTCAGGCGCACCTGGCCGCTGCGGTTGATGCGCGAAATCGGTTGCTCGATCAGATCGATACCGTTGTCGCCGAGCACCTGGCAGGCATGGATGGCCTGCGACTCGTCCCAGTACTGGTTGACGTCTACCCGCACGCTGGCGCTGTCGCCCAGCTCGCGCTTGATCGCGACCACGTGCTTGAGGTCCTGATGCAACGGGTTGGCGCCGATCTTCAGCTTGAACACCCGATGCCGGCGAATCTCCAACATGTGCACGGCTTCGGCAATGTCGCGGGCGGTGTCGCCGCTGGCCAGGGTCCAGGCCACTTCCAGGCTGTCGCGCACGCGGCCACCCAGCAGTTCGCTGACCGGCAGGCCCAGGCGCTTGCCCTGGGCGTCGAGCAAGGCACTCTCGATACCCGACTTGGCAAAGGTGTTGCCCTTGGCCAGCTTGTCCAGCTTGAGCATGGCGGCATTGATGTTGTCTGCCGGCTGGCCGATCAGCGCCGGCGCCAGGTGCGCATCGATGTTGGCCTTGATGCCCTCGGGGCTTTCGTAGCCATAGGCCAGGCCGCCGATGGTGGTGGCTTCGCCGATGCCTTCCACACCATCGCTGCAGCGAACACGCAATACCACCAGGGTCTGCTGCTGCATGGTGTGCATCGCCAGCTTGTGCGGGCGAATCGTCGGCAGGTCGACGATAATTGCCTCAATACGTTCAATCAGCGCGCTTGTCATTGTTGCCAGGTCCCGTTATATCGGGCTGCCAACCGCAGGCCCGAGTGGTGCATTTACTTGCTTGTTCAAGCATTGCGCGAGACCCTGATAGCCGTCCAATATCGAATGAATCTCCCACCATACCCTGGAGGTCTGATGGAGCTGCGCCACCTGCGGTACTTCAAGGTCCTGGCCGAAACCCTGAACTTCACACGCGCCGCCGAGCTGCTGCACATTGCCCAGCCACCGCTGAGCCGACAGATCAGCCAACTCGAAGACCAGCTCGGCACGTTACTGGTGGTGCGCGAGCGCCCGCTGCGGCTGACCGAGGCGGGTCGCTTTTTCTATGAACAGAGCTGCACCGTGCTGCAGCAGCTGGAGAACATCAGCGACAACACCCGCCGCATCGGCCAGGGCCAGCGCCAGTGGCTGGGGATCGGCTTCGCTCCCTCGACCCTGTACACGGTGCTGCCGGAGCTGATCCGCGAGCTGCGCCAGGACAGCGAACTGGAACTGGGCCTGAACGAGATGACCACGCTGCAGCAGGTGGAGGCGCTGAAAAGCGGGCGCATCGACATCGCCTTCGGGCGCATTCGCATCGATGACCCGGCCATACATCAGCAAGTGCTGCGCGAGGACCCGCTGGTGGCCGTGCTGCCCAAGGGCCACCCGCTGGCGAGCAGCCCGCTTACGCTTGCCCAGCTGGCTGGCGAGGCGTTCATCCTCTACCCGGCCAACCCAAGGCCCAGCTATGCCGACCATGTGCTGGCGTTGTTCGCCCACCACGGCATGAGCATCCGCGTCAGCCAGTGGGCCAACGAACTGCAGACCGCCATTGGCCTGGTGGCCGTTGGTGTGGGCGTGACCCTGGTGCCGGCGTCGGTGCAGCAGCAACACCGCACCGATATCGAATATGTCAGCCTGCTCGACAGTGGCGCCGTCAGCCCGATCATCCTCAGCCGGCGCAAGGGCGACGTGAGCCCGATCGTGCAGCGTTGCCTGGCATTGATTGCGCAGCAGGCCGAATGAGCACGCGCTCCTGGAATCAACGGTCTGGCTAAACACCTGACCCTGTGGGAGCGGGTTCACCCGCGAACACGGGCGAAGCCCGTGCCATGCACCGAGTTGCATTCTTCGCGGGTAAACCCGCTCCCACAGGGCCCGCGTCTGTCTGTAGGCGCATTTTTGTGTCACACCCCGGCCATCATCAACCAACAGGAATACCCAGCATGATTCACGGTAAGACACTGCAAGCATGGTGCAGCACCCACCCCCTGATCGATGACCTGGTGACCTTGCGCGAAACCCGCTGGTTCAACCCGAGCATCGCCCCTGCCGCCCAGGCCCTGGCCGATGTCGGCCTGAGCGCCGCCGACGTCAGTGCCGCCAGTGCCCGGCTGACACGCTTTGCCCCGTACCTGGCCGGCGTGTTCCCGGATACCGCCGCCGCCGGCGGCATCATCGAGTCGCCATTGCGCCCGCTGCCCACCCTGCACGCCACCTTGCTGCAGGCGGCGGGCCTGCCGGCCAGCGGTTCGCTCTGGCTCAAGGCCGACAGCGAGCTGCCGATCTCCGGTTCGATCAAGGCCCGCGGCGGTATTCATGAAGTTCTCAAGCATGCCGAGGACCTGGCCCTGGCGGCCGGCCTGATCAGCCTCGACAGCGATTACCGGGTACTGGCCAGCGACCAGGCGCGGCAATTCTTCAGCCAGTACAAGGTTGCGGTCGGCTCGACCGGCAACCTCGGCCTGTCGATCGGCATCATGAGCGCCAGGCTGGGCTTCCAGGCCACCGTGCACATGTCGGCCGACGCCCGCCAGTGGAAGAAGGACAAGCTGCGCGCCCATGGCGTGAGCGTGGTCGAGTACGAAAGCGACTACAGCGTAGCAGTGGAGCAAGGGCGACAGCAGGCGGCGGCGGACCCGAGCTGCTACTTCGTCGACGACGAGAACTCGCCACACCTGTTCCTCGGCTATGCCGTGGCGGCCGAGCGGCTGGCGGGCCAGTTCGAGGCCGCGGGTATCAGGGTGGATGCCGAGCACCCGTTGTTCGTCTACCTGCCCTGCGGGGTCGGCGGTGGCCCGGGTGGCGTAGCGTTCGGCCTGAAGCTGATCTGGGGCGACCATGTGCACTGCATCTTCGCCGAGCCCACCCACTCGCCCTGCATGTTCCTGGGGGTGTATAGCGGTTTGCATGACGCCACCAGCGTGCAGGATTTTGGCATCGACAACCTGACCGCCGCCGACGGACTGGCAGTGGGCCGCCCTTCCGGCTTTGTCGGCAAGGCGATGCAGCGTTTGCTCGATGGCTATTACACGGTCAGCGACGAGACGCTGTATCGGCTATTGGTGCTGGCCCATGACCAGGAGAATGCACGCCTGGAACCCTCGGCGCTGGCGGGGATGCCGGGCATGGTCAAGGTGCTTGAATCGCCTGAGTACCTGGCGCGCATGGGCCTGTCGGCCGGGCGCATGGACCAGGCTACGCATCTGGTGTGGGGGACCGGTGGCAGCATGGTGCCGGACGCGGAGTTTGCGGCCTATCTGGCTAAAGGCAGGGGCTGAGAATTCGTCTCTGCGTTTGATGTTTGTGGGAGCGGCCTTGCGTCGCGAAAGGGCTGCAAAGCAGCCCCAGGATGTCAGCGGTGTCGCGTAAATTGCCGGGGCCGCTTTGCGGCCCTTTCACGAAGCAAGGCCGCTCCCACAAAAAAATCAAAGCCAGACCGGGCAGGATTCGAGTTCGATCTACCCCGGCAAGCTATAACGCTCGGCAAAGTACTGCCGGAAAAAGTCCACCGCCACCCGCACCTTGGCCGAGCTGGCCAGCGGCGAGGTGTACACCGCCCAGATATCCGCAGGCTGGTGATAGTCCTCCAGTACCTGCACCAGGCGCCCGTCCAGCAGGCTGTCGTGCACATCCCACCAGGAACGCAGCAATATCCCGCGCCCGTCCAGGCACCACTGGTGCGCCACTTCGCCATGGTTGCTCGACAAGCTACCGGTCACCCGCACACCCTCCTCACCTTCCGGGCCCATCAGTTGCCACACGCCGAACGGGTGGTCGCGCTCCTTGATCACCAGGCAGTCGTGACTGGCCAGATCGCCCAGTACCTTGGGCGTGCCGCGCCGGGCCAGGTACGCCGGTGCGGCGCACAGTACCCGGCGGTTGCGCGCCAGCGGCTTGGCAATCAGGTTGGGGGCGATGGCGTTGCCCACGCGGATGTCCAGGTCGACGCCTTCGGCAATCAGGTCCACCAGGCGGTCATGCACGTCCAGGCGAATGTCCAGCCGTGGGTAGCGCTCGGCCAGCTCCGACAAGGCCGGCGCCACGAAGCGCCGGCCCAGGCCCAGGCTGCTGGCGATGCGCAGTTGCCCGGCTGGCTCGCGGTGCCGGGCACTGATGTCATCCCCCATGCGCTGCACCGCATCGAAAATCTGCAACGCCCACTGGTACACCCGCTCGCCCTCCTCGCTCACCGTCACGCGCCGGGTGGTGCGGTGCAACAGCCGCACCTGCAGGGTTTGCTCAAGCATGCGAATGCGCTTGCTGATGTACGCCGCGGACATGCCCAACTCGTCGGCCACGGCCGCGAAGCTGGCGCGCTTGGCCACTTGCAGAAAGATGTTGAGGTCGTCGAGGTTGGGCAGATTATTCACGTAGCGTGTTCCAAGAATCCATGAAAGGCTAGATTATCTCCGGATCAAGCCCTTATAGCATGGCCAGCACCTGTTCCCTAGACAACGAGTGCACCCCATGAGCAAGACTTTCAGAATCGCGGCAATCCCCGGCGATGGCATCGGCAACGAAGTGCTGCCTGAAGGCATTCGCGTGGTCGAGGCCGCTGCGCGCAAGCACGGCCTGGACATCAGTTTCGAGTTCTTCGAGTGGGCCAGCTGCGATTACTACCTGGCCCACGGCAAGATGATGCCGGACGACTGGTTCGAACAGCTGAAGGGTTTCGACGCCCTGTACTTCGGCGCGGTGGGCTGGCCAGACAAGGTACCGGACCACATCTCCCTGTGGGGCTCACTGCTCAAGTTCCGCCGCGACTTCGACCAGTACGTGAACATCCGCCCGGTGCGCCTGTTCCCCGGCGTACCCTGCCCATTGGCTGGCCGTGAGCCGGGTGACATCGACTTCGTAGTCATTCGCGAGAACACCGAAGGCGAGTACTCGTCGTTGGGCGGGCGCATGTTCGAAGGCACCGAGAACGAGTTCGTGCTGCAGGAGTCGGTGTTCACCCGCCGCGGCGTCGACCGCATCCTCAAGTATGCCTTCGATGTGGCCCAGACCCGCCAGCGCAAGCATGTCACCTCGGCCACCAAGTCCAACGGCATGGCCGTGAGCATGCCTTACTGGGACGAGCGCACTGCGGCGATGGCTGCCAATTATCCGGAAATCAGCTGGGACAAGCAGCACATCGATATCCTCTGCGCGCGCTTCGTGCTGCAACCGGACCGCTTTGACGTGGTGGTGGCCTCGAACCTGTTCGGCGACATCCTCTCCGACCTCGGCCCGGCCTGCGCCGGCACCATCGGCATCGCGCCATCGGCCAACCTCAACCCCGAGCGCAAGTTCCCGTCGTTGTTCGAACCGGTGCACGGTTCGGCGCCGGACATCTATGGCAAGAACATCGCCAACCCGATCGCGATGATCTGGTCCGGTGCGCTGATGCTCGACTTCCTCGGCAACGACGGCGACGACCCACGCTATCGCGCCGCCCACGACGACATCCTCAAGGCCATCGAGCAGGTCATCGCCGCCGGTGACGTGACGCGCGACATGGGCGGCCAGAAGTCCACCCAGCAAGTGGGCCAGGCCATCACCGCGCTGGTCGAGGCCTGATCTACCAGGGCCGATTGTCAGAAGTGTCTGACAATCGGCCCTTCGCCTCTTGCGAGCGACGTGGATTGTATGCAAAATTCGTTAACCATTAGATATTTGTTAACCAATAGTTAACATCCAAGCAAGGAATGGTACTGCAACACCCCGGATGCCTGCCGGGTATGACAAGTACGCCAACGTCCCAGGAGACGATGATGTCGCACAAGAATAAAAAGATAGATGTGTTCCTGATTACCGTGAGCCTGATTGCCGTGCTGCTCACCGTGATCGGCCTTGCAGCCTTCCCCGCCCAGGCTGAACGCGCCGCCAACCAGTTGTTCGAGCTGTCCACCCGCACCTTCGGTACCAGCGTGCAGGTGCTGGTGTTCTCCAGTACCCTGGCCGTGCTGTACCTGGCCTTCAGCAAGTACGGCAACATCCGCCTGGGCAGTGGCAAGCCTGAATACGCCACCGCCACTTGGGTATTCATGTTCATCTGCGCCGGCATGGGTTCGTCCACCCTCTACTGGGGCGTGATGGAATGGGCCTACTACTACCAGACCCCAGGCCTGAACATCGCCGCGGCCAGCCCCAAAGCGCTCGAGTACAGCGTTGGCTACTCGTTCTTCCACTGGGGCATCAGCGCCTGGTCGATCTATGCCCTGGCCTCGCTGGCCATGGCCTACCACTTCCATGTGCGCAAGAAGAGCGGCCTGAACCTGGCCTCGATCGTCGAAGCGGTGACTGGCTTCAAGGCCACCGGGCCGGTAGGACGTAGCGTCGACCTGATCTTCCTGCTGACCATGATGGGCGCGCTGACCGTGTCGCTGGCCCTCACCGCCTCCACCCTCACCCGCGGCCTGCACGACCTGGCCGGTACCCCGGACACCTTCACCGTGCAACTGCTGGTGATCGGTGGTGTGGCAGTGATGTTCTCGCTCAGCTCCTACATCGGCATTGATGGCGGCCTGCAGCGCCTGAGCAAGATGGTGTGCATCGGCGCGCTGGTGTTTGCCGCAGTGATCCTGCTGGTCGGCCCGACCCAGTTCACCATCAACAACACCGCCAACTCGATTGGCCTGATGATCCAGAACTACGTGCACATGAGCCTGTTCACCGACCCGGCCGGCGACGGTGCCTTCACTCGTAACTGGACAGTGTTCTACTGGCTGTGGTGGGTGTCGTACGCACCAGGCGTGGCCATGTTCGTGACCCGCGTTTCGCGCGGCCGGCAGATCAAGGAAGTGGTGCTGGCCCTGCTGCTGGGCGGCAGCTTCGGTTGCTGGTTCTTCTTCGGCGCGCTGGAAAGCTACAGCATGCACCAGTTCATCACCGGTGCGGTGGATGTGCCGAAGATGCTCGCCGAACAAGGCGGTGAATCGGCTGTGACCCACCTGCTGCTGGCGTTGCCATGGGGCCAGGTGTTCCTGGGTGTGTACCTGTTCATCATGGCCATCTTCTGTGCCTCGCACATGGATGCCGCGGCCTACGCGGTGGCCGCCACCAGTACCCGCAACCTGCGTGAAGGCGACGATCCGACACCGACCCACCGTCTGTTCTGGTGCGTAGTGCTGACCCTGGTGCCGCTGGCCATGCTGTTTGCCAAGGCTTCGCTGTCGACCATGAAAACCGCCGTGGTGCTGACCGCCATCCCGTTCATGGTGATCCTGCTGGTGAAAATCTACGGCTTCTTCAAGTGGATGATCGCCGACTACGGCCAGGTATCGGCCCACCTGATCGACGAAGAAGCGGCCCGCATGGCTGGCGAAGAGCCCGCCGAGCAGGCCCCGCGCAGCACCGCTGCAGTGCACTGATCAACGCTGCAGGAGCGAGCTTGCTCGCGATGGGGCTGCAAGGCAGCCCCAGGATAGCTACAAATTTTTTTGCCCGACCTGTTAACCAACAGATACGCGTTAACCAACAAATACAAACCGAGCTTGTGAGAAACCTGTCATGAACGACTTCAAACGCCTGCCCGCCGATTTCTGCGCGAACGCCGACGAGGCCTTCACCATCCCCGCCAATTTCTACACCCAGGCCGCGGTATTCGAGCACGAGAAGGAAGCCATCTTCGCTCGCAGCTGGATCTGCGTGGGCCATCGTAGTGAAGTGGCAGAGAACAACGCCTACATCACCCGCGAAGTGATTGGCGAAAGCATCATCGTCGTGCGTGGCCGTGACAGCGTGCTGCGCGCGTTCTACAACGTCTGCCCGCACCGCGGCCATCAGTTGCTCAGCGGCAGCGGCAAGGCCAAGAACGTCATTACCTGCCCGTACCACGCCTGGACCTTCAAGCTCGACGGCGAACTGGCCCACGCCCGCAACTGCGATAACGTGGTCAACTTCGACAAGGAAAACTCCACCCTGGTGCAGCTGCGCGTAGAGGAATACGCCGGCTTCATCTTCATCAACATGGACATGGACGCAGGCTCGGTCGAAGACCAACTGCCAGGCTTGCAGGCACGCATGCGTGAAGCCTGTGCGGTAATCGACGACCTGCACCTGGCCGCGCGCTTCGTCAGCGACACCCCGGCCAACTGGAAGTCGATCGTCGACAACTACCTGGAGTGCTACCACTGCGCACCAGCCCACCCAGGCTTCTCCGACTCGGTGGACGTTGGCCAGTACAGCCACAGCCTGCATGGCAACTGGACCCTGCAATACGGCCTGGCCAAGCCTTCGGAGCAGTCGTTCAAGTTCGATGAGAATGTGAAGGACCCGTCGTTCGCCGGCTTCTGGGCCTGGCCGTGCACCATGTTCAACGTGCCGCCAGGAGCCAACTTCATGACCGTGATCTACGAGTTCCCGGTCGATGCCGAAACCACCCTGCAGCACTACGACATCTACTTCCTGAACAAGGACATCAGCGAGGAACAGCAGAAGCTGATCGACTGGTACCGCGAAGTGTTCCGCCCGGAAGATCTGCGCCTGGTCGAAAGCGTGCAGAAGGGCCTGAAGTCCCGTGGCTACCGTGGCCAGGGCCGGATCATGGCCGACCGCGAGCGCAGCGGCATGAGCGAACACGGCATTGCCCATTTCCACAACCTGATCGCCGTGGCCCACCTCGACGATTGATGGCAACCGCTCCACGTTTTTTTGCACGTAAAGGTGCGCGGCAGGGCCTGCCGCGCACCCAGGCAGTCGAGGTGAACCATGGCCAACACATATGAAATGTTCAGCGTGCACGTTACCGCAGTGGAACAAGCCACGCCGCTGATCAAGCGCTTTACACTGGCCCGCGAAGACGGCGCGGCGATGCCCGCCTTCACCGGTGGAAGCCACGTCATCGTGCAGATGCAAGGCACCGACGGCAGCCAGTTCAGCAACGCCTACTCGTTGATGAGCGACCCGCGCGACACCCGCAGCTACCAGATTGGCGTGCGCCTGGAAGAGCAGTCCAAGGGCGGCTCGGCATTCATGCACCACCAGGTGGAAGTGGGCACCCGCCTGACCATCTCCTCGCCCAACAACCTGTTCGCCCTGGACCCGACCGCCGGCCGCCATGTGCTGATAGCCGGCGGCATCGGCATTACTCCGTTTCTGGCGCAACTGCATGAACTGGAAGGTGGCAGCGCAGACTACGAACTGCACTATGCCTTCCGCGCGCCGGAGCACGGGGCGTTCCAGGACCAACTGGCCAACGGCCCGCACGCCGCCAACACCCGTTTCTACATCGACAGCCTCGACCGCAAGCTTGACCTGGCCGCCCTGTGCGCGGGGCTGGACGAGCACGCACACCTGTACGTGTGCGGGCCAAAACCGCTGATCGACGCGGTCATTGCCTGCGCGGCCCAGGCCGGCATTGCCGAGCACCGCGTACACTGGGAACAGTTTGCAGCCACTCCGGTTACCGGCAGTGCCTTTACCGTGGTGCTGGCACAGTCGGGTGTGGAGTTGCAGGTGGAAGAAGGCATGACCATTCTGCAGGCCATCGAGAAATCCAAGGCGGCCAAGGTCGAGTGCCTGTGCCGCGAAGGCGTGTGCGGCACCTGCGAGACGGCCATCCTCGAAGGTGAAGCCGAACATTATGACCAGTACCTGAGCGACGAAGAAAAGGCTGCCCAGCAGAGCATCATGCTGTGCGTTTCGCGTGCTCGTAGCGCCCGTTTGGTGCTGGACTTGTAACAACCGTACGACTGATGCTGCCTGCTCTGGCCTCATCGCCGGCAAGCCAGTTCCCACAGGTACTGCACATGGCTTGAAGGCGATGCGGCCGATGTGGGAGCAACTGTCTTGCTCAATTTCTAAAAGCTGGCGCGCCCCCTGTGGGAGCGGGCTTGCCCGCGAACACGGGCGAAGCCCGTGCCATCCACCGCG
>NZ_JAMBDI010000052.1:23362-38367 GCF_036858055.1 Pseudomonas sp. SF2 | reverse complement strand
GTCGTACACCGCGAAGAGGCCGGTACCGGCAGTAAATGATCAGGCGGTAGCGCGCAACTCACGAGCAGCGGCAACCATATTGATCAGCGCGGCCTCGGTCTCCGGCCAGGCACGGGTCTTCAGCCCGCAATCCGGGTTGACCCACAGACGCTCGGCCGGGATACGCCGGGCAGCCTTGCGCAGCAGCTTGACCATCTCCTCACGGGTCGGCACCCGTGGCGAGTGAATGTCATACACACCCGGGCCGATCTCGTTGGGGTAGGCAAAGCGCTCGAACGCCGCCAGCAACTCCATGTCCGACCGCGAGGTTTCGATGGTGATCACGTCGGCATCCATCGCCGCGATCGACTCGATCACGTCGTTGAACTCGCTGTAGCACATGTGGGTGTGGATCTGGGTTTCGTCACGCACCCCCGAGGCACACAGGCGGAAGGCCTCGGTGGCCCACTCCAGGTAGTGGGCCCAGGCACCGTGGCGCAGCGGCAGGCCTTCACGGAAAGCCGCTTCGTCGATCTGCACAATCCTGATACCCGCCGCTTCCAGATCGACCACTTCGTCGCGGATTGCCAGCGCCAGCTGGCGCGCCTGCACTTCGCGGCTCACGTCTTCACGCGGGAACGACCACATCAGCATGGTCACCGGGCCGGTCAGCATGCCCTTCATCACCTTGCTGGTCAGGCCTTGGGCGTACTTGATCCATTCCACGGTCATGGCCTTCGGCCGACTCAGGTCACCAACGATCACCGCAGGCTTCACACAGCGCGAACCATAGCTCTGCACCCAGCCGAAGCGGGTGAATGCATAGCCATCGATCTGCTCGGCGAAGTACTCGACCATGTCGTTGCGCTCGGCCTCACCGTGTACCAGCACATCCAGGCCCAGGTCCTCCTGGGTTTTCACCGCATGGCGGATCTCGCTGTGCATGGCCTCGACGTAATCGGCCTCGGTCAGCTTGCCCTGCCTGTAGGCCTGGCGTGCCAGGCGAATCGCCGAGGTCTGCGGGAACGAGCCGATGGTGGTGGTCGGGAACGCTGGCAGGTCGAGCCCCGCACGTTGCTTGACGATACGTTGGGCAAACGCCGACTGACGCTGGCTGTCAGCGGGCTTGATGGCCGCCAGGCGGGCTTGCACGGCAGGCTTGTGAATACGCGGCGAAGCGGCGCGGCTGGCCTGCACGGCCTGGCTCTGCGCCAGTGCTGTGGTCACGTCGTCGGCTTGCGGAACATTGATGGCCTTGGCCAGCAGCGCCACTTCCTGGCACTTCTGCACGGCAAAGGCCAGCCAGCTGTGCAGTTCGGCATCGAGCTGGTCCTCACGGGCCAGGTCCACCGGGCTGTGCAGCAGCGAGCAGGACGGCGCCACCCACAGCCGCTCGCCCAGGCGTTCATGGGCATGGCGCAGTACCGCCAGCGCCTTTTCCAGGTCGCAGCGCCAGACGTTGCGGCCGTTGACCAGGCCCAGCGACAGCACCTTGTAGGCCGGCAGGCGATCGAGGATGGTCGGGTACTGCTCGGGCGCCCGTACCAGGTCAATGTGCAGGCCATCGACTGGCAGGTTGGCGGCGAGGCCCAGGTTGTCTTCCAGGCCGCCGAAGTAGGTGGCGATCAGCTTTTTCAGTGGCGCCCGCTGAAGGATGTTGTAGACGCGCTCGTAAGCGTTCTTCCAGTCCTGAGGCAGGTCCAGGGCCAGGATCGGCTCATCGATCTGCACCCATTCCACACCTTGGGCAGCCAGGCGGTTGAGGATCTGGTCATACACTGGCAGCAGGCGGTCGAGCAGCTCCAGCTTGTCGAAATCGCCACCCTTGGCCTTGCCCAGCCACAGGTAGGTCAGCGGGCCGATTACTACCGGCTTGGCCGCGTGGCCCAGGGCCTGGGCCTCTGCCACTTCTTCGAACAACTGCTCCCAGCTCAGGGCGAACTGCTGGTCGACGGTGAATTCGGGGACCAGGTAGTGGTAGTTGGTGTCGAACCACTTGGTCATTTCCTGGGCGTGTGCGCCACCGCAGCAACTGTCACCCACGGCGCCACGGGCCATGGCGAACAGGGTCTGCAGGGTCGGCCTGGCAGCGTCCTGGCTGCGGAAACGCTGCGGAATCACGCCGAAGGTCAGCGAGTGGGTCAGCACCTGGTCGTACCAGGCGAAGTCGCCGACCGGCAGCAGTTCGATGCCGGCGTCTTTCTGCACCTGCCAGTGGCGGGCACGCAGCTCACGGCCGACGGCGCGCAGGCCGGCTTCGTCGAGTTCACCCTTCCAGTAGGCTTCCAGGGCCTTTTTCAGCTCGCGGTCGCGACCGATACGTGGAAAGCCCAGGTTGTGTGCCAGTGCCATGTCTTGTCCCTCAGCATGCATAAATGAATGAGGGGATTTTCCGGATGCTTGCATCTTGAGACAAACTCATTAAATTTGAGATGAACCCAAGATTTCCTCATGTTCATGTTTTTGTGCTGCCTGTGCCGGCCCTTTCGCGGCTAAAGCCGCTCCCACAGGTACCGCGCCACCCTGTGGGAGCGGCTTTAGCCGCGAAAGGGCCGCTACAGGCAACCTTGGATGTCTCATTCAGAGCACCACCCTGCGCATTCGGACATGACCCCACCCGCCTTCTGCCGCACAATGCCACCCTGACCACACCAGGTACCCGGCCCCATGAGCCTGCTGAAAACCGCGCTGCGCGAAAACACCTTCGTCTGCGTCATGGAGTTCGTCCCCAAAGCCTCCGCAGAACGCTTCGCCGCCATGGAGGCGATCCTGGCCCGTGCGCACCTGTGCGGCTGGCCAATGACCGTGGCCATTGGCGACCGCGTCGGCAGCCCGCTGGACATGTCGCCACTGGACGCCCTCGCCTCGTTCAGCAACCCGGTACCCGCCCTGCCGCATTTCTCCGGCAAGGACCGCGAACACCACCACCTGCTCGCCCAACTGCAACGCATGGATGCCGCCGGCCTGGACCAGTTGTTGCTGCTCACCGGCGACCGCCTGCCCGGCCACCAGCCTGGCCAGCGCCCGGTGCGCTACCTGGAATCGGTCGCAGCCCTGCAGATCGCCCGCCAGGCCTGCCCGCACTGGCTGCTTGGCGCTGCGCTGAACCCGTTCAAGTACTGCGAGGAAGAAGGCGGTGCCCAATACTTCAAGGCCGAGAAAAAGCTGGCGGCAGGCGCCGACTTCCTCACCCTGCAACTGGGTTTCGATGCTGGCAAACACCAGGAAGCCATGCACTGGATGAGCCGCCAGGCCACGCCCAGGCCGATGCTGGCCTGCCTGATGAGCCTCACCCACGGGCGGGCGACGATGCTCGAGCACGTGGCGGGCGTGACCGTCACGCCGTCCATGCGCGACATGCTCGAAGCGGAAGCGGCGCAGTCCAAGGCCTTTGCCCAGGCGCGCAGCATCGACCGCCTGGCCTTGCAGATCATCGGCGTGAAGCTGATGGGCTATGCCGGCGTGCATCTGTCGGGGGTTCACGAACTCAAGCAACTGCTGGCCCTGGAAGCACGCATCGAGCACTGGCAGGCGCAAATCCACACGCTGGAACAATGGGCGCCGGCCTGGCATGCCAGCTGGCAGATGCCCGGTCTGCCGGCAGTCAGCTTCCACCCGCCACAGGCGAGCTGGCGCCAGGGCGAGTCACGGGTCGATGCGTCGTTCAAAGAAAAAGCGCGCTATCACCTGATGCACGGCATGCATTCGCTGCTGTTCAGCCGCCGTAATGGCCTGAGCAAGGCATTTGGCTGGGCCGTGCGCCAGCCTTTGTGGACTACACGCCTTGGCGCGCGGGTGCTGCACAAGGTGGAACACGCGGTGAAGCACCCGCTGGTAGGCTGCGACACCTGCGGCCGTTGCCGCCTGGAGGACACCCTGTACATCTGCCCGGAAACCTGCCCCAAGGGCCTGGCCAATGGCCCCTGCGGCGGCACGGCGCTGAACCGCTGCGAGTTCGGCGACCGCGAGTGCATCCACAGCGCCAAGTACCGCACTGCCAAGGCGGTGCGGCAAACGGCGCTGCTGACCGAGCGCCTGATCCCGTGTATCGAGTTGGAGACACGCCACCGCAGTTCATGGCCACAGTGGTTCCAGGCCCAGACACCGCGTCAGCTCAGCCCGCAGCCAGCGCCTCGAACCCAGCCCGAATCCTAGCTTCGGGCAATTCGTCGGCGATGAACACCATCACGCTCTCGCGGGTTTCATCTTCGGCCCACTCGGCATCCCAGTCGAAGCCGTAGAGCTTGAGCACGCCCTGGAACACCAGCTTGCGCGCTTCACCGGCAATGTTCAGCACGCCCTTGTAGCGCAGCAGCTGCTTGCCGTGGGTTTCCAGCAGTTCGTTCATGAAGTCGCTGAGGCGGTCGATGTCCAGCGCGGTTTCCGTGCGCAGCACCAAGGTGGAGATCCGGTCCGGGGTAGCGGGCTTGAGCAGCGGGCGCAGCGCCGGCTGCAGGTTCGCGCCCAGATCGGGGTTGAGGTTGAAACCACGCACATCCAGCAGTTCAGCCAGGTCGATGCGACCATGCTCGACCACACGGATCGCGGCCCGGCCATTGATGCGGGCCAGGCGCTCGCGCAGGGCCTCGACCGCAGCGGGCTCGACCAGGTCGGTCTTGCTCAGCAGCAGGCGATCGGCAAAGCCGACCTGGGCCTGGGCGATGGTCTGGGTCAGGTGCAGCTCGGCGTGGGCGGCATCGACCAGGGTGAGGATGCCATCGAGGATATAGCGCTCGCGAAGCTCCTCGTCGATGAAGAAGGTTTGTGCCACCGGCGCCGGGTCGGCCAGGCCGGTGCATTCGATTACCAGGCGGTCGAAGGCGATCTCGCCGGCATCCAGGCGTTCGAGCAGCAGGTACAAGGCGCGGGTCAGGTCGCCGTGGATGCTGCAGCACACACAGCCATTGGCCAGGGTCATCACCTGCACCGGCTCGTCGCCCAGCAGCTGGCTGTCGATGCCGGCCTCGCTGAATTCGTTTTCGATCACGGCGATTTTCAGGCCGTGCTCGGCCTTGAGCATGTGCTTGAGCAAGGTGGTCTTGCCGGCACCGAGGAAGCCAGTGAGCACGGTTACGGGAATAGGCGTCTGCACGCAGAACATCTCCTGTGCAGTGAGAATTTTGAAGGTGTACCACGGCCCTTGTGGGAGCGGCCCTATCGCAACACGAGGCCGCTCCCACAAAGACCGCGCTAGCCGATCAGGCTAGCGCGGGCCGTTAGCAGCACTTGGGCCCGGACTTGCCGCCGTAACGCGCTTCCTGGCGTTCGCGGAAGAACTCCTCGTACGTCATGACCGGCTTGTCCGGGTGCTTGGTCTGCATGTGCTCGACGTAGTTGTCGTAGTCGGGCATGCCGACCATCAGGCGGGCTGCCTGCCCCAGGTATTTACCCAGTCGACCCAGGTCGTTGAACATCGCAGCAGTCCTCTCAAGCGTCCGGCAGGGCCTGGAACGGGGTTTCCTTGTCGGTACGTTCCTTGCGGCCGAGGGCGGCGAAGCCGACCTTGACAGCGAAGAACAGCACGCTGAACACCACCAACAGGAACAGCACGGTCAGGCCGGCGTTGGTGTAGGCATTGAAGATCACATGCTGCATCTGCCCGATGTCCTTGGCCGGGGCCAGTACCTGGCCGGCGTCCAGTGCAGTGCTGTACTTCTTGGCCAGGGCCAGGAAGCCGACTGCCGGGTTCGGGTCGAACAGCTTGATCAGGCCTGCGGTAGTGGTGCAGATCAGCAGCCACACGGCCGGCAGCAGGGTGACCCAGACGTAGCGCTGGCGCTTCATCTTGATCAGCACCACGGTGCCGAGCATCAGGGCGATACCGGCCAGCATCTGGTTGGAGATGCCGAACAACGGCCACAAGGTGTTGATGCCACCCAGCGGGTCGATCACGCCTTGGTACAGCAGGTAGCCCCACAGGGCCACGCAGCCGGCAGTACCGATCAGGTTGGCGGTCCACGATTCGGTGCGTTTGAGCGCCGGCACGAAGCTGCCCAGCAGGTCCTGCAGCATGAAGCGCCCGGCACGGGTGCCGGCGTCTACCGCAGTGAGGATGAACAGGGCCTCGAACAGGATCGCGAAGTGGTACCAGAAGGCCATGGTGTTTTCACCCGGCAGCACCTGGTGCAGGATCTGCGCGATACCCACCGCCAGGGTTGGAGCGCCACCGGCACGGGCCAGCACAGTGTGCTCGCCAATGTCGCGGGCGGTGGCCTCGAGCTGCTCAGGGGTGATCAGGAAGCCCCAGCTGCTGACCGTTTGCGCCACCGACGCCACGTCTGCACCGACCACCGCGGCCGGGCTGTTCATGGCGAAGTACACGCCCGGCTCGATTACCGAAGCGGCGACCATGGCCATGATGGCGACGAACGATTCCATCAGCATGCCGCCGTAGCCGATGTAGCGGGCGTTGGTTTCGTTGTCCAGCAGCTTCGGCGTGGTCCCCGAGGAGATCAGCGCGTGGAAGCCGGACACCGCACCACAGGCGATGGTGATGAACAGGAACGGGAACAGGGTGCCCTTCCACACCGGGCCGGTGCCGTCGGTGAACTGGGTCAGCGCCGGCATTTTCAGCTCGGGCGCGATGATCAGGATACCGATGGCCAGGCCAACGATGGTGCCGATCTTGAGGAAGGTCGACAGGTAGTCACGTGGCGCCAGTACCAGCCATACCGGCAGCACTGCGGCGACGAAGCCATAACCCACCAGCATCCAGGTGATCTGCACGCCGGTGAAGGTGAACGCCGGGCCCCAGGTCGGATCTGCAGCAATCTGGCCCCCCAGCCAGATCGAGGCCAGCAGAAGCACCACGCCGATGACCGAAATCTCACCGATGTGGCCCGGGCGGATGTAGCGCATGTAGATGCCCATGAACATCGCGATCGGGATGGTCGCCATCACCGTGAACATGCCCCACGGGCTTTCGGCCAGGGCCTTGACCACGATCAACGCCAGCACCGCAAGGATGATGATCATGATCAGGAAGCAGCCGAACAGGGCAATGGTGCCCGGAATGCGGCCCATCTCCTCGCGCACCATGTCGCCCAGCGAACGGCCGTTACGGCGGGTGGACAGGAACAGGACCATGAAGTCCTGCACCGCACCGGCCAGCACCACGCCGGCGATCAGCCACAGCGTGCCGGGCAGGTAGCCCATCTGCGCGGCGAGTACCGGGCCGACCAAGGGACCTGCGCCAGCGATGGCGGCGAAGTGGTGACCGAAGAGGATGTGTTTGTTGGTCGGGACGTAGTCCAGGCCGTCGTTGTTGAGCACCGCCGGGGTGGCTCGGCGCGGGTCGAGTTGCATCACCTTGGTGGCGATGAACAGGCTGTAGTAACGATAGGCGACCAGGTAGAGGGCCACCGCCGCGACCACGATCCACAAGGCATTGATCGCCTCGCCGCGACGCAGGGCAACCACACCCAGCGCACAGGCTCCTATGACTGCCAGCGCCAGCCACGGAATGTGGCGTAGCAGGCTATTATTGTTGTTCATGGTTTGCTTCCAGCTGGTGGATTGGAAAAGACCGCCCATCGAGTCTAGGGCGAGTCATCGCGCATTGCCACACTTGCTTTGGTCTAGAGCCTCTGCGGCCAGATTGCGGTACCTGATGCACATACCACTCTAACTATAGTCAGGATGTCCCCTGAGGACCTATTCGAGGATCTATCCCATGAGCGAACACGAACGCCGCCGCTTTCAGCGCATCGATTTCGACGCCCCCACCGAACTGCGCCAGGGCCTGCAACGCTGGCCTGCCAAGCTGCTGGACCTTTCACTCAAGGGTTTGCTGATCGAGCGCCCGGCCAACTGGGATGCCGACCTGACCCAGGATTTCGACGCCATCATTCAACTGGACCCCGATACACGTGTGCAGATGCAAGTTGAACTGCGCCATGAAGAACCGGACCGCCTGGGCTTCATCTGCCTGTACATCGACCTCGAGTCGATGAGCCATTTGCACCGTCTTGTGGAATTGAACGTGGCCGACAGCACCGAAATGATGCGTGAGCTGCGCGAACTCATCGAATAATGAAATCTCTTAGCTAGCTAATGGCTTCCTCACCTTGTGTTTCCTGTCTACCCAGACAGCTTTAAGCCTGGGTAGCAGCGTTTTGTACACACCCCTCTAGTACAGCCTCTGAAGAGTTGGTACGCGTTCTGCATTGGATGCACACACACCTTGCGGGCGCTCTTGTGCGCGCTCCAATCAAAATATTGTATACAATTCTTGTGGAAATCATTTGCAGGAAGTGTCTACAGTAGCGCCACAACAATAAACAGAGAGCCTGCTCCATGACTACGTCCACTAGCACGTCTCCCGCCAAGCGCCCCGAGGATGAAAACCTCGGCCTTGGGGCCAACCTGGCCTATGGTCTGCAGCATGTGCTGACCATGTACGGCGGGATCGTCGCGGTACCCCTGATCCTGGGGCAGGCCGCGGGCCTGAACGGCGCCGAAATCGGCATGCTGATCGCCGCTTCGCTGTTTGCCGGTGGCCTGGCCACCCTGCTGCAAACCCTCGGTTTGCCGTTCTTCGGCTGCCAGTTGCCGCTGGTGCAGGGTGTTTCGTTCGCCGGTGTGGCAACCATGGGGGCAATCCTCAGCAGCGAGGGCGGTGGTGGTCTGCCAGGCGTGCTCGGCGCGGTCATGGCAGCGTCGCTGATCGGCTTTCTGATCACCCCGGTGTTCTCGCGCATCACCAAGTTCTTTCCGCCGCTGGTGACCGGCATTGTCATCACCACCATCGGCCTGACCCTGATGCCCGTGGCCGCCCGCTGGGTAATGGGTGGCAACAGCGCATCGCCGGAGTTCGGCAGCGTGGCCAATATCGGCCTGGCAGCACTGACCTTCGCCATCGTGCTGCTGTTGAGCAAGCTGGGCAGCGCGGCCATCTCGCGCCTGTCGATCCTGCTGGCCATGGTGGTCGGCACCCTGATCGCCTGGGCGCTGGGCATGGCCGACTTCAGCAAGGTCACCGAGGGCCCGATGTTCGCCTTCCCCACGCCGTTTCATTTCGGCATGCCGGAATTCCACATCGCCGCAATCCTGTCGATGTGCATCGTGATCATGGTGACCTTGGTTGAAACCTCGGCCGACATCCTCGCCGTGGGTGAGATCATCGACACCAAGGTCGACTCCAAGCGCCTGGGCAACGGCCTGCGCGCCGACATGGCGTCGAGCGTCCTGGCGCCGATCTTCGGCTCGTTCACCCAGAGCGCATTCGCCCAGAACGTCGGCCTGGTAGCCGTGACCGGGGTCAAGAGCCGCTACGTGGTGGCCACCGGTGGCGTGATCCTGGTGGTGCTGGGCCTGTTGCCGATCATGGGCCGGGTGATAGCAGCAGTCCCTACCCCGGTACTGGGTGGCGCGGGCATCGTGCTGTTCGGCACCGTGGCGGCCAGTGGTATCCGTACCCTGTCCAAGGTCAGCTACAAGAACAACGTCAACCTGATCATCGTTGCCGCCTCGCTGGGCTTCGGCATGATCCCGATTGCCGCACCGACCTTCTACCACCACTTCCCGAACTGGTTCGAGACCATCTTCCACTCGGGCATCAGCTCGGCGGCGATCATGGCCATCCTGCTGAACCTGATCTTCAACCACTTCACCGCCGGCAACTCGGACCAGCAGTCGGTGTTTGCCGCCGCGTACGAGCGCACCATCCAGTACTCGGACATTTCAGCGCTGCGTGATGGCGACTACTTCAAGGATGGCAAGCTGTTCGATGCCGAGGGTAATGAAGTGCCGATGCTGGAACTGGACGAGCATGGCAATGAAACGGTCAGGCGCAGTGCGGTTGCCGAGCATTGACTGCTGACTGAGCGGTGAGGTGGGGGGCCGACGCGCATCGTCGGCCCCTTTTTCGTTTTGCCTGTACCGGCCCTTTCGCGGGTAAACCCGCTCCCACAGGGTTTGCACAACCCTGAAGCTGATGCGGTACCTGTGGGAGCGGGTTTACCCGCGAAAGGGCCGGTACAAGCTACAAATTACTCAAATAGCGCATCCAGGGCCTGCTCCAGCCGGGTAACGGCAATCACCTGCAACCCCGCCGGCGCCTCTTTCGGCGCATTGCCCTTGGGCACGATGGCCCGCTTGAAGCCGTGCTTGGCCGCCTCCTTCAAGCGCTCCTGGCCACTGGGCACCGGCCGCACCTCGCCCGACAGGCCAATCTCGCCAAACACCAGCAGGCCATGGGCCAGGGGCCGGTTGCGCAGGCTGGACATCACCGCCGCCAGCAGCGCCAGGTCCGAAGCCGTTTCCAGCACCTTCACCCCGCCGACCACGTTGAGGAACACGTCCTGGTCATGGGTAGGAATACCGCCATGGCGGTGCAGCACTGCCAGCAACATGGCAAGGCGGTTCTGGTCCAGGCCCAGGGTCACCCGGCGCGGGTTGGCCAGGTGGCTGTCGTCGACCAGCGCCTGCACTTCAACCAGCATCGGCCGGGTGCCCTCCCAGGTCGCCATCACCACGCTGCCCGGCACTTCCTCCTGGGTGCGGTTGAGGAAGATCGCCGACGGATTGGACACTTCTTTAAGGCCACGGTCGGTCATGCCGAACACACCCAGCTCGTTGACCGCGCCAAAGCGGTTCTTCACCGCCCGCAGCAGGCGCAGGCGGCCATCGGACTCGCCCTCGAAATACAGCACGGTATCGACCATGTGCTCAAGTACCCGTGGCCCGGCCAGCGAGCCCTCCTTGGTCACGTGGCCGACCAGGAAAATCGCCGTACCGCTCTGTTTGGCGTAGCGCACCAGCAACGCCGTGCTCTCGCGTACCTGAGCCACGCCGCCGGGCGCCGATTGCAGCTGCTCGGTGAAAATGGTCTGGATCGAGTCGATTACCATCACCCGTGGCTTTTCCTGGCGCGCCGTGGCGATGATGGTCTCGATACAGGTTTCGGTCATCACCTTGAGCTGGTCCTGGGGCAGGCCCAGGCGCCGCGAGCGCATGGCCACCTGCTGCTGCGACTCCTCGCCGGTGACATACAGCGCCGGCATGCCCACGGCAATGTTGCACAAGGTTTGCAGCAGGATGGTCGACTTGCCGATGCCGGGGTCGCCACCGATCAACACCACCGAGCCATCCACCAGGCCACCGCCCAGCACGCGGTCCAGTTCGGTGCTGCTGGTGGTGAAGCGCGGGATTTCCTCGACGCTGACTTCGGCCAGGGTCTTGATCTGCGCCTGCTGACCGGTCCAGCCGGCACGGCCGCTACTGGGCGCAGCGGCGCCGCCGCTTTCGATCATGGTCTCGACCAAAGTGTTCCAGGCCCCGCATTCGCCACACTGGCCGGCCCATTTGGGGAAGGTCGCACCGCACTCGGTGCAGCCATACAAGCGCTTGGCCTTGGCCATGGCTGGGGGTCTCCTGGAAAAAACCGCCATGATAGCCGAGCTGGACGTGCCTCGAACGCCTCGGGATGCGACAAAACTATTCGTTCTAACCGCAGTCAGTAGCCCAGAGCACAACGCATGAAGCGTTCAAGTGGCTTACACTGCGTAAACCTTACCTTTTGTTACAAGGAACCAAACATGGGCATGATCAGTGAGTTCAAGGCCTTCGCGGTCAAAGGCAATGTCGTCGACATGGCGGTCGGTATCATCATCGGCGCGGCCTTCGGCAAGATCGTCTCGTCTTTCGTCGGTGACGTGGTCATGCCGCCACTGGGCCTGTTGATCGGTGGCATGGACTTCAGCGACCTGGCAGTTACCCTGAAGGCTGCCGAAGGTGACGTTCCGGCGGTGGTGCTGGCCTATGGCAAGTTCATCCAGACCGTGATCGACTTCGTGATCGTGGCCTTTGCCATCTTCATGGGGGTGAAGGCGATCAACAAGCTCAAGCGTGAAGAGGCCGTGGCACCGACTGCACCGCCTGTGCCGACTGCCGAAGAGACCTTGCTGACCGAGATCCGCGATTTGCTCAAGGCGCAGAACCAGAACCGTTTGCCCTGAGGTTATATAGGGAGCGCTGTGGGAGCGGGCATGCCCGCGAAGAATCCAACGCGGTGGATGGCACCGGCTCCGCCGGTGTTCGCGGGCAGATCGGACCGCCGCACCGCCGCTCCCCCAACGGCCTTACCAGTAATTCTCTACCGCCACCTGCCCCGGCCGCTTGCTCAGGCTCAATTGCAGGTCGCGCGCCTTCAGTACCTTGCGCGTATCGTCAATCATCTGCGGGTTGCCACACAGCATCACCCGCGAATGTTCCGGCGACAGCTCCAGCCCCGCCGCCTTCTCCAGTTCGCCATTCTCGATCAGCGTGGTAATACGCTGGTTCAACGCCCCCGGGTGCTGTTCACGGGTCACCACCGGAATGAACTGCAACTTGCCGGCGAACTCGGCCAGGTAATCGCGCTGCTCCAGCCCGGCGATTTCATCCACATAGGCCAGCTCTTTCGCTTCGCGCACCGAATACACCAGCTTGATGTTGTCGAAACGCTCCCAAGCCTCGAAGTCCTGCAGGATCGACATGAACGGCGCAATGCCAGTACCGGTCGCCAGCAACCACAGGTCGCGGCCACCGACGAAGCGGTCGAGGGTAAGGAAGCCGAAGGCCTGGCGATCGATCAGCAGAGCATCGCCCGCCCCCAGCCTGCTCAGCTCACTGGTGAATTCCCCACCAGGCACCACGATGGAGAAGAAGTCCAGGTGCTCGTCATGGGGCGCGCTGACCATGGAGTAGGCACGCCACACTACACTGCCATCGGCCTTGGTCACGCCCAGGCGGGCGAACTGGCCGGAACGGAAGCGGAACCCCGCATCGCGCGTAACCCGCAGGCTGAAGAGGTTCGGCGTCAGTGGCTGAACATCGAGCAGGGTCTGGCGGGTGAACTTTTCGGCGCTAGCGGTCATATCGGGCTCCAGGTTTGGCGTGTGCACAGTGTCGCGCAAAGTAGCGCGGATAAAAACCACTGCTTTGTAGGGCCTCATCTGCGGCGATCCTGCCGAAGTCGCAGAAAATCCTGAGTGCTATAACAAAAAATTCCCAGCGGGATCGTAGGTCTTTTCCTACAATCATCCGGGCACCCAAACGGAATGAATCCTGGAACCCAAGGAGTTGTTCAGATGCTTCACTGGAAACCCGAGCATCTTCATACGTTTGCCAGCGAACGCAGCCCACGGAAGCTGTTCGACATCGCGGTTTGCCTGGCACAGGACCTGGGCATGGAATATCTCGGGCTGAACATTCGCATCCAGATCGCCACGCAAACACCCAGACTGTACCTTTACAGCAATTACCCGAGCGGCTGGATCGAGCGCTATCAGGGCGACGAGCTCTACAAGCAGGACGCGGCCGCATACCTGAGCCACACCTCGACCATGCCAGTGCAATGGACCGACGAGCTGTATCGTGAAGCCCCGCAGTTTCGTGAAATCGCCTGCCAGCACGGTCTGCGCCATGGCTGGACACAGTCGCTGCACGATCTGCATCACAACGAAAGCCAGATCAGCGTGGCCAGGCCTGCCGGCAGCATCAATATGGCAGAGCTCTACGGCAAGGCCGGCAACGTGCAGTGGCTGTGCCACACCCTGCATGCGGTGCTTGGCGAACACCACCTCAATGCACTGTGCCCGCCGGCGCCGAAAATGAGCGATCGGGAACTTGAAGTGCTGAAATGGTCGGCCGCCGGCAAGACCGCCGCCGACGTGGCCTGCATCCTGTCGCTGTCGCAAAGCACGGTGAACTTCCATATCCGCAGTGTCATCACCAAGACCAACGCCGCCAACAAGGCCGGCGCCATCGCCATCGCCGCCCTGCGTGGCTGGATCTGACCTTCAAACCTGCGACCTTGGGCAAAGCCCTGTAGAATCGCCCGGCAAAGCCCGGAGCGAACCGCAACGGGCAGTTTCGTACCCGAGCCAGACGCCATGCCCCTGTTGACCACCCCCTACGCCGAACTCGACCTGATCCGCCAGCCGGAACAGGCCAACGACCCGCTGCAGGCTTTCGATGCCGCCGACGAGTACCTGCTTGCGCAGCTGCACGAACAGGCCCCCGCGGCCAACTGCCGGGTGCTGGTGCTCAATGACAGCTTTGGCGCCCTGGCCGCCAGCCTGGCGGGCAAGCTGCAGGTGGTCAGCAGTGGCGACTCGCACCTGGCGCACCTGGCCCTGGAAAAGAACCTGACACGCAATGGCCTGCCGTTTGACAGCGTGCCGTTCGTACCGGCCAGCGAACACTGGCAAGGCCCGTTCGACCGGGTGCTGGTGCGCGTGCCCAAGACCCTGGCCCTGCTCGAAGAACAGCTGATCCGCCTGCAAGGCCACCTGGCGCCCGGTGCACAGGTGATTGCCGGGGCGATGATCAAGCACCTGCCACGAGCGGCAGGTGACCTTATGGAGAAGTACATCGGCCCGGTGCAGGCCTCGCTGGCACAAAAAAAGGCTCGGTTGCTGACAGCAACGGTGGCCGAACGGCCTGTCGCCCGCTCGCCCTACCCTAGCCGCTACCGTCTTGACGCGCCGGCGCTGGAGTTGGTCAACCACGCCAACGTGTTCTGCCGTGAGGGTCTGGACATCGGCACCCGGGCGTTCCTCCCGCACCTGCCCCGCGAACTGGGCCGTGCGCGGGTGGCGGACCTGGGTTGCGGCAACGGCGTGCTGGCGATAGCCAGCGCCCTGGACAACCCGGATGCCCAGTACACCCTGGTCGACGAGTCGTACATGGCGGTGCAATCGGCACAAGAGAACTGGCAGGCCGCGCTGGGTGAGCGCCCGGCGGTGTTCGAGGCAGCTGATGGGTTGGCGGGGGTGGAGAAGCAGTCGCTGGACGTGGTGCTGTGCAACCCGCCGTTCCACCAGCAGCAGGTAGTGGGTGACTTCCTCGCCTGGCGCATGTTCCAGCAGGCGCGGGAAGCGCTGGTGGTGGGCGGTGCGCTGTATATCGTGGGTAACCGGCACCTGGGCTATCACAGCAAGCTGGCGCGGTTGTTCCGTGGGGTTGAGCAGGTGGCCGCAACGCCCAAGTTCGTTATCCTGAAAGCCCGCAAGTAAGCCTGTACCGGCCCTATCGCCGGCAAG
>NZ_JAMBDI010000052.1:0-23300 GCF_036858055.1 Pseudomonas sp. SF2 | reverse complement strand
GCTTGCCGGCGATAGGGCCAGAACAGGCTTACCTCAATGGGTAGTCAACCCCGCTGCCCCCATGAACAGGCGCATCACCCAGGCCGCCACACCCAGGGCCGCCACGCTCATCGCCCAGATCAGCAGCAGCCAACCCAGCCGCTGCCACAGGGGTTTCTTCTCGTCCAAACCATGCTTGCCGGTCATCATGCGGCCCTCCTAGTGATAGCCGTCTTCATGGGTAACCTTGCCGCGGAACACGTAATAGCTCCAGAAGGTATACATGAGGATGAACGGCAGGATGAACAGGGTGCCCACCAGCATGAAGCCCTGGCTCTGCGGTGGCGCCGCAGCGTCCCAGATCGAGATCGACGGCGGGATGATATTCGGCCACAGGCTGATGCCCAGGCCGCTGTAACCAAGGAAGATCAGCACCAACGTCAGCAGGAACGGCGTGTAGTGGGCATTGCGCGCCACCGCCTTGAGCAACCCGTAGAAGGTTACCAGCACCAGCAGCGGCACCGGCATGAACCAGACCAGGTTAGGCATGCTGAACCAGCGCTCGGCAATCTGCGGGTAGGCGATCGGTGTCCACAGGCTGACGATGCCGATCACCACCAGCAGCACCAGCGCCAACGGCCGGGCGATGTCGTGCATCTTCTGCTGCAGCGCCCCTTCGGTCTTCATGATCAGCCAGGTGCAACCCAACAGGGTGTAGGCAACGATCAGCCCCAGGCCGCAGAACAGGCTGAACGGGGTCAGCCAGTCAAGTGTGCCGCCGGCGAAATGCCGGTCGACCACCTTGAAGCCTTCGAGGAAGGCGCCCAGCGCCACGCCCTGGAAGAAGGTGGCAATCAGCGAGCCCCAGATGAACGCCTTGTCCCAGATATGGCGCTTGTCGGCCTTGGCCTTGAAGCGGAACTCGAAGGCCACGCCGCGGAAGATCAGGCCGATCAGCATCAGGATCAATGGCAGGTACAGGGCCTCCAGCACTACCGAATAAGCCATCGGGAATGCCCCGAACAGCCCGGCACCGCCCAGCACCAGCCAGGTTTCGTTGCCGTCCCACACGGGGGCGACGGTGTTCATCATCACATCGCGGTCATGCTCGCCCTTGACGAACGGGAAGAGCATGCCGATCCCCAGGTCGAAACCATCCATCACCACATACATCATGACGCCGAAGATGATGATCACGGCCCAGATCAGCGGAAGGTCGATACCCATGGTTCAGTTCCCCTTGCTCAGGCTGGCGGAGTTGGCCTCTCGGCCATCATCGGCGGCGGACAGCGGCCGCGCCGGCGTGCGTTTGGTGCCTGGGCCACCGGGGCTGTGCTCGTCACCCTCACCGGTCTGCGGCCCTTTGCGCACCAGGCGCATCATGTAGCCAAGGCCGGTGCCGAACAGGGCGAAGTACACCACCACGAAGGCCACCAGGGTGAAGCCGAGCTGGGCATAACTGTGGTTCGACACACCGTCTGCCGTGCGCATCAGGCCATACACCACCCAGGGTTGGCGGCCGATTTCGGTGGTGAACCAGCCGGCCAGCAGCGCGATCAACCCGGAAGGCCCCATCCACAGGGCCAGGTACAGGAACGGCCGCGAGGTGTAGAGCGTGCCGCGCTTGCGCAGCCAGAGGCTCCACAGGCCGACGAAGATCATCAGGAAACCCAGCCCGACCATGATCCGGAACGACCAGAAGACGATGGTCGAGTTAGGCCGGTCTTCGGGCGGGAACTCCTTCATCGCCGGCACCTGCTTGTCCAGGCTGTGGGTCAGGATCAGGCTGCCGAGTGCCGGAATCTCGAGCTTGAAGCGGGTGGTTTCGGCCTGCATGTCGGGGATGCCGAACAAGATCAGCGGGGTCGGCTCGCCGGGCACGTTCTCCCAGTGGCCTTCGATCGCGGCGATCTTCACCGGCTGGTGCTTGAGCGTGTTGAGGCCATGGAAGTCACCGATCACCGCCTGGATCGGGGCGACGATCAGCGCCATCCACATGGCCATCGACAGCATCTTGCGCACCGCCGGGTTGTCACGCCCGCGCAGCAGGTGCCAGGCCGCCGAGGCACCGACGAAGAAGGCAGTGGAGACGAACGCGGCAGTGGCCATGTGCGCCAGGCGGTAGGGGAACGAGGGGTTGAACACCACTGCCAGCCAGTCCACCGGCACCACCCGGCCATCGATGATCTCGTGGCCTTGTGGGGTCTGCATCCAACTGTTGGAGGCGAGGATCCAGAAGGTCGAGACCAGTGTGCCAAGCGCCACCATCACCGTGGAGAAGAAGTGCAAGCCACGGCCGACGCGGTTCCAGCCAAACAGCATGACCCCCAGGAAGCCGGCCTCGAGGAAGAACGCGGTCAGCACCTCGTAAGTGAGCAGCGGGCCGGTAATGGCGCCGGCGAAGTCGGAGAAGCGGCTCCAGTTGGTGCCGAACTGGTAGGCCATGACCAACCCGGAAACCACGCCCATGCCGAAGTTGACGGCGAAGATTTTCGACCAGAAGTGATAAAGGTCACGGTAGACCTGGTTATTGGTCCGCAGCCAGAGGCCCTCGAGGACTGCCAGGTAGCTCGCCAGGCCAATGGTGATGGCCGGGAACAGGATATGAAACGACACGGTAAAGGCAAACTGCATTCGGGCGAGTTCCAAGGCCTCTATTCCGAACATGGTGCTTCCTCTTCAGATAATCCGGCGTCCGGGCCGCTGGCCCCGTCGCCCACTGCCCCCACGGTAGTCGAGTGCGGCGCGTTGGAATTGTTCTGTTCGATCGCAGGGATTTCGGCCCGAGGGCCCGATCGTTACATCTGGAACGATTGATCCAGATCAACGATTGCTAGGAAGCATAGTCCTGAATGGCCTGACGGGCCGTGTGGTTGATTGCCGCGTGACCCGTTGCCCCACCCCCTTTCATGACGCGTGAAAAAGTGCCGACCCCGGCAAACAGTAACCGGTTGTTACAAACAGATGATACGCTGCGCCCCCCTCTACTGCGCCGAGGCCCCTGGTTTCCGATGTCCGATTCCGCACCGCAGTTGTTGCGTCACCACCGCCCTTTCCTGGCCTTCTGGCTGGCCCGCGTGTTCACCGCCAGCGGCTTCCAGATGCTTACCGTGGCCATTGGCTGGCACCTCTACCAGTTGACCGGCAATGTGCTGGACCTGGGCCTGGTCGGCCTGGTCGAGTTCGCCCCTCGGGTGCTGTTCATGCTGCACACCGGGCATGTCGCCGACCGCTATGACCGGCGCAAGGTCGCAGCGCTGTGCCAGAGCCTGCAGGGGCTGATAGCCCTGGCACTGGCGCTGGGCAGCGCAACCGACAACGTCACCCGCGAGCTGATCTTCGCCCTCGCCTTCCTGCTCGGTGCCACGCGTTCGTTCGAAATGCCGGCGACCCAGGCGCTGCTGCCCAACGTGGTACCGGCCGGTCTGTTCCCGCGCGCGGTGGCGGCTTCAGCCTCGGCCACCCAGACGGCAACCATCGTGGCACCGGCGGTGGGCGGTTTCCTGTATGCCTTCGGCAGCATCTGGGTATACGGCCCCACCGTAGCCCTGTACGCCATCGCCTGTGTCCTGACCTTGAGCCTGCAGGCACGCGGCCAGGTGGCCCAGCGCGGGCGCGCCAGCATCGAATCGCTGCTGGCCGGTATCCGCTTCATCCGTAGCCGGCCCGACATTCTGGGCGCCATCTCGCTGGACCTGTTCGCCGTACTGCTGGGCGGGGCCACCGCGCTGCTGCCGGTGTTCGCCAAGGACATCCTGCTGACCGGCCCGCTGGGCCTGGGCCTGCTGCGCTCGGCGCCAGCGGTGGGAGCGTTGCTGATGTCGCTGTGGCTGGCGCGCTTCCCGTTCGAGCGCAACGTGGGGCGGACCATGTTCACGGCAGTGGGCGTGTTCGGCGTGGCGACCATCGCCTTTGGCCTGTCGACCTCGTTCTGGTTCTCGCTGGCAGTACTGGTGGTGCTGGGCGCGGCGGACATGATCAGCATGGTCATCCGCGGCGCCTTCGTGCAGCTGGAGACGCCGGACGAAATGCGCGGGCGGGTGAGCGCGGTGAACGGCTTGTTCATTGGTGCCTCGAACCAGCTCGGCGAGTTCGAATCGGGGGTTACGGCGCACTGGTTTGGGACGGTGCCGGCGGTGGTACTGGGCGGAGTGGGCACTTTAGTGGTGACTGGGGTGTGGATAAGACTGTTCCCCACACTGGCCAAGCGAGATCGGTTGCATAACGGTTGATCTGTAGCCTGTACCGGCCCTTTCGCGGGTAAACCCGCTCCCACCAGGAGCGCGTCGCCATCAGGCCTGGTGGGGTACCTGTGGGAGCGGGTTCACCCGCGAAGAGGCCGGCACAGGGAAAAAATTACCATTCCCCAACGGCGATAGGCCCCCGCCAAGCATGCTGGTATGATGCGCGGCTTTTTTCCGCCCCACACAAAACCACGGCAACCGGTACGGTCTGTGCTTTGCTGATGGGGTCGATACATTCATGGCGCCGGGGGCGCCTTGGGAGCGGGCATGCTGGAAAGGCTGTTTCAACTGAAAGCACACAACACCAATGTGCGCACCGAGATTCTCGCGGGCGTCACCACCTTCCTGGCCATGGCCTACATCCTGTTCGTCAACCCGAGCATCCTCGGCGAGACCGGCATGGACAAGGGCGCGATCTTCGTCGCCACCTGCCTGGCCGCGGCCATCGGCTCGGTGACCATGGGCCTGATCGCCAACTACCCGATCGCCCTGGCGCCGGGCATGGGCCTGAACGCATTCTTCACCTATACCGTGGTGCTGCACATGGGCCACACCTGGCAGGTGGCACTGGGCGCGGTGTTCCTGTCGGCAGTGATGTTCTTCCTGCTGTCGATCTTCCGCATCCGCGAATGGATCGTGAACAGCATCCCGCTGCCGCTGCGTTCGGCCATCGCCGCGGGTATCGGCCTGTTCCTGGCGCTGATTGCTCTGCATAACGCGGGCATCGTCGTCGATAACCCGGCTACCCTGGTGGGCCTGGGCGACCTCAAGCAGCCAGCACCGATCCTCGCCACCCTGGGCTTCTTCCTGATCGTCGGCCTGGAGTCGCTGAAAGTGCGCGGCGCCGTGCTGATCGGCATTCTCGCCGTAACCATCGCCTCGATCCTGATGGGCGTGACACCATTCGGCGGCGTGGTCTCGATGCCGCCATCGCTGGCCCCGACCTTCCTGCAGCTGGATATCGCCGGCGCGCTGGACGTGGGCCTGGTCAGCGTGATCTTCGCCTTCCTGTTCGTCGACCTGTTCGACAACTCCGGTACCCTGATCGGCGTGGCCAAGCGCGCCGGGCTGATGGGCAAGGACGGCCACATGCCGAAGATGGGCCGTGCCCTGATCGCCGACAGCACTGCAGCCATGGCCGGCTCCCTGCTGGGCACCTCGACCACCACCAGCTACATCGAATCTGCCGCGGGCGTGAGCGCCGGTGGCCGCACCGGCCTGACCGCCATCGTGGTCGCGGTACTGTTCCTGCTGGCGCTGTTCTTCGCCCCGCTGGCCGGTAGCGTGCCAGCCTTCGCCACTGCCCCGGCGCTGCTGTTCGTCGCGGTGCTGATGGCCTCGGGCCTGGCGGAAATAAACTGGGACGACGTCACCGAAGCCGCACCGGTGGTAGTGACCGCCCTGGCCATGCCGCTGACCTACTCGATCGCCAACGGCATCGCCTTCGGCTTCATTTCCTGGACCGCCGTCAAGCTGATCTCCGGCCGCCACCGCGACCTGAACCCGGCCCTGGTGATCCTTTCCATCCTGTTCGTCATCAAGCTGGGCTGGTTCAACGCATGAGTGCTGCTTTCGACCCCTCCTCCTACGCCACCCAGCTGGACGCCAAGGTGGCCCGGCTGCGCGAGCTGCTGGCGCCGTTCGGCGCGCCGGAGCCGGCTGTTTTCGACTCGCCGCGCGAGCATTACCGCCTGCGCGCCGAGTTCCGCCTGTGGCGCGAAGACGGCCAGCGCCACTACGCCATGTTCGCCCCGGGCGAGAAGCACAAGGCGATCCTGATCGACGACTTCCCCATCGCCAGCCAGCGCATCAATGCACTGATGCCACGCCTGAAGGCGGCCTGGCAGGCCAGCGAGGAACTGGGCAACCGGCTGTTCCAGGTGGAGTTCCTCACCACCCTGGCCGGCGATGCCATGGTCACCCTGTGCTACCACCGCCCGCTGGACGAGGCCTGGGAAGTGGCCGCACGGCAACTGGCCGAAGAGCTGGGCGTGAGCATCATTGGCCGCTCCAAGGGCAAGCGCCTGGTGATCGGCCGTGACTACGCGGTGGAAAAGCTCGACGTCGCTGGCCGTGTGTTCAGCTATCGCCAGCCGGAAGGCGCGTTCACCCAGCCCAACGGCGCGGTGAACCAGAAGATGCTGAGCTGGGCCTTCGAGGCCATTGGCGAGCGTGACGACGACCTGCTGGAGCTGTACTGCGGCAACGGCAACTTCACCCTGCCGCTGGCCACTCGCGTGCGCCAGGTGCTGGCCACGGAAATCAGCAAGACCTCGGTCAACGCCGCGCTGAGCAACCTCGACGAGAACGCTGTGGATAACGTGCGGCTGGTGCGCCTGTCGGCAGAAGAGCTGACCCAGGCACTGAACGAGGTGCGACCGTTCCGCCGACTGGAAGGCATCGACCTGAAGAGCTACGCGTTCGGTACGGTGTTCGTCGACCCGCCGCGGGCGGGGATGGATCCGGATACCTGCGAGCTGACCCGGCGTTTCGAGCGGATCCTGTACATCTCGTGCAACCCGGAGACACTGGCAGCGAACATTGCCCAGTTGCACGACACCCACCGCATCGAGCGGTGTGCGTTGTTTGACCAGTTCCCCTATACCCACCACATGGAAAGTGGGGTTCTGCTGGTTCGGCGTTGACCGGTAGATTGCCGGGGCCGCTCTGCGGCCCTTTCGCGACACAAGGCCGCTCCCACAAAGGCCTGCGTACGCCGATCAATGTGGGAGCGGCCTTGTGTCGCGATGGGCTGCAGAGCAGCCCCAGTGGCTTGAATCAGAAGTCGAAGAAGACTGTCTCCCCTTCCCCCTGAATACGGATATCGAAGCGATACGCCGTCTTCCCGTCCACCTCACAACGCTTGGCCACCAGGGTCTCGCGCCGCTGCGGCTGCTCGATCAGGTTGAGCACCGGGCACTTGGCATTGGCCTCGGCCTCATCATCGAAATACAGGCGCGTGTGCAGGTGGATGTTGATCCCCCGGGCAAACAGGCTGATGTTGATGTGCGGTGCCATTGGCACACCGGCGGCGTTTTTCACCACGCCTGGCTTCACCGTATGCGCCGTCCACTCACCCGCGTCAAAGGTGGTAGCCGTGCGGCCAAAGCTGTTGAAGGCGTTTTCCAGGTTGTAGGCATCCTGGTACTCACCGTTGGCGTCGGCTTGCCAGAGCTCCAGGAACGAGTCCCGCACCAGGTGGCCATTGCCGTCATACACATGGCCGATCAGCAGAATATGCTCGCCGGGCGCATCCGGCTTGGCCAGGCGGTTCCAGATTTCCTGGTCGCGGGTCGGGTTGCCGGCCGCTTCCAGGGCCAGGCCGATGTGCACGTAGGGGCCGGCGGTCTGCGAAGGGGTTTCCGGCAGCAGTTCGATTGGCATGGCGGGGTCCTCAGCAGTTTTCGAAGTGGGTCTTGCGCTGGCCACGCAGCACGATGTCGAAGCGGTAGGCCAGGCAGTCCATCGGGTTGGCGTTGCTCATGTCGAGCTTGGCGATCAACTGCTGCACGGCTTGCGGGTTGGCGATCGACTTGACGATCGGGCACATCGGGATCAGCGGGTCACCCTCGAAGTACAGCTGGGTGATCAGCTTGGTGGCGATCGACGGGCCACTGATGGCGAAGTGGATGTGCGCCGGGCGCCAGTCGTTCGGGCCGTTGCGCCATGGGTACGGGCCCGGCTTGATGGTGCGGAAGCTGTAGTAGCCGTCACGGTCGGTCAGGCAGCGGCCGACGCCACCGAAGTTCGGGTCCAGCGGTGCCAGGTAGCGGTCGTTCTTGTGACGGTAGCGGCCGCCGGCGTTGGCCTGCCACATTTCCACCAGGGTGTTCGGTACTGGCTTGCCGTACTGATCGACTACACGGCCGGCGACGATGATGCGCTCGCCGATCGGCAAGCCGCCGTTATTGAAGTTCAGCAGCAGGTCATGGTCATGGGCGCCGAAGCCCAGGTGGGAAAAGTCCGGACCGGTGGTTTCGCTGATCGACTGCGGGATGCTGACCAGCGCCTGGCGCGGCGAGCGGGCAATGGACGTCTTGTAGTCAGGCGTAAGGGCTTTCGGGTGCCAGTTGCGATCACGGATCACAAAGCGGCTGTTGTCCTGGGCGGGCATGCCGGTTTCCTCTCTTGGAATTATGGAAATGCGAGGGGGGCTTCTACGAAACCCTGTCGCGGGCAAGCCCGCTCCCACATGCAGTTTCAGGCAGGTAGCGCGCAATGAATATTGAAATCAGGCATTTCAAACATAACCATTTGGTTATGGATAAACACCTTGGCCTGACACTCGCCGCTGTCGTGGACTAATCTTTGCCTTCTTGTTTCAAGCTCCGGAGAACATTCATGGAATGGCGAAAAGGCCGACGCAGCGACAATGTGGTCGATGCCCGAGGTGAAGGTGGTGGCGGCGGCATGCGTTTCGGCGGCGGCAAGGGGCTGGGGCTTGGCGCAGTGCTGCTGATTGTCGGCATCGGTTGGCTCACCGGCCAGGACCCGTTGCAGATTCTCGGCCAGCTCGCCGGCCAGATGGAGCAGCAGCAACAGCAGGTGCCCAGCGGTGCGGGTGGCAAGGCCCCGCCGGCCAACGACCAGCAGGCCGAGTTCGTCGCCTCGATCCTGGGCGATACCGAAGACACCTGGAAAGCCCTGTTCGCCGAGGGCGGCAAGCAGTACCGCGACCCCAAGCTGGTGCTGTTCAGCGGCCAGGTCAATTCGGCCTGTGGCTTTGCCTCGGCGGCGGTGGGGCCGTTCTACTGCCCGGCGGACCAGCGGGTTTACCTGGACATGTCGTTCTTCCGCGAAATGGAAACCCGCTTCGCCGCCGCCGGCGACTTTGCCCAGGCCTACGTGATCGCCCACGAAATCGGCCATCATGTGCAAACCCTGCTGGGCGTGTCGGCCAAGGTCGATGCCGCGCGCCGCAGTGGCCAGCGCATGGAAGGCGACAACGGCCTGCTGGTGCGCCAGGAGCTGCAGGCCGACTGCCTGGCCGGCGTATGGGCCTACCAGGCGCAGAAGCGCCTGAACTGGCTGGAGCCGGGTGACGTCGAAGAGGCGCTGAACGCGGCCAATGCCATTGGCGATGACCGCCTGCAGCAGCAGGGCCGCGGCCGCGTGGTGCCGGACTCCTTCACCCATGGCACCTCGGCGCAGCGGGTGCGCTGGTTCAAGGCCGGGTTTGCCGAGGGTGAGGTGAACCGCTGCGATACCTTCAGTGCGCGCAACCTCTAAGGCTTCATGGGGCTGCCATGCAGCCCCAATCAAGTCAGTTACAAATCTGCTGAAAAAGCGTTTCAGCTTCCCCCATCACTGCCGATAACCCCTGCACGAGTCAGCAGGCATCCAGAACAACAACGCCTGGCGATCGACGATCAAGCGAGCGAAAAAAATTTCTGGAGAGCGTGCATGAACAACTGGTTCGCCAACATCAGCGTCAACCTCAAACTCGGCCTGGGCTTCGGCCTGGTACTGATTCTCACCGGCCTGCTGGCCCTGACCGGCTGGACCAGCCTGGGCAGCCTGATCGACCGCAGCAACTGGATGGGCGATATCGGCCAGCTCAACAAGGACCTGACCGACCTGCGTATTGCGCGCCTGCAGTACATGATCGCCAACGGCGACGATGCCGCCGCCGCCAACACCCAGGCCAAGCTGGACGCCTTCAGCAAGCAGCAGGCCTACCTGGCCAGCACCTTCAAGAGCCCGGAAAACATCAAGCTGCTGGGTGAGCTGGGCGAAACCATCAGCGCCTACAAGGTGTCGCTGAACAAAATGCGCCAGGGCTACGACGCCACCCGCACCGCGCGCACGGCCATGGACGGCTCGGCCAGCCGCGCCGACCAGGCCATGGACATCCTCAGCCAGGAAGTCATGGCACGCCCCGAAGCCGACAGCGTGCGCCTGGCCCAGTACCAGCTGATCAGCAAGGCTCGCCAGCAACTGCTGCAGGTACGCATCGACGTCCGCGGCTACATCGCCGACAACAGCGCCACCAACGAGCAGGCCGCCCTGCGCCAGCTGGACGCGGCCCTGGCCGAAATCGACAACCTCAAGCGCCAGCTGCCCGCCGAAGACACGCGCGTGCAACAGTTCGAAGGCTCGGTGCTGGCCTACCGTGACGCCGTGCGCCAGTTCCGCGATGCAGTCGCCAACATCACCACTGCGCGCGCCGAAATGACCGTACAGGGTGCCGACATCGTCAAGCGCAGCGACGCGCTGTACCAGATCCAGCTGCAGCGCCGCGACATCGAGAGCACTCAGGCGCGCAGCCTGCAGACCATCGCCACGCTGCTGGCGCTGCTGGTCGGCGTACTGGCGGCAGTGCTGATCACCCGGCAGATCACCCGCCCGCTGCGCGACACCCTGGTGGCGGTGGAAAAGATCGCCAGCGGCGACCTCACCCAGCAGTTGCGGGTTACCCGCCGCGACGAACTGGGCGTGCTGCAGCAGGGCATCGCGCGCATGGGCAGCACCCTGCGCGAGCTGATCAGCGGCATCCGCGACGGCGTCACCCAGATCGCCAGCGCCGCCGAGGAACTGTCGGCGGTGACCGAGCAGACCAGCGCCGGCGCCAACAGCCAGAAGGTCGAGACCGACCAGGTGGCCACCGCCATGCACGAAATGGCGGCCACCGTTCAGGAGGTGGCGCGCAATGCCGAGCAGGCATCGCATGCTGCCACCGGTGCCGATGACGAAGCCCGTGCCGGCGACCGCGTGGTGGGTGAGGCGATTGGCCAGATCGAGCGCCTGGCCGAAGACATGCACCGCTCCACCGAGGCCATGAACCTGCTGCAGCAGGAAAGCCAGAAGATCGGCAGCGTGATGGACGTGATCAAGTCGGTGGCCGAACAGACCAACCTGCTGGCGCTGAACGCGGCGATCGAAGCGGCGCGTGCCGGCGAGGCCGGGCGTGGCTTTGCCGTGGTCGCCGATGAAGTGCGCGGCCTGGCCCAGCGCACGCAAAAATCCACCGAAGAGATCGAAGAGCTGATCGCCAGCCTGCAGCACGGCACCCAGCAAGTGGCTACGGCCATGCACGGCAGCCGCACCCTGACCGACAGCAGCGTCGAGCTGGCGCGCAAGGCCGGGGCTTCGCTGGAGAGCATCACCAGCACGGTATCGAGCATCCAGTCGATGAACCAGCAGATTGCCGCAGCGGCGGAGCAGCAGAGTGCGGTGGCGGAGGAGATCAGCCGCAGCATCCTGAATGTGCGCGACGTGTCGGAGCAGACGGCGGCGGCCAGTGACGAGACGGCGGCATCCAGCGTGGAGCTGGCGCGGTTGGGTGGGCAGTTGCAGACGCTGGTCAGCCAGTTCCGCGTCTGATCCTGGAATTCGGGGCCGCTTTGCGGCCCANNCAAGGCCGCTCCCACATTGATCGGCGTACGCAGGTCTTTGTGGGGGCGGCCTTGTGTCGCGAAAGGAGGGCACAGCCCTCCCAGCGATGGAACAGGTATTACTTGACGATCATCCCTACCCCACGCCCACGCGGATCGGAAGCGGTCTCCAGTTTCGTCCCATCCACCCGGATCGCCTGGATATCCCCCATCTCCCAGCCCTGGTCCTCCAGCACATAGCCCATCTTCTTCAGTTCATCAGCCACAGGCCCGGTCAGGGGTGCGTAGCTGTCGAAATAGATGGTGTCCTTGGGCAGCAACTGATGGTGCACACGTTGTGCCGCCACTGCCTTGTCCAGCGGCATGCCGTAGTCGTACAGGTTGTTCATCACCTGGAAGATCGAAGTGAAGATCCGCGAGCCACCCGGGGTACCGATGACCAGTTCGACCTTGCCATCGCGGGTCATCAGGCTGGGGCTCATGGACGACAGCATGCGCTTGCCCGGCGCAATGGCATTGGCATCGCCGCCCACCACGCCAAAGGCATTCGCCGCCCCCGGCTTGGCGCTGAAATCGTCCATCTCGTCGTTGAGCAGGAAGCCGGCGCCTTTCACCACCACACCACTGCCGTAGTCGAGGTTGAGGGTGTAGGTGTTGCTGACCGCGTTGCCCTGTTTGTCGACGATCGAGAAGTGCGTGGTCTGGTGCGGCTCCAGGCCCGGTTTGACCTGGTCAGTGTCGGAAATCGCTTTCGGGTTGACCTGCGCGGCGCGCTTGGCCAGGTAGTCCTTGGCCACCAGCTGGTCCACAGGCACTTTGGTGAAGGCCGGGTCGCCGAGGTAGTCGGCGCGGTCGGCGAATACGCGCTTCTCGATCTCGGCCAACAGGTGGATGTACTGCGCCGAGTTGTGCGCCACCCCCTTGAAGTCCGCCGCGCGGTTTTCCTTGATGCCCAGCAGCTGGGCCAGGGCGACGCCACCGGAGCTAGGTGGTGGCGCGGTATAGACCACGTTGCCACGCCAGCTCACGGCCATCGGCTCACGCCATACGGCCTTGTAGTCCTGGAGGTCTTGCTTGGTGATCAGGCCCTTGTCGGCCTGCATCTGCGCCACCAGCAGGTCGGCGGTCTTGCCCTGGTAGAACTCGCTCACACCCTTGTCGGCAATGCGCTCCAGGGTCTGGGCCATTTCCGGTTGCTTGAACAGCTCGCCAACCTTCATGTTGCCGAAGTAGTCGTTGAAATTGGTCGCAGTCTTGAACATGCCTTGGGCATCGTTGCGGTACTGGTACTGCTTTGCCGCCACCTTGAAGCCGTTTTTCGCATAACCGATGGCCGGGGTCAGCAGTTCGCTCCAGGGCAGCTTGCCGAACTTCTGGTGCGCCTCCCACAACCCCATCACCGTGCCAGGTACGCCAGCAGCGCGTGCCCCGACCAGGCTGAGGTTCTCGATGACCTCACCCTTGTCGTCCAGGTACATGTTGCGCGTGGCGGCCTTGGGCGCGACTTCGCGGTAGTCGAGGAAGTAGGGTTTGCCGTCGACGAACAGGGTCATGAACCCGCCACCGCCGATGTTGCCGGCCTCCGGATAAGTCACCGCCAGGGTGAACGCCGTGGCCACTGCCGCATCCACCGCGTTGCCGCCTTTCTTGAGGATGTCGGCGGCCACCTGTGCACCATATTGATCAGGCGCAGCCACCGCGCCGCCCTCCAGGGAGGCGGCATAAACCGAGGAACCGCTCAGGATCGCGGCTGCGAGGGCAAGGTACTGGAACGGAACAATACGCATGACACTTCCTTGGTGTTGTTTTTGTTGAGCGTTCAGTAAGGCCGAAGCGCTTCGACTGTGCAATCAACCGCAGGAAGTTTCGCCGCCTGTGGACAGGATCTGTCGCGTTCAGGCAACTCAGCTGGCGTACATCGCCAACTTGCGCTGGATGAAATCGAGGAAACACTGGATACGCAGCGCCAGCTGGGTGTTGCGGTAATACACCGCATGAATCGGCTGGCGGTAGCCGTTGTTGGCTTCGCTCAGCAACACCTGCAGGCGCCCGGTGCGGATGTCCTCGTGGGTCATGAAGTGCGACAGGCTGACAATGCCCTCGCCGGCCAGCGCAAGTTGGCGCAAGGTTTCGCCGCTGGAGGCGATCAGCGACGGGCGGATGCTCCAGCGGTCACCCTGGGCATGGCGCAGAGGCCAGTGATTGAGCGATTCGGGCTGGCTGAAGCCGAGCAGGCAGTGGTTGGCCAGGTCCTCGACCCGCTGCGGTGTGCCGTGCTGTTCGAGGTAGGCCGGGCTGGCCAGCACCTGTACCGGGCTGCACCCCAGGCTGCGCGCGTGCAGGCTGGAGTCGGCCAGTTCGCCGATGCGAATCGCCACATCGGTGCTCTGCTCCAGCAGGTCGATGATCAGGTCGTCGGTATTGAGCTCCAGTTCGATGCCAGGGTATTGGCGGCGGAACTCGCCGATCCACGGCAGGATAGCATGCAGCATGAACGGCGCGGCAGCGTTGATGCGCAGGCGCCCGGTGGGGGTCTGGCGGTTCATCGACAGGCGCTCTTCCATCTCGTCCATCTGCTCCAGGATCAGCCGCGCGCGTTCGAGGAAGAAGCGGCCCTCCTCGGTCAGGTCCATGCGCCGGGTGGTGCGGTTGACCAGTGTGGTGCCCAGCTTGCCCTCCAGGCGCGACAGGGTGCGGCTGACGGCAGACGGGGTCTGGCCTATCTGCTCGGCAGCGGCGGAAATCGAGCCGCTGTCGATGACGGCGACGAATACCTGAAGTTCTTCGGATCGGGTTTTCACATTTGCGCCTGTGGTTGGTCTCTGCAGGGATTAGATAGCCGCTTGTCGAGGCCAAGTCCAGCGGTGCCTGTACGGGCCTCTTCGCGGGTAAACCCGCTCCCACAAGTGCTGCGCGGTTCTCAAAGACTGTGGAGTACCTGTGGGAGCGGGTTTACCCGCGAAGAGGCCGGCACAGGTAAACCTTACCGTGCCGTGCCAAATACCTTGTCCAGGTGCGCCTCATAGGCCGCCAAGGCAGCCGGCACATCCGGCCGCTTCATCACATCCACCGCCAGGAAAGTCGGCAGCCCGGTCATGCCGAGGAACTGGTTGGCCTTGTGGAACGGGAAATACACCGCATCCACACCCTTGCCCTCGAAGAAATCGCTCGGGTCGTCGAATGCCTGCTGCGGCGCATTCCAGGTCAGCGAAAGCATGTACTGCTTGCCATGCACCAGGCCACCGCTGCCGTACTTCTGCGAGTGGTCCGCACGGGTACGGCCATCGTTGGCATACAGGCTGCCGTGGCCTGCAGTGAACACGTCATCGACGTATTTCTTTACGGTCCATGGCGCGCCCATCCACCAGCCTGGCATCTGGTAGATCACCACATCGGCCCAGAGGAACTTCTCCACTTCTTCCCGGGCATCATAGCCACCGTCGATGAAGGTCTGGCGCACATCGAACCCCGCCCGGTCCAGATGAGCGATGGCCGCTTCATGCAAGGTCGCGTTGAGGCGACCATCGGAATGAGCGAACTGTTTACCACCGTTGAGCAAAAGGATCTTTTTCATGCGCGCCTCGCGGAAAATTCAGGCCGGCAGGTTAGGGGCTCGCGGGCACGGGATACAGGCATGCAGGGGCAAAATACAATTGACTTCAAGTCACGAATAAACAACACATTATTGCATTAGAATCGCATCACCTCCCATCACCGAGTAGCGACCCATGAGTGAGCAGTACGCCTTCATCCTCAAAGCCAAGACCCGCCCGGAAATGGCTGAAGCGTTCGAAACCCTGTTCCGCGCCTACGTCGAGCCAAGCCGCCAGGAGCCGGGCTGCATCGAGTACCACATGCTGCGCGACAAGCAGGACCCGAGCCTGTTCGTATTCTTCGAGGTGTGGGCCGACAAGGCCGCGCTGGATGTGCATTCGGCACTGCCGCACATGACCGCGTTCTTCGAAAAGCGCATGGACTACCTGGAGCGCGATTTCGACATCCAGATGATCGACATGCTCAGCGCCTCAAGCGCTAGCCGCTGATCAGCAGATGGCCGCCGAGTGCGGCCAGGCCGATGAAGAAGCACCGTTTGAACAGCAACGCGCTGATACGCTGACGCAGCCACTGGCCGGCCAGCATGCCGAGCAAGGCCGGCGCCAGCATCAGCAGCGAAGCACCCAGTGCCTGGCCACCCAGGGCATCCTGCCCGGCCAGGCCAATGGCCAAGGCCAGCGTCGAAACCGTGAACGACAGGCCCAGGGCCTGGATCATCTGCTCCCGGCTCAAGCCCAGGCTCTGCAGGTAGGGCACCGCCGGCATCACGAATACCCCGGTCGCGGCCGTGACCACGCCCGTAACCAGCCCGCAAAGCGGCCCCAGCCAACGCTCCCGCCCCGGCGCCAGGTGCAAGCCCGGGCCGACCAGCCCGTACAGCGCATACACCAGCAAGGCCGCGCCCAGTGCATGCACGGCCCACGGGCCGCTGTTGATCCCCAGCCAGGCGCTGCCGAGCACGGTACCGACGAAGATCATCGCCAGCATTGGCCCCAGGCGCACCAGCAACTCCCGCAGGTGCCCGCCGCTGGCCAACTGCCACAGATTGGTGAGGGTCGAGGGCACGATCAGCAACGCCGCAGCCTGCGCCGGTTGCATAGCCAGGCCCAGCAGGCCCATGGCGATGGTCGGCAGGCCGAGGCCGATCACCCCTTTCACCGCGCCGGCCAGCAGGAAGGTCATTACCACCAGCAGCGACAGCGCTGGGCCAATGTTCTGGTAGAAAGCTAGCAAGGTATTCATGGGCCGATGATGGCGTGCGCCGGCCAGGCTGAAAATCTGCCATATACTCAGCCAGACTCTTGCCAGGACAGAGCCACATGCATTTCGACCTGATCGACCTCAGGCTGTTCCAGCACACCCTGGAGTGCGGCAACATCACCGCCGGCGCCAGCCGCAGCCATCTGTCACTGGCGGCAGCCAGTGCGCGCATCCGTGCCATGGAGGCATCGCTGGGCATCCCTTTGCTGGAACGCAACCGCCGTGGCGTGCAACCAACTCCGGCCGGGCAGGCGCTGCTGCAGCATGCCCGGTTGATAACGCAGCAGGTCGAACGCCTGCAGTTCGACCTGGGCCAGTACGCGCAAGGGCAGCAGGGCCAGGTGCGCCTGCTGTGCAACACGGCGGCGCTCACGGAGTACCTGCCGGAACTGCTGGCCGGCTACCTGGCTGAAAACCCCGGGGTCAGCGTGGATGTGCAGGAGTTGCCGAGCTTGCGCATCGTGCAGTCGATTACCCAGGGCATGGCAGACCTGGGCATCGTGTCCACCGCTGCCCCCAGCGAGCACCTGCAGACCCGGCCGTTTCGCGACGACCCGCTGGTGCTGGTAACGCCGCTGCGCCACCCGTTGGCCAGCGAGGTCGCACCCAGCTTCATCGATAGCCTGGCCCATGGCTATGTCGGCCTGGGGGCCAGTAGTGCATTGGCGTTGTACCTGGAAGAGCAGGCGCTGCGCGAAGGGCGGCGCATGCGGGTTCGGGTGCGGGCCGAGGGGTTCGATGGGGTGATCCGCATGGTCGCGGGCGGGGCCGGGGTGGGGGTGGTGCCGCTGGCCGCGGTGAAGCGTTGGCAGGGGGTGCTGCCGTTGCACTGGGTGGCGCTGACGGAACCATGGGCCAACCGTCGGTTGCTGGTATGTGCACGGGATTTTGCGGCATTGCCGGGGTATGCCGCAGGGTTGGTAACCACCCTCACCCGCTGACGGACTGGATGGCACGGGCTTCGCCCGTGTTCGCGGGTGAACCCGCTCCCACAGGTATGCGCTGTCTCTCAGATTGACACAGTACCTGTGGGAGCGGGTTTACCCGCGAAGAATGCTCACACACAATGGTGCCCTAACGACCCACCGAAAAGGACTTTCCAGTGGCATCGATCTACCAGCTCAAACCGCGCTTCCAGGCCCTGCTCCGCCCAGCAGTCCAGCGCCTTTACGACCGCGGTGTCAGCGCCAACCAGGTCACCGTCGCCGCGGCCCTGCTGTCAGTCCTGCTGGGCCTGCTGCTGGCCGCCCTGCCCCATCTCACCTGGCTGTTCATCCTGGTACCGGTCTGGATGCTGCTGCGCATGGCGCTGAACGCCGTCGACGGCATGCTCGCCCGGGAATTCGGCCAGCAATCCACCCTCGGCGCCTACCTCAACGAACTCTGCGACGTGATCGCCGACGCCGCGCTGTACCTGCCCTTCGCCCTGCTGGTCGGTGTCTCGCCAACCTTGGTCGTACTCGTAGTGCTCAGCGCCACCTTCAGCGAATACGCCGGTGTCATGGGCCCGCTGGCCGGCGCCTCAAGGCGCTACGACGGGCCCATGGGCAAGAGCGACCGGGCCTTTGCCTTCGGTGTGCTGGGCACCGGTGTCGCCTTCGGCCTGCTGAATGGCACCTGGGTCAACGGCTTGTTGCTGGTCATCCTCGCACTCTCGCTCTATACCCTCTACAACCGGGTTCGCCAAGGGCTGGCCGAAACCCGCTGAGCCCACTGCCGTCGCAAAAGGATGTCGACCATGCGCCAAGCGCAAGCGCTGCACTTCTCCACCCATGACGGCGTCGAGCTGCACTACCGTCACTGGCCTGCCACCCGCAACCAACACCAGCCACGCCGGGCCGTGGTGATGTTCCACCGCGGTCACGAACACGGCGGGCGCATGGCCCACCTGGCCGATGAACTGGACATGCCAGGCTACGATTTCTTCGCCTGGGATGCCCGTGGCCACGGCCAGTCGCCGGGCGCGCGCGGCGACAGCCCGGGGTTCGCCACCAGCGTGCGCGATGTGCAGACCTTCATCGAGCATATCCAGGCCCGCCACGGTATCGCCGAACAGGACCTGGTGGTGCTGGCGCAGAGCGTCGGGGCCGTGCTGGTCGCCACCTGGGCCCACGACTACGCGCCCAAGGTGCGCTGCCTGGTGCTGGCCTCGCCAGCGTTCAAGGTCAAACTGTACGTGCCGTTCGCCCGCACCGGCCTGAAGCTGCTGAAGGCCCTGCGCGGCAACTTCTTCGTCAACAGCTACGTCAAGCCTCGCCTGCTTACCCACGACCCTGAGCGGGTCATGTCGTACGTGGCCGACCCGCTGATCAGCCGGCCGATTTCGGTGACCATGCTGCTGGGCCTGTACGAAGCCGCCGACCGGGTGGTGGCGGACGCCCAGGCCATTCAGCTGCCGACCCAGCTGCTGGTATCCGGTGCCGACTTCGTGGTCGAACGCCAGCCGCAGGAACGCTTCTTCGAACGCCTGGGCAGTGCGCGCAAGGAAATGCACATCCTGCCAGGCTTCTTCCATGACACCCTTGGCGAGCGTGATCGGGCCCATGCCCTGCGGCGCATCGAGCGGTTTGTCGAACATTGCTTCGCCAGCCCCGCCGCCCTGCCATCGCTGCTCGATGCCGACAAGACCGGCGCCAGCTGCGCCGAGGCCGAAAGCCTGGCCGCACCGCTACCGCGCAACTCGCCCCGCGACCTTTACTGGCGTGCTACCCGCGCCGGGCTACGCCTGGGCAAAGGGCTGTCCGAAGGGGTGAAGCTGGGTTTCGACACCGGTTTCGATTCGGGCAGTACCCTCGACTACGTGTACCGCAACCAGCCGACCGGCAAAGGCAAGCTCGGCCGCCTGGTCGACCAGAACTACCTCAACGCCATCGGCTGGCGCGGCATCCGCCAGCGCAAGCTGCACGTAGAGGAACTGCTGCGCCTGGCCATCGCCCACCTGCGCGAACAGCAACGGCCGGTGCACATTGTCGATATCGCCGCCGGTCATGGCCGCTACATCCTCGAGGCCCTGCAGGAACTCGAACAGCTGCCGGACTCGGTCCTGCTGCGCGACTACAGCGAACTGAACGTGCAGCAAGGCAGCGCACTGATCGCCGAAAAGGGCCTGGCCGACATCGCCCGCTTCGTCCACGGCGATGCCTTCGACCGCCAGAGCCTGGCCACCCTGGAACAACCTCCGACCCTGGCCGTGGTCTCCGGCTTGTACGAGCTGTTCGCCAGCAACCAGTTGGTGGGCAACTCGCTGGCGGGCCTGGCGGACGTGCTGGAGGATGGCGGCTACCTGGTCTACACCGGCCAGCCGTGGCACCCGCAACTGGAAATGATCGCCCGCGCCCTCACCAGCCACCGCGGCGGCGAAGCCTGGGTGATGCGCCGCCGCAGCCAGGCCGAAATGGACCAGCTGGTAGAGGCGGCGGGCTTCCGCAAGCTGGCCCAGCGCATCGATGAATGGGGCATTTTCAGCGTCAGCCTGGCACAACGGGTGCGCTGAATGAGCCCATCACGCGAGCCAGGGCTGATCCGCCGAGGCGTGTTCTGGCTTCTGCTGCTGGGGCCGCTGTTTTTCCTCAGCTACGGGTTGGCGAACAATCACACGGCCGGGCGCAGTGATGTCGGCAGCCTGGTGTTTGGCTGGGAACGCAACATGCCGCTGTGGCCGTGGACGATCATCCCGTACTGGTCGATCGACCTGCTCTACGGCTTGTCCTTCCTGCTGCCGCGCACGCGCCAGGAAATGGACCGGCACGCGCTGGCGCTGCTCACCGCGCAACTGATCAGCGTCAGCTGCTTCCTGCTCTGGCCGCTGCGCTTCACCTTCGAGCGGCCGGAACTGGGCGGGGTATTCGGCTGGATGTTCGATGTGCTGATGGGCTTCGACCAGCCGTTCAACCAGGCGCCTTCGCTGCATATTGCCCTGCTGGTGATCATCTGGACGATGTTTGCCCGGCACGTGCAGCGCCAGCCCTGGCGTTGGCTGATGCACGGCTGGATGGCACTGATCGGGGTATCGGTGCTGACCACCTGGCAGCACCATTTCGTCGATGTTCCCACAGGGGCATTGGCCGGGTTTGTCTGCGTCTGGTTGTGGCCATATCGGGGGCCGCTGCCGTGGCAGCAGGTAAGCCTTGCGCGGGATGCCAAGCGTTGGCGGTTGGCGTTGTTCTATACAGTGGGTGGGCTGCTGTGCGCAGTGCCTGCCGTTACGTTCGGCGGTACCTGGCTGTGGTTGAGCTGGCCGGCCGTGTCGCTGGTTTTGGTGGCGCTGAACTATGCCGTGCTCGGCGCAGGCGGGTTCCAGAAAGGCGCCGATGGGCGCTTGTCGAATGCAGCCAGCTGGCTGCTGGCGCCGTACCTGGTGGGGGCGTGGGTCAATTCGCGGCTATGGACCTGGCGGCATCCGCAGGCGGATGAAGTGTGTGAAGGCGTCTACCTGGGGCGGATTCCAGGGCATGGCGCGCAGTTCGCTGCGGTGGTCGATTTGTGTGCAGAGCTACCGTGCATTGTTGGCCGCCCTGTCGCAGACACTTGTGGGAGCGGCCTTGTGTCGCGAAAGGGCGCTCCCACAGGGTCCGCGTCAGCCGGTCAGGCAGCGCATGGCTACGCATGTTTTCCTACCCTGGACCTGATCGCCCCGGAAAGCCCATTGCTGCACCAGGCCGCCATCGCCATCGAACGCCTGCGCTCCCAAGGCCCGGTACTGGTCTGCTGCGCCCTGGGCTATTCGCGCAGCGCCAGCGCCGTGGCCGCCTGGCTGGTACTCACAGGCCGCTGCAGTGATGCTCGCCAGGCCGAAGCGCTGATCCGCAAGGCCCGCCCCGGCGTGGTCCTGCACAGCGCACATCGCCAAGCCTTGCAACAGCTAGGGACACAACCATGACGCTGTATGTGGTGGCCAGCCTGCTGGGCCGTGGCAAACAACTGGAACGCCTGTCGGACGGCCTCACCTTGCTGGCCCTGGCCTACGGCCTGGCGCCCTTGCTGGGTGCCCAGTTGCAACCGCTGGCCAGCCTGCTGTGCATTGCGCTGCTGGTACTCGGCGTACTGCACAAGTACTGGGCCATCCGCGTCGCCGTGGATGCCGAACTGTTCGCCTACCTGGCCGCTAGCCGCGACCTGGCGGCAGACACCCAGGCCCTGGACCGCGCCTTGTTCGAGCTGAAACTCAAACCGCAGGCCGCCGACGCCCGCGCCTGGCCTGCCCGCAGCCAGGCCGCGCTGGCCCTGTTACGCCGCCAGGCAGTGTGCCTGGGCCTGCAGCTGTCGCTGGCGCTGGCTACCCTGCTGACACTGCCTTTGAAGGGATGACTACCGATCCATGCTCGCCAACCTGACCGCCTACCTCATCACTTCCGCCGCCCGTCTGATCACCGGCGCCCGTGCCCTGTGGCTGGGTTGTACGCCGCTGCCAGTGCAGCGCCTGTACTTCGCCAACCACAGCAGCCATGGCGACTTCGTACTGCTGTGGGCCTCGCTGCCACAGCCGCTGCGCAAGCGTACCCGTCCGGTAGCCGGTGCCGATTACTGGGCCAGGCCGGGCATTCGCGATTTTCTTATCCGCAAGGTCTTCAATGGTGTGCTGATCAACCGACAGCACAGCGCCGGCCAGGGCAGCCCGTTGCAGCCGATCCTCGAAGCCGTGGCCCAGGGCGACTCGCTGATCTTCTTCCCGGAGGGTACCCGCAATCTCGGCGACGAGCCGCTGATGCCGTTCAGGAGTGGGCTGTACCACCTGGCAGCAGCCAACCCCGACGTCGAGCTGGTGCCGGTGTGGATCGCCAACCTGAACCGGGTGATGCCCAAGGGCCGCGCCCTGCCATTGCCGTTGCTGTGCACATTGAGCTTTGGCGAACCGCTGCACCTGCAGCCGGATGAAAGCAAGCCAGCCTTCCTCGAGCGGGCCAGCCAGGCCCTGCTGAACCTGGCCCCCAAGGATGCCTGAGATGGACGACAACACCCTTTCCCTGTTCGCCGGCATCGGCGCCCTGCTGCTGCTCGCCAGCGTGATCGGCCGCCTGCTCAAATGGCGCGCCGGCCCGGCCCCGCACGCGGTGATCGACAACCTCAACGCCCGCATCAACGCCTGGTGGGTGATGGTGCTGGTGATCGGCATCGCCTTTGTGTTCGGCAAGTACGGCGTGATCGTGCTGTTCTACGGCGTATCGTTCTACGCCCTGCGCGAGTTCATGACCCTCACCCCGACCCGGCGCAGTGACTACCCGGCACTGGTGGCGGCGTTCTATGTGGCACTGCCGGTGCAGTACGTGCTGATCGCCATGGACTGGTACGGCCTGTTCAGCATCTTCATCCCGGTGTACCTGTTCCTGTTGCTGCCGATCCTGGCCAGCTTCGGCGGCGACACCACGCGCTTTCTCGAGCGCGCCTCGAAGGTGCAGTGGGGGCTGATGATCGCGGTGTACTGCGTGTCATCGGTGCCGGCATTGATGACCCTGGACATCCCGGGTTACGAGGGCCGCAACCTGCTGCTGATCGCCTGGCTGATCCTGGTGGTGCAGATCAGCGACGTGCTGCAGTACGTGTGCGGCAAGCTGTTCGGCAAGCACAAGGTGGCGCCCAACCTGTCGCCGTCCAAGACCGTCGAAGGGCTGGCCGGTGGCGTGGCCCTGGCCACCCTGATCGGCGCGCTGCTGTGCTGGATCACCCCGTTCACCTTCTGGCAGGCCGCGCTGATGGCGCTGGCGGTAAACGCCATGGGCTTCTTCGGCGGGCTGGTGATGTCGGCGATCAAGCGCGACCGCGGGGTGAAGGACTGGGGGCACATGATCGAAGGCCACGGCGGCATGCTCGACCGTATGGATTCGGTGTGCTTTGCCGCGCCGGTGTTCTTCCACTTTGTTCGGTATTGGTGGGCTTAGTATGTGTTCACCTTTGGTTTTCTAGTGCCTGCAAGATCGAGCGCCGCCCGCGC
>NZ_JAMBDI010000051.1:0-32145 GCF_036858055.1 Pseudomonas sp. SF2 | reverse complement strand
CGTTGCCTGCTTCGCGGGTAAACCCGCTCCCACAGGGACAGCATCCGGCCCAGGCCTTGCTCCGTACCGGCAGAAACAACTGCCCTGACCAAAATGGCCCTCAACCAAACACATGCGAAGGCCGGCGCAGCACCGGGTCGAACGGGTTGATCCGCTCGCCAATCGCCGCCGCCTCACGCTTGAGCAGCGCCACCACGGTCGGCATGCGGTTGGGCCCCAGGCGGTCGCTGATGGTCGCCACGCTCAGGGCCGCCACCGCATGGCCGTTGCGATCGAGGATCGGCACCGCCAGGCCGGCCATGCCATCGAGCACACCGGTGTTGCGCCCCGCATAGCCGAGGCTGCGCACATTGTCGATTTCGGCGCGCAACATGACTTCGTCGTAATGGTGGAAATCCTTCAGCCGCGGCAGGTTGTAACGGATCACCTCGTCACGCTCCTCCTCTGGCAGGAAAGCCAGGATAGCCAGGCTGCCCTGCCCCACGCCCAAGGCCACACGGCCGCCAATATCGCCAGTGAAGGTACGGATCGGATATGGCCCTTCGCTACGGTCCAGGCACACCGCATCAAACCCCGAACGCGCCAGCAGGAACAGCGAATCACCCAGCGAGGCCGACAGCCGCAGCAGGCTCGGGCGCACCACATCGCGCAGGTTGCCCGCTTGCCCGGCCTTGGCCGCCAGGGCAAAGAAGTCCAGGCTCAGGCGGTAGCGCTTGCTGGTCGCGCACTGGTCGACCATGCCTTCTTCAATCAGGCTGCGCAACAGACGGTGGGTGGTGGGTTGCGCCAGGCCCACCCGCTGTGCCAGCTGGCTGACCTTCTCACCCTCGCCGCCGCAATCGCCCAGCGCTCGCAACACGGCGAACAAACGGGACACCGCACTGACACCCACTTCCCTGGCCTGTTCGTTTCGTTTATCGGAATCCATTTTTCGTTAAACCCCTGCAAATTTCAGTCAGTGGAATAATTTCAAAATAGCTGTCACTGAGTGAAATTACCCTTTGTCGACATCCTAATCATTGCCCTACTCTCCGGTCCATAGGGCGATATCACAACATCGGCCGCCGCCACAGCAGCGAGCGCCAACGTCCGTAAAGCTTTGCTTTTCGCCGCTGGCGCTCTGCCCACCCTGAAACTGCCGGTTGACCCCGGTTCCGTTTGCGATGGAGCACAGCCATGACCTTTCTGTTGATCGACAAGCTTTGCAAGCGCTATGGCGCCACGGAGGCAGTGGCCAGCTCGTCACTCGCCATCGAAAAAGGCGAGTTCGTCTCCCTGCTAGGCCCTTCCGGCTGCGGCAAGACCACCACCCTGCAAATGATTGCCGGCTTCGTCGAGGTCACCAGCGGCCGCATCGTCCTCGACGGCCGCGACATTACCCACGCCAAGCCGGCCAGCCGAGGCCTGGGCGTGGTGTTCCAGAGCTACGCACTGTTCCCGCACATGACCGTGCGCGACAACGTCGCCTTCGGCCTGCGCATGCGCAAGGTGGCCAGCGCCGACATCGCCCGCCGGGTCGACCAGGCCCTGGCGCTGGTGCGCCTGGACAAGCATGCCGAGCGCTACCCACGCGAGCTCTCCGGCGGCCAGCGCCAGCGTGTGGCCCTGGCCCGCGCACTGGTGATCGAACCACCGGTGCTGCTACTGGACGAGCCGCTGTCCAACCTGGACGCGCACCTGCGTGAAGAAATGCAGTTCGAGATCTGCCGCATCCAGAACGAAGTCGGCATTACGACCTTGATGGTCACCCACGACCAGGCCGAGGCCTTGTCGATCAGCGACCGGGTGGTGGTGATGGAGGCCGGGCGCATCACCCAGGTCGATGACCCCTACCGCCTCTACGAACACCCAGGCACACCCTTCATTTCCGACTTTGTCGGCAAGGCCAACCGCCTGCGCGGCGTAACCGGACCCGGCGGGCAACCACAGGCGAATGCCCAGGGCCCACTGACCCTCAGCCTGCGCCCGGAGAAGATCAGCCTCGGCCCGGCCGGCAGCGGCAAGCTCGCAGGCCGCATCAGCTGCCGCTACTTCCTCGGCAGCCAATGGCTGTACAGGGTCGACACCGCCCTGGGCAACCTGGCCGTGGTTCGTGCCAACGACGGCAGCACACCGCTGGATGAAGGCACACAGGTCGGCCTGGACTGGAACGATGCCCTGCTGCGGGTGCTGAACGCTGGCGAGGTGGCGGCATGAGCGCGGCAAAGCTGCACAGCAGCGCCTGGGGCTACGGCCTGAGCAGCCCGGCCCTGCTGTTGTTCCTGGCCTTGCTGGTGGTGCCACTGGGGCTGACCCTGCTGCTTTCGTTCAACGTGTTCGACTACAGCAGCGGCATCCAGGCTGGCCAGTACACCCTCGGCCATTACCTGAGCCTGGTGACCGACACCTACTACTACGAGATCTTTCTGCGCACCTTCTGGGTCAGCGCCCTGGTCACCCTGCTGTGCGTGCTGATCGGCATTCCCGAAGCCTTGGTGCTCAGCCGCATGGGCGCGCCGTGGCGCTCGATCTTCCTGATCCTGGTACTGACGCCGCTGCTGATTTCGGTGGTGGTGCGAGCCTTTGGCTGGAGCCTGCTGCTGGGCGCCGATGGTCTGGTCAACCAGGGCATCACCGCCCTCGGCGGGCAGCCAGTGAAGCTGCTGTATACGCCCTTTGCGGTGATCATCGGCCTGGTCCACGTGATGCTCCCGTTCATGATCATCCCGGTGTGGACCTCGCTGCAGAAGCTCGACCCGGCCGCCGAGCAGGCCGCGCTGTCGCTGGGCGCCAGCCAGTGGACGGTGTTCCGCCGCATCGTGCTGCCACAGATCATGCCCGGCGTGCTGTCAGGCACGCTGATCGTGTTCGGCCTGGCCGCCAGCTCGTTCGCCATCCCCGGCCTGCTGGGCGGGCGCCGGCTGAAAATGGTCGCCACCCTGATCTACGACCAGTACCTGGCCGAACTGAACTGGCCGATGGGTGCCACCATCGCCGTGGCCCTGCTGCTGATCAACCTGCTGGTGATGCTCAGCTGGAACCGGCTGGTCGAACGCCGCTACAAACGCGCACTTGGAGTCTGAACCCATGACCCGTAACGGCCCGCTGGCCCTGTCTTTTCACGCCCTGGTGATGCTGTTCATGCTCGCCCCGCTGGTGGTGGTGTGCCTGGTGGCATTCACCCCGGAAAACACCCTGAGCCTGCCCACCGCCGGCTTCTCGCTGCGCTGGTTCAGCGCCGTGTTCGAGCGTGCCGATTTCCTCGATGCGTTCTACAACAGCCTGAAGCTCGCGGCCCTGGCTGCCTCGCTGGCCACCCTGATCGCCGTACCGGCGGGCCTGGCGATCACCCGCTACAGCTTCCCCGGCCAAGGTTTCCTCAACGGCCTGCTGCTGTCGCCGATCATCATCCCGCACCTGGTGCTGGGTGTGGCCCTGCTGCGGTTGTTCGCCCTGCTGGGGGTCAATGGCAGCTTCGCCTGGCTGGTGTTCGCCCATGTGGTGGTGATCACCCCCTACGTACTGCGCCTGGTACTGGCCGCAGCCATCGGCATCGACCGCAGCGCCGAACAGGCCGCGCAAAGCCTGGGGGCTGGCCGGGTGACGCTGTTCTGCAAGGTCACCCTGCCGATGATCCTGCCCGGCGTGGCCGGCGGCTGGCTGCTGGCGTTCATCAACAGCTTCGACGAAGTGACCCTGTCGATCTTCGTCACCTCGCCCGCCACCCAGACACTGCCAGTGCGCATGTACGTATATGCCACCGAATCCATCGACCCGATGATGGCCGCCGTCTCTGCGCTGGTGATCGCCGTCACCGCCCTGACCATGGTCGCCCTGGACCGGGTATATGGCCTGGACCGCGTGCTGGTGGGCAAGCAATGACAAGGAATGCCCCTATGCCCCTGTTCAAGCGCGTGGCCGAACACGACCGCGAGCCACTGCCCTTCCTGCTCGACGGCCAACCGGCCAACGGCATGAACGGCGATACCCTGCTGACGGCGATCCTGACCAATGCCGGGCACCTGCGCGGCAGCGACTTCAGCGCCGAACCACGCGCCGGCTTCTGCCTGATGGGCGCCTGCCAGGACTGCTGGGTACGCCTGCAGGATGGCCGTCGGGTACGTGCCTGCTCGACCTTCCTGGAACCGGGCCATTGCGTGACCCGCGACCCGGGGCGCCAGCCATGAGTGCGATCGTGATCATCGGCGCCGGCCCGGCCGGCATCCGCGCCGCGCAAACCCTGGTGGCCCACGGCATACGCCCGGTACTGCTGGACGAGGCCAGCCGTGGCGGCGGGCAGATCTACCGCCAGCAGCCAGCCAACTTTCGCCGTCCGGCCAAAGCCTTGTATGGCTTCGAGGCTGACAAGGCCCAGGCCCTGCACAGCACCCTCGAACAGTTACGCGAGCAGATCGACTACCGCCCCGAAACCCTGGTGTGGAACGCCGAGGAGCAGGTGCTGGATACCCTGCAGCAGGGGCAGTTGGCCGACCGCCTGGCGTTCGACCGGGTGATCGTCGCCACTGGTGCTACCGACCGGGTGTTGCCGATACCCGGCTGGACCCTGCCCGGGGTCTATACCTTGGGCGCTGCGCAAATCGCCCTGAAGTTCCAGGGCTGCGCGATCGGTGAACGGGTGGTGCTGGCCGGCAGCGGCCCGCTGCTGTACCTGGTGGCGTACCAGTACGCCAAGGCCGGCGCTACGGTCAGCGCGGTGCTCGACACCTCGCCGTTCAGCGCCCAGGTACGTGCCCTGCCACGCCTGCTTCTGCAACCGGGCACCTTTGCCAAGGGCCTTTACTACCGCGCCTGGCTGGCCCGCCAGGGTGTACCGGTGCACCAGGGCGTGGCCCTGCTGGGTATCGACGGCGAACAACGGGCCAGCGGTATACGCTGGTCGCACAATGGCCAGCAACATGAACTGGCGTGCGACGCCGTGGCATTCGCCCACGCCCTGCGCAGTGAAACCCAACTGGCCGACCTGCTGGGTTGCCAGTTCGCCTGGAGCGCGCTCAACCGCGCCTGGCTGCCAGTACGTGATGCCCAGGGCCGGGCCAGCAGCCCCGGGGTGTACCTGGCGGGCGACGGTGCTGGCATCCTCGGTGCCGACGGTGCCGAGATGACCGGTGAACTGGCCGCCCTGACACTGCTGGCCGACCTCGGCAAGCCCGGCAATCCGCAACGCCAGCAGCACCTGGAAAAGCGCCTGGCCACCCTGCTGCGCTTCCGCCAAGGGCTGGAGCAGGCCTTTCCATTTCCCGAGCAATGGGCCCGGCAGGCCCCGGACCAGCTCACCGTGTGCCGCTGCGAGCAGATCAGCGCCGGGGAAATCCGCGCCACCGTGCGTGCCGGGCACTGGGAAATCAACCGGGTCAAGGCCATGTGCCGGGTCGGCATGGGCCGCTGCCAGGGGCGGGTGTGCGGTGCCGCTGCCGCTGAGCTGATCGCTTGCGAAAGCGGTCGGGCCATTGACCAGGTCGGGCGCCTGCGCGGCCAGGCACCGGTCAAACCCCTGCCCTTCGGCCTGGAGATAAAACCATGAAGCTGATCGAAGTGGACGCCATCATCATCGGCGGCGGCATCATCGGCAGCAGCGCGGCCTTGACCCTGGCCCGCGCTGACCAGCAAGTGGCATTGCTGGAGCGCGACTTCTGCGGCTCGCATTCCAGCGGGGTGAACTACGGCGGCGTGCGCCGCCAGGGCCGCTCGTTGGCCCAGCTGCCGTTGTCGATGCGTGCCCATGCCATCTGGGGGCAGTTGCGCGCGTGGATCGGCATCGACGGCGAATACGCCCGCAGTGGCCACCTGAAGCTGGCACGCAGCGAAACCGACTTCGATGCCTTGAAGGCCTATGCGCGGCGTACCCAGGCTTTTGACCTGCGCTTGCAACTGCTTGAACGACACGAACTGCGCCAGCGCTTCCCCTGGGTAGGCGATATCGCCGTCGGCGCCTCGTACTGCCCCGAAGATGGCCATGCCAACCCACGGCTGGTGTCACCGGCCTTCGCCCAGGCGGCCAGGCGCAACGGCGCCCAGGTGCATGAGCAGTGCAAGGTACTGCAGGTGGGCCACGACGGCCACCGCTTCAGCGTACACACCAGCAGCGGCGAGTGTTTCAAGGCACCCTGGCTGTTGAATTGCGCCGGTGCCTGGTCGGCGCAACTGGCCGAGCAGTTCGGCGAGCCAGTGCCGCTGACCGCCGCCCACCCGGCCATGCTGGTCACCGAGCCGCTGCCGCTGTTCATGACCGCCAGCACCGGGGTCGAAGGCGGCGGCATCTACGCCCGCCAGGTGACGCGTGGCAACTGCGTGCTGGGCGGCGGGCGCGGTTTTGCCCTGACCCCGACCACCGCACGCCCAGGCCAGGCCGCAGTACTCGACATCCTGCGCAATGCCACCGAGCTGTACCCGGCATTGGCCGGCGCCCAGGCCATTCGCACCTGGAGCGGCACCGAGGGCTACCTGCCCGATGACGAACCGGTGCTCGGCCCCAGCCTGTCCCAACCCGGGCTGCTGCATGGCTTCGGCTTTGCCGGTGCCGGCTTCCAGATTGGCCCGGCCGCTGGTGAAGCATTGGCGCAATGCATCCTGCACGGCGCGCCGGCACTCAGCCTGGCGGCCTTTTCCATCAAGCGTTTCCAGCCCCACCACCACAAGGAAAACCTGTCATGACGCACAAGCAACGTTTGCTCGCCCTGTTCTGCACCGTGCCCGGCCTGTTCGCCTGCCTGCCCGCCATGGCCCAACCCACGCTGTACCTGGGCATGAACGGCGGCACCATGGAGCGGCTGTTCAGCGACGACATCCTGCCAAGGTTCGAGCAGGCCAACGGGGTAAAGGTGGTGATCGTCCCCGGCACCTCGGCCGACATTCTGGCCAAGGTCCAGGCCACCCCGAACAAGCCGTCGATCCATGTGATGGTGCTGGATGACGGCATCATGTACCGCGCCATCGGCATGGGCCTGTGCAGCACGCTCAAACCCAACCCGACCTTGGCCCAGTTGCCGGAAAAGGCCCTGATCAAGGACAAGGCCGCGGCCGTAAGCCTGGGCGTGACCGGGCTTGCCTACAACAGCCGCCTGTTCAAGGCCAAAGGCTGGGCAGCGCCCACCTCGTGGAACGACCTGGCCGACCCGCGCTTCAAGGACAAGGTGGTGTTCCAGTCGATGGCATCGTCCACCTTCGGCCTGCATGGTTTCCTGATGTACAACCGCCTGCACGGCGGCAGCGATACCGACGTCAACCCGGGCTTCACGGCCTGGCAGAAGAACGTGGGCCCGAACGTGCTGGAGTACATCCCCAACTCGGCCAAGCTCTCGGAAATGGTGCAAACCGACGAAGCCGCGCTGTTCCCGCTTACCCCCACCCAGGTGACGGCGCTGAAACTCAAAGGCATCCCGGTGGAGTACGCCGCGCCCAAGGAAGGTGCCGTGGTGCTCAACCAGGCAGAATGCGTCACGGCCAACAACGACCAGCCGGAGCTTGCGCAGAAGCTCGCCGAGTTCCTGCTCAGCCCCGAGGCGCAGTCGCCGGCCCTGGAGCTGGGTGACCAGATCCCGTCCAACCCCAACACCCCAACCAGCGACAAGACCCGTGGCCAGGTCGAGGCCATGCAGACCTACCTGCAGACTGCCGTGACCATTGACTGGGATCAGGTCAACACTCAGCGCCCGGAATGGAACGCCCGCTGGAATCGCCAGATCGAGAGATAAGCCGAGGCCCTTGGCCCGCTCCCACAGGTACCGCGCATATCCGCACCAAAGCGCGCTCCCTGTGGGAGATGCCCAGCCCTTTGGGCTGCGCTTTCAGGTAGAGAACTGAATTCACAAGCGGTCCGCGTACCCTGTGGGAGCGGCTTTAGCCGCGAAGAAGGCAACACGCCCCCAAACCCTGACGCCTCAATCCAGCACCGGCCGCAACAGCGCCTGCGCCTCGTACAGGGTCGGCAGATACCGCAAGCGTATTTCATCCACACTCAACCGCGAAGCATGGGTGGTGATGGTCAACGTCGCTTTCAGCCGGCCAGCCCGGTCCAGCAGTGGCACACCCAGCACGCGCATGCCGATTTCATACTCCTGGTCCACGATACAGAACCCCTGCCCCTTCACCCGCAGCAACTCCGCCTCCAGCTGCACCCGGTCCGTCTGCGTATAAGGCGTCAGCCCCCGCAGCGGGTTACGCGCAAAGTACCCATCCCGCTCCCCCTCATCCAGCCAGGCCAGCCAGACACGCCCGCCGGCGGTGCAATACATCGGCACCCGCGATCCCGGCCTGATCGACAACGAGGCCACATGGCTGTAGCGGCTGCGCACCAGGTGGATGATCTCGTCACCATCACGGGTGCCCACCGACACATGCTCCTGGGTCTGCCGCGCCACCTGCTCGACGATCGGCCGCAGCATGCGCGGCAGCTGCGCCGAGTCTACATACGCCTGGCCGAGGCGCAGCGCCTTGGGCGTCAGCCAGTACTCACGGCTATCGGTTTCGGCAAAGCCCTCATGCACCAAGGTCAATAGAAACCGCCGCGCGGCACTGGGGGTAAGGCCGGACAACCTGGCCGCCTGCGGCACGCTCAGGCGCGGCTGCTCGGCGCTGAACAGCTGCATCAGCGCCAGGCCTTTCTGCAAGCCGGCGATCAGGTCACGGGGGTGGATAGTGGGGGTGTTCATTTATTCGACTCGCAAGCAGGGGTATTTCAGCCGATTAACGCGATAACCGGATCAACAATGCGATTATCGCACTAAATACCCGATCAGCGCATTGTTGCCCATGCCCCCTTGCCTCACCCTTGCCCTCCATAACAACGCCAAAAAGGAGGTCAGCATGATTCGTGGTTCTACTGAACTGGTCGGCATCGTCGGTTCGCCCATTGCCCAGGTGAAGTCCCCCGAAAACTTCAACACCTGGTTCACCAACAACAACTGCAACCTCGCCATGCTGCCCATCGACCTGCAGGAGGCCGCGCTGGAGACCTTTGCCGGCACCCTGCGCGGCTGGCAGAACCTGCGCGGTTGCGTGGTCACCGTGCCGTACAAGCAGGCCCTGGCCAGCCGCCTGGACGGCCTGAGCGAGCGCGCAGCCGCCCTCGGCTCGGTCAATGTCATTCGCCGTGAGCATGACGGCCGCCTGATGGGCGACAACGTGGACGGCGCCGGCTTCCTCGGTGCTGCGCGCAAACATGGCTTCGAGCCGGCAGGCAAGCATGCATTGGTGATCGGTTGCGGCGGGGTCGGCAGTGCCATCGCCTATGCGCTGGGCGAGGCCGGCATCGCCAGCATCACCCTCAGCGACCCCAGCACAGCGCGCATGGGCGCTGTGTGCGAACTGCTCGGCAATGCCTTCCCCACGGTCGAAATCGCCACCCGGGTCGACGGGCTGGAAGGCTTCGATCTGCTGGTCAACGCCTCCCCGGTCGGCATGGGCGGCAGCGCGGAGCTGCCGCTGCCTGCCGCACTGCTCGCCACCTTGCAAGCCGAAACCCTGGTCGCCGACGTGGTCACCTCGCCCGAGATCACCCCGCTGCTGAACCGGGCACGCCAGGTTGGCTGCGCGGTGCAGACCGGCCCGGAAATGGCCTTCGCCCAACTCGGCCACCTGGGCGCCTTCATGGGCGTCACGCCGCTGGAGATCTGAAGCCATGCCGACGCTTGAACACGCGCAACACAGTTTTGACCTGGTCGTGCTGGGTAGCGGCGCCGGAGGCTTTGCCGCTGCCGCCACGGCCGCCCGCCGTGGGTTGAAAGTGCTGGAGGTGGAAAAGGCCGAGCACTTTGGCGGCACCTCGGCGATTTCCGGCGGGGCGGTGTGGCTCTATGGTACCGATCAAGCCCGCGCTGCAGGTGCGGTGGACTCCCCCGAGGCCATCCGCACCTACCTCAAGCAGGTCATTGGCGACGGCTACGACCCCGCCCTGGTCGACGCCTTCATCGAGCATGGCCACCAGGCGCTGCGCTGGCTGGAGCAGAACACCGAACTGCGCTACGCCCTGCGCCCGCACTCGCCGGACTACTACCCGGACGCACCTGGCGCCACTCAGTTTGGCCGGGCGCTGGAGATGGTCGAGTACGACGGCAAGCAGCTCGGCCCGCACTTCAAGAACCTGAAGATGCCGCCGCCCGGCATGTTGCTGTTCGGTGGCATGATGGTCAACCGCGTGGATATCCAGCATTTTCTCAGTATTCGCCGCTCGCCCAGGTCGCTGTGGCATTGCCTCAAGCTGATGGCGCGTTACGCACGGGACCGCTTGCACCACCCACGCGGCACGCGGCTTACCACCGGCAACGCCTTGATCGCCCGCCTGGCCAGCAGCGCCTTCGCCCATGGCACGCAGCTGTGGTTGCGCAGCGAAGCCGTGGAGCTGATCGTCGAACGCGGCGTGGTCGCCGGCGTGGTGGTGCAACGCGAAGGGCGCCGTGAACGGGTGCTGGCCCGTGGCGGTGTGGTGTGCGCCATGGGCGGGTTCGCTGCAGGCGCACTCGCCGACAGCTACCGGCCCGCCCAGCCGACGCCGCACCTGAGCATGTCACCGCCCACCAATGACGGTGCTGCCCTGCGCCTTGGCCAAGCCGTGGCCGCAGCCCAGGGTGAGGGCCTGGCGGCCAACTTCTTCTGGGCGCCGGTTTCCGAACTGCGCCATGCCAGTGGCGAGCGTGAGCGCTTCCCGCACCTGGTCACCGACCGCGCCAAACCGGGCGTGATCGCGGTGAACCCGGACGGGCGACGCTTCGTCAACGAGTCCGACTCCTACCACCACTTCGTGCAGACCATGTTCGCCAACGGCATTGCCAGCTGCTGGCTGGTCTGCGATGCCGAGGCAATGAACCGCTACGGCCTGGGCCTGGCGCGGCCAAAGCCGGTGGACAACCAGGCATTGATCGACGCTGGCTACCTGCACCGCGCCGCAACCGCGCAGGCCCTGGCCCAGGCCATCGGCGTGGACCCACAGGTGTTCATGCAGACCCTGGAACAGTTCAACACCGACGCCCGTAACGGCATCGACCGCGCGTTCGGCAAAGGCGGCAACAGCTACAACCGCTACATGGGCGACCCACAACACATGCCCAACCCGTGCCTGGCGCCGCTGACCCGCGGACCGTTCTACGCCATCCGCCTCCACACCGGCGACCTCGGCTCGGCTTGCGGGCTGGTAACCAATGCCGATGCCAATGTGCTGAACCGCAACGGTCACCCCATTACCGGGCTGTATGCAGTCGGCAACGACATGAACTCATTGATGAAAGGCACCTACCCCGGACCCGGTATCACCCTGGGCCCTGCCCTCACCTTCGGCTGGCTCGCTGCCAACCACATCGCCGCGCGCCTGCAGGCGCCGACCACCCACATGGAGACCCCAGCATGTACTACGAACTGAGAACCTACACCCTCGACCCACTGAAAATGGCCGACTGGCTGAGCCTGTATCAAAGCCACGCGCTGGAGGTGCAAAGCGAGCACCTGGGTAACCTGGTCGGCTTTTTCACCAGCGAGTTCGGCGAGGTCAACCAAGTGGTGCATATCTGGGGCTATGCCAGCCTCGACGAGCGCATGGCACGCCGTACAGCCATGGCAGCGGACCCGCGTTGGGCAGAGTTCTCACGGCGTAACCGCGAGCTGGGCGCGGTGCTGCGCCTGCAGTCGCGACTGCTGCGGCCCACCGGTTTTTCACCGCTGCAGTAAAACCTTCTTCCAACACCTGAGCGGAACCCCACCATGCAACCCCTCGAATGTGACGTACTCGTCATCGGCGCCGGCGCCTCTGGCCTGGCTGCCGCCGTTACTGCCGCACATCACGGCCTGCAGGTGATCGTCGCGGAAAAAGCCAGCCAGCTGGGCGGCACCAGCGCCTGGTCGGGGGGATGGCTGTGGATACCGCGCAACCCGTTGGCCATCGCCGAAGGCATCGTCGAGCGCGACGATGCCCCGGAGCGCTACCTGCGCGCGCAAACCCACGTCAGCGACCTGGACCCGCGCCAGCTCGCCTTCCTGCGTCACGGCCCGGAGATGGTAGCGTTCTTTCAGCAGCACACTGCCGTCCAGTTCCAGTCCGGCAGCCGCATGCCCGACATGCGCGAAGGCGACGGCAGCGCACGCGGTGGCCGTTCGCTGTGTGCACTGCCATATGACGGGCGCCTGCTCGGGCCCTGGCTGCACAAGCTGCGCCCACCGCTGGACATCGTCAGCCTGGCCGGCATGGGCATTGCCGGCGGCGCCGACATGGCCGCCTTCTTCAACGCCACGCGCTCGCCCAAGGCGGCGCTGCATGTGGGCAAGCGCCTGCTGCGCCATGCCCGCGACCTGCTGCTGCACCGGCGCGGGCTGCAACTGGTCAATGGCAACGCGCTGGTGGCACGCCTGCTGCGCAGCGCCCTGGACCTTGGCGTGACGCTGTTGACCGACAAGCCGGCCAGCCGCCTGCTGGGCGAAGGCCGGGTCAGGGGCGCGCAGTTTGCCGACGGCCAGGTGATCCATGCCCGCCGCGGTGTGGTGCTGGCCTGCGGCGGCTTTGCGCATGATCGCCAGCGCATCGCGCAAGTGATGCCCCATGCGCCGGACGGTACCCAGCATTACTCCGCAGCACCCAGGGAAAACAGCGGTGACGGCTTGCGCCTGGGCGAACAGGTTGGTGGCCTGGTCCAGTCGACTACGGCCCATGCGGGTGCCTGGGCGCCTGTGTCACGGGTACCGCGCAGCGATGGCAGTTTCGGCCATTTCCCGCACTTGATCGACCGCGCCAAGCCCGGCTTCATCGCCGTGCGCCGCGATGGCCGGCGCTTCGTCAACGAGGCCGATTGCTACCACGACTTCATGAACGCGCTGTTCGCCGCCACGCCGCAGGGGGAAGCGCCGGAAGCCTGGCTGATCTGCGACCACGCCGCGCAACGTCGCTATGGTATCGGCTGGGCCAAGCCCTTCCCTTTCTCCACCCGCCACTATCAGCGCTGCGGTTACCTGCACAGCGGTCGCACACTGGCGCAACTGGCGCAGCGCTGCGGGATCGATGCCGAGCAGTTGCAGCGCACGGTGGACGGCTTCAACCGCCATGCAGCCCGGGGTGAAGATCCGCTTTTCCAGCGTGGCGTATCGGCTTACAACCGGGCCCAGGGCGAGCCGTTGCAGGTACCCAATCCATCGCTGCGACCATTGCTGGACGGGCCGTATCACGCCGTGAAACTGTTGCCGGGCAGCCTGGGTACCTTTGCCGGCCTGGCAACAGACAGTGCCGCCCGCGTGCTGGACCATGCAATGCAGCCGATTCCTGGGCTGTATGCGGTGGGCAACGACATGCACAGCGTGATGGGCGGGTATTACCCGAGTGGCGGTATTACCTTGGGGCCGGGGATGACGTTCGGTTACCTGGCTGGTAGAGCGTTGAGTTTGTACCGGCCCTGATCTTCATAACAGCGCCTCATCCGACTGCCTCCCCTGCGCCACCTTGGGTGGCTGTTGCAACAAACCTCGTGGCAATCGGAAGCCCTTGAAAGGCTCCTGGGTAATCGGGTTAAAGGCTTTCTCGGCATTCAACCGGTAGCGCATCACCCCGTCACCCGCTCTGAAGCTCAAATCCACACTGGTTGCCGTCCTCCCATTGAGCGAGCCACGGCTGAGCAGGCGGAACATCGACCAAGGGCCGCGGTACTCCAGGCTGCTGCTATTGCCGTTCTGCCTGAGCAAGGTAAGGTTGCTGCGCACTTGCTGCCCTTGGGTATTGGGCCAGACGATACCGGCGATCTGGCTTGGGCCATGAGTGTAGGAAATCAACTGGCCATCCAGATCCAGCAAGCTGGTGCGTTGATTCGCACTCAGCCCCAACGGCTCAATACTGAACTGCACGCTCAGGTTGCCGCGCTGGTCGAAGAAGGTTTCGCGGATGCGTTCAGCCAGCTCCAACTGCTCGATCACATCATCGCGAATCAGCGACTGACCGTGCTGACCGGACTGCAGGGCTTCGAGGTTTTCCTTCAGGAAGATCTTCAGGTACTGATCATTGAACTGTTGCAGACGCCCCTTTGGCCCGAAGAATGCCTCAAAGTCATCCAGGGAGGCATCGGGCGCCCTCACCACAAAGGGGTAGCGGCCTGCCAGGCGCTGCTGGAAGAAACTGTAAACCTCAGCATCCCAGCGGCGCTCCAACTCGCGCAGCGCTTCAACGTTCAGCACTTGCGCAGTCTGATCCGCCACCTTTCGGACTTGGTGGTTGACGGGTTCCGGCAAGCCCGTCGCCACTCGTTGCAAGGTACTGATCGGGTCGTGCCCTGTCATCGAGAAGCGCTGATGCACGGCTTGCAGAGCGGCCTTGCCTCGGTCCGGGCTGTCCTGCACTGCCTTGGCGTAGTCATGTACGGCCACGATGGCGGCTAGAGTCTCATCGTAGTAGCTCGGTTTTTCACCTGCTGCCTGCAACATGGCACTCAGGCCCGAAAATGCCCGGTGGATGGCCAACGCTTGCTGCATCTCGGGCTTGCTGCTTGCTGGTCGAAGCGCTTCTGCCTCGCTCGGTATATCAAGGCCCACTGGCAATGAAAGCGCAGTGTTGTCCCTCACCGTATCCAGTAGCCGATGCAGCGGAGCAGCGGGCCCGGTCAACTGCTCCAGGATGGCGACACCATGGTCCAGATCACGGAAATCAGCCACCGAAATGGCATTCAAGGCACGCCGCCAGCTGTCAATGTAATCGGTGCTGTACAGGCTGCGCAGGCGTTCTGTCAGCACATCACGGTCGGTGTCCGAGTAATCGAGCTGACCTCGCTCGCCCAACGCCCACTGGTCGATCATCGCCATCTCGGCGAACCGCTGGCTACGCGGTTCAAAGTATTCCTTGAAGCCTCTGGCAGTGAGCATGGGCGCAAGCAAGACACCATCATCACCCAGCCTGGAGCCAGAAGCCTGCTGATAGACCACATCGAATGCTGGCCCCACCTGATGACGCAGGTCCAAGCCTGTATGCAGCTGCTCCTGGGCCTGTTGTTTGAGGCTTGCATAGACCCGCTCCGCCAGCGGCACCTTGCGCAAGGTCTGCTGCACGTCGGCGACACGCTGGCGGTACTGTGGCAGATCGGTATCGGCATAGGCCAAGGCGTATTTCAGATGCTGCATGAGGTTGCGCTGCAGTTGCCCCTGGCCCGGGAAAGCCTGTTGCCACTGGCGGGCCATCCAGTCCTCAACCCATCCTGGCCGGCGGTTCTGGCGATCTTCGAGCATCCGGTACACCCTGAGCGTGGCCATCTGCTGCTCACTGCCTGGGGAAGCCGCGTTCATGGCGTCGATCACGCCACTGGCCAAGGCCGGCAAGAAGCGCTTGGAGAGCAAGCTCAGGTAGGCCTCATCGATCGAGGGGCCAATGGTGCGCCCCTGGTACAGGCCAAATTCAGCAACACCCGGCCAGGCCGCTCGATAATCGCCAAATACCACTACTGCATCACGGATCTGGTCCAGTGGCTCCAGCAAGTTGCGCCCGGTCGGGTCCAGGCGCTGGTCCACCTGGTGACGGCTGTACTCCCGACTCTTGGCAAGCACGCTGGCTGCCTTGGTGCCGTTGATATCGAAATAGCGCTGCCAGGTGGCAATGACGACACAGAACGCCAGGACCCCTACACCGGAACCCATCCATAACAACTGGCGCTTGTTACGTGCCACCCTGACATTGTCGCCAGCGAGGCCGGCCTCCTGGTAGATGACTCTTCGGAAGGCCTGCTGAATGAAGTAGACCAATGACTTGCCTTGCGCCTTGCCTTCACGTAGGGGGAGCTTTGTCTCGTAGGGTTGTGCCGCCTCACGAACGAATGCATTGAGCATGTCGCCTTGCTGCACGACCGACGAAAAATAGACGCCACGTACCAATGCAGGTGTGGTGAACCGATCGCTCGCCAACGTTTCACGCAGGAAGCCCAGCAATATCGGGCGCAGGCCAACCAGTTGCGCATGCAAGGAGAACAGCCGCGCCCGGAGCGGTGCACTGCCCAGACCGTCAAGTTGGTCAAATACCTGCTCGAACAGCCCCCTGACCAAGCGACCGTAGTATTCATCGTATTCGTCCAACCAGGCGTCGAACGAATCGACCGCATCCAGTTTGAACGTGAACCCCAGCAGTTTCTCCCGCCGGGAGACCGAGAGCTTGCTATAGAGCTGGTCGAAGCCATCCAGCAGATCGAATTTGGATAGCACCACATACAATGGCAGGCGCGAACCAAGCTGACTACTCACCTCGTACAGACGTGCGCGCAGGACATGGGCCAAAGCGATACGTTGCTCGGACGTGCCATGAACCAGTGCCGGCAGGTCGATGACCAGCACTAATCCATTGAGGGCTCTCTGACTTCGATTTTGCAATAGCCATTCCAGCAGGTGGTTCCACAGTTTGGCTGGAGTTCCGGGCGGCAGGGAAGATTCAGGGGCTTTCGAGTGCTCGGATAACGAGCCTGCCGATGCTTCCTGGCGGATGAAAACACCAGGTGGGTCGATAATCACCGCGTCATTGCTGACCCACCAGCCTACCGGGTAGGCAAGCACTTCAACTTGGTGGCCGCGCGCCTGGGCGCGGTCGATGCGGGACAGGGAAAAATTCTGGTCGGTACGCTCAACGAAGCTGCTCTTGCCGGAGTGTTCATCACCCAACACCAGGTACCACGGCAACCGGTACAAGGCTCTGCGCCCGCCGGCACTGTCGAGATATCGCGCAAGCCCCTGGTTCAATGCCTTCTCTTGGGCGTGGACAAGCGGTAACGCGCGATCCAGTTCGACGGCCACCGCCTCCTTGCGTTCCGCTTGCAGCTGACGAAAGCGCATGCTTAATACAATAAGCCCGCAAAGTAGCGGTACCACCACAAGCACCAGGCTCGCCACGATGCGATGAGCCACATCGGCTAGCGGCTGTTGCTCACCCCACGTCCATTGCGGCCCGAGCCACCAGATGGCGATCAGCATCAGCACGGCGCCAAGCCCGAGCAGCAACGGCATCGCCAGGCCAATGCGGGTAACCAGGGGCAAGCCCCAGCGTTTGAGTTGTTTCCATAGTGTATTCATGAGGGCTCCGGATCCTTGTTCTGATCTGCCAATGCTGAAGATGTCGCATAGTGCTGGAGCCCTTGGAAAACCTCGGGTTCCCAGGCAGCAGCAGTGGTTTGCTGCATCGTCCGGGCTACTCCGACGCACAATTCCCGGGCCAACCAGGAAACGCCTCGCGTCGTCAGCAAATCGGCGGCGATGAGCGTGGTGTGGGAGCGTTCACGAGGGGAATGGAGATCTGCTTGCATCCCTTGCAGCCTCAAGAGAACCTGCTCTACACCGATACCCTCCAGCTGAGAGATGAGTTCCTCCCGCAGACTGCGGAACTCTTGAAAGGCAGCGCCTTGGTCAGCCACTCTTTCTCTGCCTTTGAGCCAAGCCAGACATTGGCCATCGACGAACACCGTGCCATCGCTGAAGCACAGTTGCTGTAACGAAGGAAGGCGCTGTACAAACCGCGCGGTCGTGCTACGAATGGCCTCGCTGACCTCGGTCATCGCCAACTGTGACGCTACAGTCGCAGCCAGGAAGCTCCCGCGGATCCAGTAAGGGGCCGCCGTGATGCTTTTCTCGATCCGATGCAGTAACGCAACATCAATCGAAGTGCCAGCTGCAGCATTTTCGTAACCAGCGACAACTTCCGGCGGTACCGCTATCAGTCCCGTGCAGTGCCGCTGTTTGACTGCAGGCGCGGTCTGGATATGGGCCCATAAGCCGAAGCGACGCAGTTGGTAGCCAACCGGGTCGTAGGGATCCTGTTGATTGATGAGCTCGGCCATATTCAACACGGCACGCCGCATTTCGCGCTCGTTGCCAATTGAAGCCCGGGGCACTGGCCTTGCAATGACATCGGCCAGCGACGCTGGCTGGCTGCTTGCAATCGGGGAGATGGGCGCAGCAGCCTCGCCAACACCATTGGCAAGGTCCGTGTGTTCAAGTAACAGCCGCTCCAGCCTGCTCAGAACAGCCGCATCCAGTTGTGCGCCGTCTTGTTGCTGCATCAAACGCGTCAACGCATCCTGTGCGGCCATTCCATGAGCAGGGCTGTACGTGAAACGGTCGAGGCGCGGCAGCGCTTCGATCAAGCGATTAAGCACAAGGCCAACCAGCTTGCGTTTGCCCAGGAAGCCTTTGGGCCCCGGTTTTGGATGAGCGGCTTCCCAATAGCGCTCCACCATCCCGGCAAGAAACGCCAAGGTGACGCTCCAGCGCTCCCAACAACCGCTGCGCAGCCACACGACACTCAGGTGTGCGACGATCCGCAAGTGCTTGCACTGCTGGCCCAGATACTGACAGGACGCCTCTTCGATGTAGCTCCAGTCGATTGAAGCCTCCTGTAGCCCGCCCAGCTTGACCATCTCCTGGTCAATGGCCTGGTAGGTTTCGTCCTCCATGTCGAACAGGCCAGCCGGTACTGCCGGATCGATCGGCATAAGCAACCGGGTAAGTTGCTCTTCCCCCCACCCAGTTACCAGCGACATGTGCTACGCGCCTTGCTGATCAATGGGTCCAGCCCCTGGGCATCGAACACAAGGCCATCAACCTCGGGGTTATCACTGAGCAGCCGTATGCGTTCAGCCCCGATCAACTTCTTGATCTGCTCGATGGCTGGCAGGCCCCGCCCCGCATCTAGCACCTGGCCGTTCTCCATCACCTGCCAGGGCCTTGCAACCGTGGATCCACGCATCCCCTGCAACTGCACCTTCACCCATCTCGCGTCCAGGGGCTGGGCGCTGATCAACTGCAGCCTGGAGATGCCCTCCACGCAGCTGATAGCCAGGTACGGGCGTAGGTCAGCCGATGCAATTGCCGGTGCTGATATCACCAGCCCGTGCAACCGCCAATCCCCCTCATCCGTACTTGCGAGGAAGGTCAGGTCATCTGGCCCTCGCGCGGTTTCGTTTGCCATTACTCGTAGCACACTGGGTGCCTCTTGCTCGGGTGCTGACCACTGCCGCTTTGTTACATATGCAGGCGTATTCGCTGCTTCATCAAAGCAAGCCAGACGCTCCACGTTAGACACAATTCTAGGGCAGTCCCGCACTGGGCTCGCCAACACCGGCGGCAGACCAAACATCAACGAGAGAACAATGCCACAGGAATAGCGGGCAATCATCTTGAGTCCACTCTCTTTTTGAAATAGTAAACACATCCCACATGATAAGTCGCACTTTCCTACAAAATCAGCCAACCACACCGAACAAAGTGCAAAACACCAAACCGAACGATATCGACCGGAGCCTAGTACATCACCAAGAGATAACACAAACAAATATTTTCTTACATCTTTTCACTCGACTCCCGCCACACTCAGAGCGCATGGTTTTTATGCACCAACAGACTTAAGCAAGGGCACATGTTTATTATTACACACGAATTTGTAGGACACTTCCTACATATAAGCTGAAACATTCAAGGATATCAGTCAATGAGCAAGTCCTCCGGCTCCGTTGCGCCCCAAGAGCGCATCAACATCAAATACGTACCGGCCACCAGTGGGGAACAAGCCGAAGTAGAGCTACCTCACAAGATGCTTGTTTTGGGCGACTTCGGCCTGGATGACAACCGCGCCCTGGAAGACCGTACGGTCATGCGTATTGACAAACACACCTTCAACAATGTGCTGAGCGATGCCGAGGTGCGCCTGGATATGTCGGTGCCATCCATGCTCGGCGCAGCGCAGGATACGGAACTGGCGGTCAATCTGGAGTTCAAGTCGATCAACGACTTCGGGCCCGATTGCATCGCTCGCCAGGTGCCGGAGCTGAACAAACTGATTCAACTGCGAGAGGCGTTAGTCGCCCTGAAAGGCCCGCTGGGCAACGTGCCAACTTTCCGCAAGCAACTGCAACATCTGTTGAACAACGAGCAAGCCCGCAAACAACTCGCGAAAGAACTCGACCTGGTGCTCGAGGCGCCAAAAGAAGACTGAGACAACGGAGCGTCCCAATGCCAAAGCCAAGCAACACTAGCGTCGCCGCTGAAGCAACTACCGAGACAATGAGCAATACCACCTTGCTCGACCAGATCATGGCAGGAACCAAGTTGGTGCCCGCTCAAGAGGGCTATCAGGTTGCTCGCCAGGGTGTATCTGCGTTCATTGCCAAAATTCTCATGAGCAATGACCCAGATCAACTAATCAACAAGCATCGCGTCGACCAGATGATTGCAGAGCTGGATCGGGTACTCAGCAAACAGATGGATGCCATTCTTCATCAGCCCGAGTTCCAACAGCTTGAATCGTCGTGGCGTAGCCTCAAACTTCTGGTGGACCGCACGGACTTCCGCGAGAACATAAAGCTTGAGGTGTTGCATGTTTGCAAGGAAGACCTGCTCGATGACTTCGAGAACGCGGCCGACATCACCTGCAGTGGCATTTACAAACACGTCTACACCGCAGGCTACGGCCAATTTGGTGGTGAACCAGTTGCAGCTATGGTCGGCAACTACAACTTCGGCCCTTCCTCCCCGGACATCAAGCTACTGAGCTACATGGCCTCTGTCGGTGCCATGTCGCATGCGCCGTTCCTGGCGGCACCTTCTCCGGAGTTCTTCAACCTCAGCAGCTTTGAGGAGTTGCCGAACCTCAAGGAGATCAAGGACATCTTCGCCGGCCCACGGCATGCCAAATGGCGTGCTTTCCGGGAAAGTGAAGATGCCCGTCACACTGCACTGACCGGGCCGCGCTTCATGCTCCGCTCCGCCTACCACCACCAGGAGAAATCGATCGAGAGCTTCAACTACGACGAGGACATCGCCGGCCGGCATGACAACTACTTGTGGGGCAACTCCGCCTTCCTGCTGGCCAGCTGCATCAACGACAGCTTTGCCCGCTACCGCTGGTGCCCGAACATAATCGGCCCGCAGTCAGGCGGCGCTGTCGAAGATCTGCCGGTGCATCTGTACGAATCCCTGGGTCAGATGCAGGCCAAAATTCCTACTGAGGTGCTGATTTCCGACCGAAAAGAGTTCGAACTGGCCGAAGAGGGCTTCATCGCCCTGACCATGCGCAAGGACAGCGACAACGCCGCTTTCTTCTCGGCCAATTCGGTGCAGAAACCGAAGAACTTCCCCAAGACACCCGAAGGCCTGCAGGCCCAGACCAACTACAAGCTCGGCACTCAGTTGCCCTACCTGTTCATCGTCAACCGGCTGGCCCACTACATCAAGGTGCTGCAGCGCGAGCAGATCGGCAGCTGGAAAGAACGGCGCGACCTTGAGTGCGAGCTCAACAAATGGATCAAGCAGTATGTCGCCGATCAGGAGAACCCTTCTGCCGATGTACGCAGCCGCCGGCCGCTACGCGCTGCCAGCGTTGAAGTTTCAGACGTTGCCGGTGATCCAGGCTGGTACCAGGTCTCGCTCGCCGTACGCCCGCACTTCAAATACATGGGTGCGAACTTCGAAATCTCCCTGGTCGGGCGGCTCGACAGGCAATGAGAGGCTTTTTTGATCGCTTGATAGCGGATCAGTCTGCCAATCGGGAGCCATCTCGGCAGGAGAACGCCTCCCACAAGTTCTCCGCCATCAAGCGCCATCTCGAAACACTGCTCAACGCCCGCCAAGGTTGCTCCCAGAGCAGCCCTGAGCTGGGCCTGCGCGACTTCAACGGGCACGACACGAGCAGCGGCGATCTGCTTGAGCAAGTGAGCATTGATATTCGCCGCACCATCCAGCGCTTTGAACCACGCATACAGGTGCATGCGCTCAAAGCAGTGCCCGATTGTTACTCCCCGCTGGAGTTGCATTTCAGGCTGGACTGCCAGGTACAGGTCAATGACCACACGGAGCAGTTGCAACTGGAGCTGCTGGTCAACGGGCACAACCGCTATACCCGAGTGAGGTGACCCATGTCACTGAAGGACCGATTCAACGAAGAACTGCGCTACCTGCATGAGTTGGGAAGCGACTTCGCCAAGGACAACCCACAGCTGGCTCGGCTGCTTGGCAACGGCGGTAGCGACCCCGATGTCGAACGCCTGATGGAAGCCTTTGCGTTCCTGACGGCCAAGCTACGACTGAAGCTGGAAGACGACTTGCCAGAACTGACGCACCCTATGCTGCAGTTGCTGTGGCCCAACTACCTTCGGCCGCTGCCCAGCGTAACGATCATCCAGTTCACGCCACGCAAGCAATCGCTCAGCCAGTCACAACAGATCCCTAAGGGTTCAAGGTTGTTCTCAAAACCCGTGGACGGTGTCGCCTGTGAATTTCGCACCTGCACAGCTGTAAACATTCATCCGTTCGAAATCGACGCGGTAGGCGCAACCCAAGCCCTCGACAATTCCGTGGTTCACATCGATCTTCAAACCCTGGTGAAGCGGCCGTTGAATACCTTGGGCTGTGCCAGCCTCGATTTCCACCTCAGCGGTGATCACCGCACCGCCCGCACGCTCTATTTATGGATCTCTCAATACCTCGAACATGTCAGCGTAACCATCAATGGCGAGGTTCGCCGATTGCCGGCCAGCAGCATCGCCTTTCCGGGTTTCAACCCTGATGAAGCCCTGCTGCCCTATCCGCAGAACGTCTTCGATGGCTACCGGATCCTGCAGGAGTACTTCATCTTCCCACAGCGCTTTCACTTCTTCGCTGTCACCGGACTGGAACGCCTGTGGCCCGCAGAACAAAGCGCCAAGGTACGTATCAAGCTGCACTTCACCCGCCAGCTTCCCGACTCGCTGCGTGTCGGCAAGGCAGACTTCAGGCTGTTCTGCACAACTGCAGTCAACCTGTTCAAGCACAGCGCCGAACCTATCGACCTGTCCAGCGACGTTGCTCAGGTCGAGCTGAAGCCTAAAGGCGCAGAGCGCTACGCTTACGAGATCTTCAGCATCGATGAGGTGATCAGTACCCGCACCACGACTGACGGCAGTACCGGCGAACACCTGAGAACCTTCCGCCCATTCGAATCGTTCGCCCATGAAATCGAGCATGTACAAGGGCGCACGGCGTTGTATTACCGCTACCAGCTCGAAGAATCCCTGCGCGGCGATGGCGTCACGCATCGCATCGCTTTCGTACGCGCCGATGCCAACACCTACATTGGCGAGCTGGAAACGGCGTCCATCGACCTGACCTGCACCAATCGCGACCTGCCACTGGCGTTGGGCATCGATGACATCAACGTGCTCACCGAAATCACGCCACCCCTGGCTACCTACACCAACATCTGCGCCCCCACCCGCCCGTACAGGCCGGTGCTGGATGGCCAGTTGCAGTGGGCCTTGATCTCCAACATGTCGCTCAACTACCTGTCGCTGCTCTCGGTCGACCCACTGAAAGCGGTCATTCGCGCCTATGACTTCGCCGCGTTGCACGACATCCAGCAAACACGCACCACCCGCAAGCGCCTCGATGGCATCCGCGATGTTCACACAACACCCTTGGATTGGCTTATCAAGGGGCAACCCATTCGTGGCCTGCACACCCGGCTGAAGCTGGACCAGGCCGCCTTCCTCTGCGAAGGCGACTTGTACCTGTTCAGTTGCGTGCTCGCGCACTTCTTCGCGCTGTACGCCAGCATCAATTCCTTCCATCAACTGGAAGTAATCAACACCACCAATAACGAGCACTACACATGGCCAATCCAGACCGGCAAACAACCGCTGATCTAGCCGACAAGCTGCTCGCCGAGGCGCACCAGTACAACTTCTTCCAGTTGCTGGAGCGCTTGCACGGCCTGCATGGTGATGACCTTGAACCACGCTGGCCGAGCGAGGCCACCCGGTTACGTGTGCGCCTTGCCAGCGACCCGCGGCTGACCTTCCCCGTTTCGGACGTATACAAAGCCGAACGGATGCCCGGCGAGGAACAGCGCTATCGCGTGTGCGCCACTTTCATGGGTTTGCACGGTACTGACTCGCCTTTGCCCACCTATTACCTGGAACAGGTGGCATACGAGCATGCACAGGGTATTGGTGTGCGGCCGGCTTTCTTCGATTTCTTCAACCACTACCTGCTCAGCCTGCTGCATCGAATCTGGCGTAAATATCGCTACTACATCCGCTTTCAGCCGGGAGCCACCGATGGGTTCTCACAGTACGTCTTTGCGCTGCTTGGTTTGAACGACAAACAGCTGCGAGGGGACACGGCACTGCCCTGGAGTCGGCTGCTCAGTTTTGCCGGTGTCATTGCCAGCCGCAGCCGTGCACCGGGAACCGTGGCCGGCATCATTGCCCACTGTTTCGACCTCAGGCATGTGCAGATCCGCGAGTTCGAAACCCGCTCGGTCCCCACTACTGCCAAACAGCTTGTAAGCCTCGGGCGCAGCAACGGCGAGCTGGGCAGCACGTTCATGGTCGGCAGCCGCACGCGCACCCGGAGCAGCAAGTTCACCATCGTGATCAGCGAACTGGAACAAGCGCAATTGCGCGACTTGCTCCCCAGCGGCATCAACTTCGGCCGCTTGCGCGCGCTAATCGACTTTTTACTGCGTGATGGCTTGGCCTACGACCTGGAACTGCGCCTGAAGCAAAACGCGCTGTCATCTTTCTGTCTGCACCGCAGCCGAGGCGCCTATCTGGGCTGGACCAGCTTTGTCGATGACCGCCACGGCCAGATCAGCCCCGTCGTCCGGTTCCGGGGGCGCTCATGAATACATTGACCTTGAACATTACCAATCTCGATCAATTGCAGCACACCGTCACCGCGCGGTATCGGTTCGATTGCACGGGCGGCACCATCGGCAGCAAGGCAGCCACCTGGCTGATCAATGACCGTGACCAGACCGTTGCACCAATTCACTGCGAAATCCGCTGGATCGAGGGCAGCTTCTGTGTGATCGATCACTGCAATCGCACCTATCTGAACGACAGCATCGTCAGCCTGGGAGAGATAACTGCGAGACGGCTTCTTGAGGGTGATCAGCTTCATGTCGGCGCCTATCGGCTGTTGGTTCAGTACTCACAAACCGATGCGCGCTCACTTGAGGATCTGTTCAACCCTGGCCATAGGGTACTCGACCAGCTGATCGCCGAAATGCCGACCGAGACTTGGCAACCAAAGCCTCCAACTGCCCGGGCTACCACTGAGATCTGCTCGGTCTTCGAGCTGGACGTGGGGAATGATCCCTTGGCGGCATTGGATGCAGTGACAGTAAAGGGGTTATCGCACGAAACCCCACTGCAACGCCTGATTGCAGGAGGACACTCATGACGCGACATCCGCTCGCAGTCACCCTGTTGACCATGTTGATCGGGCTGTCAGGCTGCACTTCCCTGAGCAGAGTGAGCCAAGTGGTCATGGACCCTTCGCTGCCCATTGGACCGCCCAAGGATCACCCAACCGAGGTCGCGTTCAGCATCAATGCCAGCCCTACCCTCAATGTCAACCCGAACAGCCTGGATATCGCAACTGAACATGTAAGCGTCCTGGAGCCTAGCCCCTACGCCGTGAGCCTGAGTGCAGGAGACCCCTACGCACTGACCGAAAAAGTAGGAACGTTGTTCGAATATCTCCAGGAGCAATTTCCCGCTGTATCGCCGGTCGTCATGGACGAGGACGAAAGCAATGACCTGGCTTATTCGCCACTGGAGGAAAGCACACCCGGTAGTTACGACGACCCGACAGTGGTGCTTACCTTGCCGCGCACTACAACCCTGCCCACGGAGCCGGTCGCTACGCCCATTGCCATCAAGATCCTGCAGTTAAGCGACGACTCTCTGCTACGCAACAGCGTGTATCAACTGCTGGACAAGGACCCGGCCAAGGTTCTGCGCAGCACCTACATTCGTGATGACGATTACCTGCTGCGCCCTGGCCAGTTCAAGTTCATCCCCTTTGCGCCCATCGAGCCCGAGACCCGCTTCGTAGCGGTAATTGGCGACTACCGAAGCCAGGAAAACGCAACCTGGCGCCAAGTGCTGCGCATTCCTCCACGCGGACACCAGATCATTCTGTCGGTGTTGGTCAACGACACGCAGATCCTGCTCAAGGAAGAAGACTGATGGCGCTAATTGTCCTGTCCTTTTCGCTTACTCACGCTGACATGGAGCGCACATGAGTTCACGTAATCCCGTCCTTTGGCCTGAGGGCCTGTTCGTCAAACCACAGCATTTCCAGCAGGCGGCCCGGGCTAGCGAAGCAGCCTTGCACCAACGCCTTGGTAGCCTAAATGCAGCCTTTTACGGTTTCAGCGAACTTCAGCTTAATGACGAGTACCTCACCCTGGGCAAAATCGCCATTACCCGGGCCCGGGGTATCATGCCAGACGGCACGGTGTTCGATATCCCCGCGGATCTTCCACCACCACCGCCGCTGGAAATCGAAGATGACGCTTCGAAGGACAGCGAAGTGTATCTATGCCTGCCCCTGCGCACCGATGGTGGCCGTGAAGTGAGCTGGCCAGACAATACCGTCGACTCCCGTTACATCGCCCAGGCACAGGAAATCAAGGATACCCATAGCGCTGACGGCGACCTGGTGCAGGTCGACCTGGCCGTCCCCAACCTGCAGCTCAAACGCAAGGCCGAAGACAGCAACGCCTACACCCGCCTGGCCTTGGCACGCATTCTGGAGCGCCGTCCCGATGGCAGCCTGCAGCTGGATGAAGCGTTCTACCCCACCTGCGTGGCAGTGCGGGCAATACCGGCGCTGCAACGTTTTCTTGAAGAAATTACCAACACCATGCGCGAACGGGGGCGCAACCTCGCAGCACGCATTGGCGGAGCAGGCCAGTCTGGCATCGCCGATATTCGCGACTTCAATCTGCTGCAAGCCATGAACCGCTGGTGGCCCTGCTTCCAGCACCTGGCCAGGCAAGCCCAGACACACCCCGAACAGCTCTACCTGAGCATGAGCCAGGCCTGTGGCGAATTCGTGACCTTTACCGATGAAAATCGGCTGCCACAGGAATACCCCGCCTATCACCACACAGCACTGCGCACCTCGTTCAAGCCGCTGGAAGACACGTTACGCCGAGCACTAGGTACTGTCCTGCAACCGCGCGCCGTGTCGTTAGCACTGAAGACACTGGACTATGGCGTGATGACGACCACGCTGGAGGATCGCCGGCTGATCGATGAGGCTGACTTCATCCTTGCGGTGCGCGCCCACCTGCCCCCTCAGGTGTTGCGCCAGATGTTCGTGCAGAAAGTCAAAGTCACTTCACTCGAATCACTGAACGAGCTGGTGCCATTGCAACTACCAGGTATCCCGTTGACCCCATTACCGGTGGCGCCTCGCGACCTGCCTTTCCATGCAGGCTTCAACTATTTCGAACTGGATCGGCGTGACCCGGCGTGGGCACGCATGAAGACCGCGAGCGGCTTCGGTATCCACATTGCGGGGGACTTCCCCGGCCTTGAACTGCAATTTTGGGCAATCAGGAGTGAATGAGATGGAAGAGAAAAGCAATGCCCCCATCGAAACCACAAATGTCGAAGGCACACGGCTGTACTCGAGGCTCAAGACGCCATTGCCCAGTAACCCACCCACCTCGACAACGTCTGAAGCCGACGAGCAGAAGCCAAAGTCAGAGCCAGAGCCCGTTCATGAAGGCTACCCGGCTGATCCAGACTTCCAGCTACGGGGCGGCTACGACAATCTGATGCTGGACGCAGCTGCACCGCTGTTCGGCCTGGTCATACGCCTGCGCACACTGGATGAATTGCCAAACATCAAAGATGTACACCAGAAAGTGCGCAAGCAGATCGAGAACATCCAGGAAGAAATGCGCCAACACGGCTACGAGCCCGCCCAAACGTTGGCGTATTCGTACGCTCTGTGTCTGTACATCGATGAAGCGGTGATGGAACGGCCCTGGGGCAAGAACAGCTGCTGGAGCCAGGAACCACTGCTCAGCATCTTCCACGACGAAACCTGGGGCGGGGAGAAATTTTTTACGGTGCTGTCCCGCCTGATGCAGGAGCCCGCTCGCTACCAGGACGTACTGGAGTTCATGTACTTCGCGTTGTGCCTTGGCCTGAGGGGCAAGTACGCCATTGCGCCAAAGGGCGAAGAAACGCTGAACGCACTCATCCACCAACTTCACGGGATGCTACGTGAATTGCGTGGGCCTACCCCGGAAGAAGTATGTGACCCCTACACCCATGTGGCTCCGCGCAACTTTCGTATGAACCGGCAATTTCCGTGGTGGAGCCCTTTGGTGATTTCCGTCCTTGCCATGGCCGTGGCCTATGGAATCTATAGCTATCGCCTGCACCTGATTACTACCGAGGTGCTGGAATCACTCAACGGAATTTTACAGCAGTAAATAGCTGAAATTCGAAACCCCTGACTTCAACGATATGGCGAGGCTCCGCCTCGTTAACAAGTCCATCGTTTCCGATGGCCACGCCTTTATAAATATTGGCGTGTACACCTACTGAAATTGGGAGCACATCATGGCATCACCAGCTTATTTAAAAATCAACGGCAAGGTACAAGGCAACATCAGTGAGGGCGCCAGCACTTCCGAGTCGATTGGTAATATTTATCAATCGGAGTTCGCCGATGAGATCATGGTGCAAAAAATCGAGCACGAGATAAACACCCCAATCGACCCACAGAACGGCCAGCCCTCGGGAAAGCGCGTCCATGGCCCTTACAAAGTCACCTTCACAACCAACAAATCAAAGCCCTTGCTGCTGGAATCGATCTGCAAGGCCGAGTTGCTCCCAGAAGTTGTAATCACGCAATACAGAGCAACCAGCGAAGATCCAAATGAGCTGTATTACAGAACCACACTTACGGACGCGACCATCATCAAACTGAGAACCGAGCAGCCCCACGCACAAGAAGACACACCGACGCCCCGACACCAAGAGGTTGAAGTCTGGTTCTCTTACCGGAAAATCACTGAATGCCATGAGGTCTGCGGTACCGAAGGATCCGATGACTGGCAAAAGACTTGAAACACCAACACTCCACTGAGGCATTGAGTGTTCCGGGCAGATTTGCTGCCTGGACACCCTCAAACTATCAGACGGCAGATAAGGAATTCTTATGCCTAGCCAATCTGGACTGCATTACAGCTTTCGACCTCTCGCTAGCCGATTAGAGTTCGAGGTGGTTTCCTTTACCCTCAAGGAAGGTATTAGCACTAATTTCCAATTAGAGCTTGAATTGATCAGCCATGAAAACGATTTAGACTTCGGTCAATTGCTCGACAAACCTGCACTGTTCACCATCTCCCGTGCAAACTGCCCTTTGCGACATGTCCATGGTCTGATCAGCAGGTTCAACCAAGGCGATAGTGGCCCTCATCGCACACGCTATAGCGCGGTAGTCGAACCGCAACTGGCGCGCGCCAACCTGCGCTCGAACTGGCGTATTTTCCAACACAAGACCGTTCCGCAAATTCTTGAATTGATGCTCAAGCGCCAAGGCATCGCACAGTACGAACTGCGGGCAAGCATGGACCACCAGATTCGCGAATTCTGCGTTCAGGCCGGCGAGACAGACCTTGAGTTCATCGCTCGCCTGGCTGCTGAAGAAGGCTTCGTCTACCGCTTCGAGCACAGTGAAAAACTTCACAAACTGATCATCACTGACCGGCTGCAATCGCTTGGCCTGATCAGCCATGGGGTCAAAAAGGCCAAGGATGAAGACGAGAGCTTTCTCGAAGTGGATGGACTGCTCGATCCCAATACAGTCCTCTATCAAGCCAATAGCGGTGGTGCCCAGGCGAAACCCTGCCTGCGGCGCTTGCGCTACAGCGAACAGGTGCGCACGGCACGTCAGGTTCAGCGCGACTACACCTTCACCAACCCGGCCTATCGCCAGGAACACAGAGCCACCGGCCCCTTCCTGGAACATCAATCCAGCGAGTACGAATGCTTCGATTACCCTGGCCGCTACAAGCGCGATGCCGTAGGCAAACCGTTCACTGAAAACCGCATTACCGCACTGCGACACGATGTACGTGTTGCCGAAGTCGGGGGTGATGATGTACGCCTGCAGCCCGGCCTCGGTTTTACACTTGCGGGCCACCCCCGCGCTGACTTCAACGTGCATTGGCGAGTAACTGCGGTCACTCATGAAGGTAGCCAGTTCACCAGCCTGCAAGAAGAAGCCGCCGGCGTCGACCAAAGCACACGCTACGAGCAAATCGCACAGCTCGTCCCCGGCAGAACGGAGTGGCGCCCTGCTCCGCTGGATAAACCTCGCGTCGATGGGCCGCACATGGCGACCGTCGTGGGCCCGCGCGGTGAAGAGATCTATTGCGATGAATGGGGCAGAGTCAAGGTCAGCTTCCCTTGGGACCGTGAAAGCCAGGACAACGAATTCAGCTCCTGCTGGGTGCGGGTATCCCAAGGCTGGGCCGGTGGCAGTTGGGGCTCGATGGCCATTCCACGTATTGGTCAGGACGTGATCATCCAGTACGTCAATGGCGACCCCGACCAGCCAATGATCACCGGGCGCACCTACTGCGGTAATCAGTTGCCGCCCTACGACCTGCCCCGACACAAAACACGCATGACGATCAAAAGCCAGACGCATAAGGGCGATGGCTTCAACGAACTTCGTTTTGAAGATGAACTGGGCCAGGAAGAGGTCTTCATCCACGCACAGAAAGACCAGAACATTGTGGTCAAGCACGATGAGACGACACAGGTCGGCAACGACCGAAAGGAACAGGTCAATAACGACGAATCGATTCTGATTGGCCGTGACCGCACTGAAACGGTTGGCAATGATGAGCGCGTCACCATTGGGCATGACGCCGCTCTCGACATCGGTCGAAACCAGACAATCAAGATAGCCAAGGATCGTATTGAAGCCATCGGCAATCACCGCCACGACCAGATCGCAGCCAATCACCACACCAGTATCGGCGGCAACCTCGAGCAGCGGGTCGAGGGGCATGCCGAACTTGAAGCCCGGGGCGAAATCCGCAGGCGTACCCGCCGCTATGAGCTTCGCACAGCAGAAGCCGTGATCATCCAGGGCCCTGGGGGCTCCATTCAGATCGATGAGACAGGCATCACCCTGGACAGCCCGACAATACGCATCAACGGCCAGATGCTGAAATCGGCAGATGGGGCAACCAACCTGTTTTCCATCAGCGGTGCGCCGGTCAATGGCAACCCGCTGGATCGTCAGTGCGGGCGCCGCCCCGATGGTTCCTGCCCGTTGCCCGACTGCCGCTGCACCAGAGGGCCAGGTCGATGAAAACAGCGCCCTCAAACACGCTGCCAAGCGTGCATTTCGGGAGCAATGCGCGCTTTCTGTTGCTCATGACCATTGTGCTCGAGCACTCGGCCTACCGGCCAATATCCCAGATACTCCCGAATGGCGAGCTGGTCCCGGCCTATGCCCCTTCGGTACTTGAACTAATCAATGAAGTCAGCCGCAACACCCAGCATGCGTGGCTGTGGCGGGGTAGTGCTGTGGATGACCGCCATGACTTTGGGCCGTTGCTGGTAAACGTGTCAGACGCGCCCGAACTGCTTGCCCATGCCATATCTACCTGGATGCCCATTGGCGGTGCCATCGCGCTGAATGCCGATATTGGCTTTACCGAGCTGGTAGACCATTTCTCCAGCCTTGTACAGATCTCGCTTCCGGGTCAGGGGCTGGCCACTTTCCAGTTCAGGCCAGACCACCTTGCAGCCTGGCTGGATGCGCTGGATGACGACCATCGGACTACCTGGCTTGGGCCTGTGTGTTCGCTGGCCTGGCGAATCAACTGGGGGCCGGCTCACGAGTGGAAAACACTTGAACGCAGCCCGACCACTGCCCGTTCTTTTGCGCAAGCCCCACTCTCCCTGCGCAAGCTTGAACTTGAGCGGCTGCAAGCAGGCATGCATGAACACTTCGTGCTCACGTTGGCACACGAGGTGTTAGCCCTGCCACAACACGACCTCCACACACTGGCCGACATCAGGCACTGGATTGAAAGCCTGCTGCCGCAACTGAAAGCCCTCAACTTTCGTGATGAGGAAGTCTCCGGGCAGTTCATCAGGCTGATTGCCAGGCACATGTGGCTCATGAGCAACGATGAGGCAGGGAAGATCTACACCAACCTCGAGGAGTCACCCCAGAGCCGCCTCCGCGAACTGCACGCATTGATCGAGAGCAAGGAGCCCGTCCATGAATGACGCCAGTGTCAGCAGCGCCACCTCCGGCCCTGCCTGTAGCGCACGCATTCCCATCCTGCCGGTGCGCTATGCCATCGTGCCACGCACCGGCGATATGCCTGCCTGCCGCTATGCCGATGCA
>NZ_JAMBDI010000050.1:10930-13453 GCF_036858055.1 Pseudomonas sp. SF2 | reverse complement strand
CACGTTGCAACAAATGTGGGAGCGGGCTTGTCCCGCGAAGCGCCGCGCGGGCGGCGCTCGATCTCAAAACCACCGCAAACCTTTCGGCATGCACCTGTCAGCCGCTACTGGCCAGCCCGACATACACATCCGGCCAATACTCAATCGCCCCGGTTCAACCCCACTTCCATGTCATTGATCAGCGCCTTGGCCATGGCACTGAGAATCCGCGCCGCGCTGCCGGCGATCTTGTCGCCCTCCATCTCGGCCTCTTCGTTCAGATGCTTGATGCAGCCGATCAGGACCGATAATTCATCGAATGCCAGATCGAGCGGGACGTCCGGTTCAACCCGGTACAGCTCGAGGAATTTCTCCACGCCTGCGGTGGTGCGGGATTTGAGGTAATTACTCATGATGAACTCCAAATGTGTGCTGGAGGCAACCACCTCGATCCTTCTCACAGATTTGGGCGGCAGCCGTACGCGAGGTGAGAAGCCCGTGTTGGAGTCACCACGGTCAGGCCGAAGCCTGCACGCGCACAGCTGCCATAAGCTGACAAGGGACTACCAACGACGAGTTCTCACACTCGCTCGCCTTCTGGGCGAACGGCGAAGTTAACGCTGTGGTATTTCCCTGCCTATCAGACGGCATCCGACTGAGCTCGTAGGATAATTCCCAATGCCCGGCCACCTGAAGCATTTGGTTTCAGGTTCAGATTCTTCTTACAGCTGATGGCCTCTTCGCGGGCACAGGAATCCTTGGAAGAATCAGGCCACCTCAGCCCCATCATCCGGCCAATGCGGCTCATTGGCCCCCGGCGGGGTCAGCGGTGGCAGCCCATAGGCCGCCCGTGCATCGTCGCAGCTGGGGTTATGCACCCCACCCACCCACGACGCCTCGAACTCGCGGCAGGGGCTGGAACGGTTGGCGTAGATGGTACACGCCACCTCCTGGCCGATCTCGCCCTGCAGGCTGATGCAACGGCAGGGTTTGGCATCGGTGCCGATCATGGCAACACGGGTGGGGTTGATCTGTACCACCAGGTCGTCCGGCACAAGGCCCCCGGCAGACTGGCATTCGCCCCAGAAAAAGGACACACGGAAGTACCCGCAGCAGGCGCCGCAGTCAAGGCAAGGGTTGTATTCGGACATGATGGCACGGAGGGAAGGTTGTTGTTATCGGGGCTGGCCCGCAGCGCCATTTTCAATCCAAGCCGGGGCGCCTGGATAGAGGGGGAATGCAAAAATATTTGCCGCTGATCCGGCAATTGAGCATGGACGACCAGCGCCTTCGCCGGCCGCCCGTTCAAGTTAGCGTAATGCCTTGTAGGAAGTGACATCCCAGCGCTGCAAGCCAAGGCCTTCGGTCGGGTCATAGCCATCACCACACACCTTGCTGAAGTGTGTGCGAGCCTCGCCGCAATGCACCAGCCGGTCGTCCTTTTCGCCCTCGGTCAGTACGGTATACGACTCGCTGCGCATGGCCTTGTACTGCCCTTCGGCAGCAGCCATGACCCTGTGGTATTGCATCAACTGGTTGTCGCTCAGGCACAGGCGCTTGTCCAGCCCCACACCCCAGCGGGTCAGGCAGACCTCGGCAAAATGGCGAACGATCAACCCTGGCTCCACCAGTACCTCACCGCCACCCGCACCGTCGACCGAGGCATTGCCCACCAGGGTGGCATGGCGGCCTGGCATGGGGTAGATGCAGATCCGCGTATCCGGTTCGACCGAGGGGATCACACAGGCAAAGCCTTTCGATCGCTCGTCCCGCGAATAGAAACCCACGTACTCGCGAACATTGCCCGCCAGGATTACCCGCTGGCTTTGCAGGTTGCCGATGCCCGGCACCGGGTCGATGGCGAAGATATTGACGGGTATGTCCCGCAACACAGGGTCCTGCGCCATGGCGTTAGCCAGCATGTGGCAACTGATCCCTCCCCTGCTCCAGCCCACCAGGTTCACCTGGGTCGGCAAGCGTGGCTTGCGGAACATGCTGATGATGCGCTCCTGCAACTCCTGCGGTGTTGGATGGCGCTCGCCGTAGTCGTAGGTACGCCAGAACCAGGAGGCAGTGGAAGACACATCCGGAATGGGTACGCCGGCGTCCTTCAGGCGCTGGTACTCCTCTTCGCTCAGCTTGGTGCGCTGCCAGCTGCTTTCACCCTTGATCACCTGCAGCACATGGTTGACGTTCTCTTCCCAGCCGCGGCCGAACAACTGGCCAGTCCAGTTGAAGTAGCCGCCGGGCTCGACGAACAGGTTGTCGTCCTGGAGGTTGCCGCTGCCGGGGCCGTCAACGGCGATCCAGTGGGCGAATTCGCGGCCCTGGTCATTGCTGGCCAGGGTCGAGACCAGCTCGCCATTCCAGAAGTTGGGGTTGGCGTCGTCGAAGCGGTGGGAACCGGTGCCGCAGAAATAGGCAGTGAAGACACTCATTTGTGGGTCTCTGTGGTGAGAAATGAGTGCTGAAGGTAGGTAGATAAATCAGTGGGATGCAGGTGGAAAACTCGCCTTAGTATCAGTCGGGGCTGCTTTGCAGCCC
>NZ_JAMBDI010000050.1:0-10888 GCF_036858055.1 Pseudomonas sp. SF2 | reverse complement strand
GGGCCGCAAAGCGGCCCCAATAACTTACTTGCGGGTCAAACCATCAGCCCGGAACATCTGCCGGATCCCGCGAATCGCCTGGCGAATACGGTCCTGGTTCTCGATCAGGGCAAAGCGAACATGGTCATCACCATAATCACCAAAGCCGATCCCCGGCGACACGCATACCTTGGCCTCGGCCAGCAGCTTCTTGGAAAACTCCAGCGAGCCCAGGTGCGCATACTCCGGCGGGATCTTCGCCCATACGTACATCGAGGCCTTGGGGTTCTCGACCATCCAGCCCAGCTCGTGCAGCCCTTTCACCAGCAGGTTGCGGCGCTGGCGGTATTGCTCGGCAATGTCGCGCACGCACTGCTGATCGCCTTCCAGTGCGGCAATGGCAGCCACCTGCAGCGGGGTGAAGGTGCCGTAGTCGTGGTAGCTCTTGATCCGCGCCAGGGCGCTGACCAGCTCGGGGTTGCCGACCATGAAGCCGATCCGCCAGCCGGCCATGTTGTAGCTCTTGGACAGGGTGAAGAACTCCACCGCGATGTCCTTGGCCCCCGGCACCTGCATGATCGACGGGGCTTTCCAGCCGTCGTAGACGATGTCGGCATAGGCCAGGTCATGTACCACCAGCACGTTGTACTGCTTGGCCAAAGCCACCACGCGCTCGAAGAAGTCCAGCTCCACGCACTGGGCGGTGGGGTTGGACGGGAAGCCGAGGATCATCATCTTCGGCTTGGGAATCGACTCGCGGATGGCCCGCTCGAGTTCGTTGAAGAAGTCCACACCCGGCACCAGCGGCACCGAACGCACCTGGGCACCGGCGATCACTGCCCCGTAGATATGGATCGGGTAGCTGGGGTTGGGCACCAGCACCGTGTCGCCCTGGTCAAGGGTGGCCAGCATCAGGTGCGCCAGGCCTTCCTTCGAGCCGATGGTGACGATGGCTTCGCTTTCCGGGTCGATGTCGACCTCGTAGCGTTCCTTGTACCAGTTGGATATGGCCCGACGCAGGCGTGGGATACCGCGGGAGGTGGAATAGCCATGGGTGTCTTCACGCTGGGCGACCTGCACCAGTTTCTCGACGATGTGCGGCGGGGTGGCGCCATCGGGGTTGCCCATGCTCAGGTCGATGATGTCCTCGCCACGGCGGCGGGCAGCCATCTTGAGCTCGGCAGTGATGTTGAAGACGTAAGGGGGGAGACGATCGATGCGCGCAAAGCGGCGCGGCGAACCTGGGTTGGCCATGACTTCCTCTGAGTACGTAAGCGCCCGGAACCGTCCGAGCGACGTTGGCCGATGTGGCGGCCTGGATCAGAAGATAGTGCCGAAACAGTATGACTGTAAAGGACAATTTCCTGTTTTGTTAGAATTTTTCAGATGTATTTTTTGAAAATTTCAAATTTATATTTCAGGCCCGGCCTCTTCGCGGGTAAACCCGCTCCCACAGGGGACGCACCAAGCTCAAATCCTGTGCACGAACCTGTGGGAGCGGGTTCACCCGCGAAAGGGCCAGCACAGGAAAACACCCATAAAAAAACCCCGGCACAATGGCCGGGGCTTTCGTGTAACAGGCAGCAGTATCAGCGTGCGTAAGTCATCAGCACGTCCGCAGCGGTCTGGCTGTCCACACCCATCATCACGCTCAGGGCAGTGACGGTGAGGATGGAGAAGCCGAACACCTTGCGGGCCCACTTGCTGTCGTCCTCGGCCTTGTAGCCACCCCAGGCCATGTACAGCCAGTACAGGCCCATGGCTGCTGCCACGGCCAGGTAGCCGAGGCCGGCGTAACCGCCGAGGGTAAGCATCAGGGTTGCGAGCACGAAGGCCAGCACGTACAGCACGATCTGCTTCTTCGCCGCGAGGATGCCGCGAGCCACCGGCAGGACCGGAATGTTGGCAGCGCTGTAATCCTTGAAGCGGAAGATCGCGATGGCGAAGCTGTGCGGCATCTGCCACAGGCTGAACATCACCAGCAGGGTGACTGCAGCCAGGTCGAAGCTGTTGCTCACGGCGCAATAGCCGATCACCGGAGGCATGGCACCAGACAGGCTGCCGACCAAGGTGCCGTGCACCGATTTACGCTTCAGCCACAGGCTGTAGAAACCGACGTAGACGATGAAGCCTACAGCTGCGCAGAACGCCGACAGCGGGTTGGCCTGGACATACAGCAGGCTGAAACCCGCCACCCCGAGCAGGGTGGCGTAGATCAGCGCGAGGGGCAGCGACATGCCGCCCTGGACCATGACGCGGTTCTTGGTGCGCTCCATCTTGTGGTCGATGTCACGGTCGATGCAGTTGTTGAACACGCATCCGGACGCAACCACCAGCGAAGTACCGATCACCACCGCCAGGAACAGGGCGAAATCCACATGGCCCTTCGAGGCAAGGAAGAAACCGCCTGCCACGGAAAGCACGTTACCGAAAATGATCCCCGGTTTGGTGATTTGGATAAAGTGCTTAACGGACATGCAGTCTTACCTCACTTGGCCAACATTTCGAAGTGGATGCTGAACATGATCCACAGCGACAGGCCGACAAGCAGAGCGATCACCAGAGCGGTGAACAGGAACGTCGACACGTTGCTACGTTGCTCTTTCGAGCGGTCCATGTGCAGGAAGTACACGAGGTGTACGACTACCTGGATCACGGCCATGGCAACAATGATCAGAACGGTCAGGTTCTTCGGCAGGCTTGGCGACATGGCCAGGCCGAACGGGATCGCAGTCAGGATGATCGACAGGATGAAGCCGATCATGTACGACTTGACGCTGCCGTGGTTACCTTCGTGATGAGTGTCGTGTGCGTTAGCCATTACAGAACTCCCAGCAGGTAGACGACGGTGAATACGCAGATCCAGACCACGTCCAGGAAGTGCCAGAACAGGCTCAGGCAGCTCATGCGGGTCTTGGCGGTCGGCGTGATGCCGTGCTTGTTGATCTGGTACATCATGACTGCCATCCAGATCAGGCCGGCGGTCACGTGCAGGCCGTGGGTACCTACCAGGGCGAAGAAGCCCGACAGGAAGCCACTGCGGTTCGGGCCGAAGCCTTCGCCGATCAGGTGATGGAATTCATAGATTTCCATCGCGATGAAGCCTGCACCGAACAGGAAGGTCACAGCCAACCAGCCCAGTACGCCAGCTTTCTTGCCATCGAACATCTTCAGCATGGCGAAGCCGAAGGTGATCGAGGACAGCAGCAGGAACAGCGTTTCAACAGCTACGAAATCGAGCTGGAAGATGTCATGACCCGACGGGCCGCCGGCAAAACTGCCGGACAGCACCGCGTAGGTGGCGAAGAGCGACGCAAACAGGATGCAGTCGGTCATCAGGTACAGCCAGAAACCGAGTACGGTCATCTGGCCCGAGTCGTGGTGGTGGTCGTCATGCCCATGGTCGTGACCATGAGCAGCACCGTGCATTACTTGACTGGACATTGATTACACCCGCTCAAACGATTCGACACGTGCGCCGGCAGGCAGAGCACCTGCTTTGGCCAGCGCTTTCATGCGCTCGCCTTCGATGCGCGCCACTTCTTCGGCCGGAACCATGTAGCCCTGGTCGTCACGCGCAGCGTGGCGAACGAAGACAGCGATGGTTGCAACCAGGCTCGCGCCAACCAGCCACCAGATGTGCCAGATGAAGGCGAAGCCGAAGACGGTCAGGAACAGGCCCATGAACAAACCGGTGGAGGTGTTGCTCGGCATGTGGATCGCTTCGTACTTGGCCGCAGGCTTGTAGGCAACACCGGCTTCCTTGGCTTCATGCCAGGCGTCCAGGCCAACCTTCTCAGGCATGTGGGCGAAGTTGTAGAACGGAGGTGGCGACGAAGTCGACCATTCCAGGGTACGGCCGCCCCATGGGTCGCCGGTCACGTCCAGGTTCTGGTTGCGATCGCGAACCGATACGTACAGCTGGATCAGCTGGCAGGCGATACCGAACAGGATCAGCACGGCGCCGACAACAGCTACGTACAGGTAGGGTTCCCACAGTGGGTTGTCGGAGTGGTTCAGACGACGGGTCATGCCCATGAAGCCCAGGGCGTACAGCGGCATGAATGCTACGTAGAAGCCCGAGATCCAGAACCAGAAGGCAGCCTTGCCCCACTTCTCGTTCAGGGTGAAACCGAAGGCTTTCGGGAACCAGTAGGCGAAGCCGGCGATGTAGCCGAATACCGCACCACCGATGATCACGTTGTGGAAGTGAGCAATTACGAACAGGCTATTGTGCAGCACGAAGTCAGCACCTGGAACAGCCAGCAGAACACCAGTCATGCCACCGATGGAGAAGGTGATCATGAAGCCCAGGGTCCACATGATCGGCGCGGTGAAGCGCAGACGGCCCTGGTAGATGGTGAACAGCCAGTTGAACAGCTTCACACCGGTCGGAATGGAGATCAGCATCGTCGCCAGGCCGAAGAAGGTGTTGACGCTGGCGCCGGCACCCATGGTGAAGAAGTGGTGCAGCCATACAGCGAAGCCCAGCACGGCGATGGCGCCCGATGCGTAGATCATCGAGTGGTGGCCGAACAGACGCTTGCCTGCGAAGGTGGAGGTAACTTCCGAGAACACGCCGAAGGCCGGCAGGATCAGGATGTAGACCTCAGGGTGACCCCACGCCCAGAACAGGTTGACGTACATCATCGGGTTCCCACCAAGCTCGTTGGTGAAGATGTGGAAGTCCAGATAACGGTCAACAGTCAGCAGAGCGAGTGCAGCGGTCAGGATCGGGAAGGAAGCCACGATCAGCACGTTGGCCCAGGTGCAGGTCCAGGTGAAGATCGGCATGTCCATCAGCTTCATGCCAGGGGCGCGCATCTTCATCACGGTGACGAGGAAGTTCACGCCGGTAAGCGTCGTACCCAGGCCCGAGAGCTGTAGCGCCCAGATGTAGTAGTCGACACCCACCCCAGGGCTGTACTGAATGCCCGCGAGCGGCGGATAGGCAACCCAGCCGGTCTTGGCGAATTCACCAACGCCCAGCGAGATGTTGACCAGCAGCACGCCTGCCAGCAGCAGGTAGAAGCTCAGGGAGTTCAGGAACGGGAAGGCAACGTCACGTGCACCGATCTGCAGAGGAACCGCCAGGTTCATCAGGCCGGTGAAGAACGGCATCGCCATGAAGATGATCATGATCACACCGTGAGCGGTGAAGATCTGGTCATAGTGTTCAGGCGGCAGGTAGCCTTCGGAGCCACCGGTAGCGGCAGCCAGCTGGGTACGCATCATGATGGCGTCGGCAAAGCCGCGCAGCAGCATGACCATCGCGACGATGATGTACATCACCCCGATCTTCTTGTGGTCGACAGTCGTCAACCACTCGGTCCACAAGTAGGTCCACTTGCGGAAGTAGGTGATAGCACCGACGACAGCGATACCACCGAGCGCGATCATGGCAAGCGTCACCATGACTATCGGCTCGTGATAGGGTATCGCCTCCAGGCTTAGTTTACCGAACATCTCTTACTCCTCTGCACCGGCAGCTGGTTGCATACTCGATTCCACACCCTTGGTAGTGGCCAGATCTTTGCTGCCTGCTTCTTCGTGGCTCGGACGACCGCGGTTCATGCCTTCGTACTTGTCGACGATCAGCTGGAACTGGTCAGGCGAAGCCTCGCTATACAGCGCGACTGGGTTGTTTTCGCTTGGTTTGGCCAAGGCGTCGTATTCGGCCTTGTCCAGCTTCTTCGGCGACTGCTTGACCTCGGCGACCCACTTGTCGAAGTCTTCCTGGGAGGTGGCAGTAGCCTTGAATTTCATGCCGGTGAAGCCAGCACCGCTGTAGTTGGCGCTGATACCGTCGAACTCGCCGTTTTCGTTGGCGATCAGGTGCAGCTTGGTGGTCATGCCGGCCATGGCGTAGATCTGGCCGCCCAGGCCCGGGATGAAGAACGAGTTCATCACGGCATCGGAAGTGACGCGGAAGTTGACCGGGGTGTTAGCCGGGAAGACGATCTTGTTGACCGTGGCAATGCCCTGCTCCGGGTAGATGAACAGCCACTTCCAGTCCAGCGCGACCACGTCGATCTGCACTGGCTTCACATCGGAATCCAGCGGACGGTACGGGTCCAGCTTGTGGGTGGAGTGGTAGGTGAAGTAGCCCAGGGCGATGATGATCAGGATCGGGATGATCCACACCGCGGCTTCGATCTTGGTCGAGTGCGACCAGTCGGGGGTGTAGGTGGCAGCCTTGTTGGAAGCACGGTACTTCCAGGCGAAAACCACGGTCATGATAATGACCGGAATCACCACCAGCAGCATCAGGCCGGTAGCGATCAGGATCAGGTTCTTTTGCTCAATGCCGACCTGGCCCTTCGGGTCGAGCAGGGTCCAGTTGCACCCACTGAGTAAAAGCATGCCTAAAAAGGGCAATATGCCAAACAGTCTGGGGTAACGCTTTTTACTCATCTCACGACCTCTAGATCAGCTTGCTTCAATGCAATTTGTGTTTTGGTAGCCAACACTTCGTCCTGCCAAGTGAGGCATTTCACGCCCGTACTCGCTCCTGCCCGGGGTCTGACTGCAGGACCTAGGCGTGAAGCGAGTTAGCGGTGCTTATGGTTTCGTAGGCAACAGGCCTGTACTTCAGACCAAGTCCATTTGGTGCGGGAAAACGCGGAGGGGGGTCCGCCCGGTATCGCCGTTGGGCGAAACTTGACGAAGTCAGCAAAAAGGAGCGCTGGGGCTTCCTTCAATCCTGCGACTTGCAAGCAGTGCCGAACGGAAATTGGGGGCGATTGTAGATAGGTCGCCAACCCTTGACTATGACTTATTGAGCAACAGTCTTTTACAGAATCTGCAACAATACTGCTCAAAAACTCAACTTCGCGACAGTTTGTCGCACCCCGCTTGCTAGGCCCCAAAGCCGCATTCTGCAAGGCCTCCGGGTTGATCTGGATCAAGCGGGGAGCAAATTTCCCCTCTTCTCATGCGGCGCAAAAGACCCCATGCAATTCGGGACTTTTGTCTAAGCCCGGCGTCGGTTGCGATAGATCCCGAGCGGAACCAGGACGGCCGTCAGGACGAACGCAACCAGCGCCCATTGCGCCAGAGACAAACCGAGGATCGGCGGGTACGGCGTGCTGCAGAAGCCGTCGACCTGGAACACCAGCGGCCAGAGCTTGGCCAGCGGCAGGTCGTCCACGATCGGTTGCAGGGTGTCGATGCCGCAACTGACCATGGGGTTGGCGAGTATATACACATGGTTGCCGGCCGCAACGATTCCGCCAATGGCGCTGAGCACCACCAGTGCCTCGAAGAAGGTCAGGCTGCGGCGCCCGGGCATCGCCGCGGCGAGGAAGGCGAACACGGCAATGAACAGCAGCGCATAACGCTGCAGGATGCACAATGGGCAGGGTGCCTCGCCCAGGACTATCTGCATGTAGAGGGCGCCACCGATCAGCGAAATGCAGATCAGGCCCAACAGCACCAGAAAGCGCCGTTCCCGATTCAGGCGCGATGTTTGTTCGTTCATTGCCGGTTCCTTCGATGGATAGTGGCAGCGTGGTCCGCCTGCCTGGGCGCAAGTCTACACGCTGGGCAGGGCCTTTGAGCGTGCCGAGGAAGCGGCGTGATGGCGCTGCTGGGCTATCCGGTGTGGCTGAGACCGGCCGCAACGACGTCGGTTCAACGTCGGGCGGCAAAAAACGGCTGCCGGGTGCCGCGCAGGAGCAAGCCCCTCGACACCCGGGAGTGAAGGATACCGTGATTAAAGGACGATTAACGATGAAAGCTGCACTGGCGCTTTCATCTCTCCTTTATATAGGCAGGAAGGTGAGGTGCGGCCCAGCGGCCGGGATAAATATTCTGTAAGCCTGTACCGGCCTCTTCGCGGGTAAACCCGCTCCCACAGGGCCCCCACAAGGTTCAAAACCTGTGCGATCACTGTGGGAGCGGGTTCACCCGCGAAAGGGCCAGTGCAGGCGCTACATCACTCCAGCGCAGCCGCCGGCCCGAAGAACTCGTAGCGGCTCTGCTGCTCTGGCACACCCAGGCCCTTCAGCTGGCGCTTGACCGCCGCCATGAAACCCTTGGGCCCGAGGAAGTAGGCATCCACGTCACGCTCCTGCGGCAGCCACTCGGCCAGCAGGTCCTCGCTCAGCAGGCCTAAGGCATCAGCTGCGGCGCCACCCTGCGGTTCGGCATAGCAGTAGAAGCGCTTGAGCTGCGGGTGACGCGCGGCCAGCTCGTCGATCCAGTCGCGGAAGGCATGCACGGCACCGTTGCGCGCGCAGTGAATGAAATGCACCTCACGCTGGGTTTGCAGTGCCGCCTGCAGCATTGGCAGGGTCGGGGTAATCCCCACGCCACCGCTGATCAGCACCAGCGGCTTGTCGCTGGCAACCAGGGTGAAATCGCCAGCCGGCGGGAACAGCTGCAGGGTATCGCCCACCGCCAGTACGTCGTGCAGGTAGTTGGAGACCTTGCCGCCCGCCTCGCGCTTGACGCTGATGCGGTATTCCTTGCCGTCGCACAATGCCGACAGGGAATAGTTACGGCGCTGCTCGGCACCGTCGATGTCCAGCTTCAGGCCGATGTACTGGCCAGGCTCGGCCTTGAGCACCGGCTTGCCATCCACCGGGGCAAAGTAGAACGATACGATTTCGCTGCTTTCCTGTTCACGGCGTACCAGGCGGAATTCGCGGGTACCGCGCCAGCCACCTTCGGCCTCTTCCTTCTGTTTATAGAGATTCTCTTCGGCACCGATCAGGATGTCGGCCAGCTGGCCATAGGCCGCGCCCCAGGCATCTATCACGGCGGGGGTGGCGATTTCCTTGCCCAGCACTTCTTCGATGGCGCGCAGCAGGCAGCTGCCGACGATCGGGTAGTGCTCGGGCAGAATCTGCAAGGCAACGTGCTTGTTGATGATCTGGCCGACCAGGCCGCCAAGCTGCTCCAGCTGGTCGATGTGGCGGGCATACATCAGCACGCCGTTGGCCAGGGCGCGCGGCTGGTCACCACTGGCCTGGTGGGCCTGGTTGAACAGCGGACGCACTTGCGGGTACTCGCTGAGCATCATCTTGTAGAAGTGGGTGGTCAGCGCTTCGCCGCCGCTTTCCAGCAGGGGGACAGTGGCCTTGATGATTGCACGTTGTTCGGCATTGAGCATTGCAACAACTCCTGAGCCTGTGGCTTCGAATGACTGCCTCGGTCATTACATCAACCGTGCCAACTTTTATCTCCAGCAAAATCAGGCAGTTGACGCCGATCATGTCAAAACGACCCACCCCGGCGTATAGTCATATCGACTTACAGGAGTCAATATGACCACAAAGCCGCTGCTCACCACCCTGCTGCCCCTGGTCAGCGACCTGTCCCGCGACCTGCCCGACCAGGAACGCTATCGCCGCCTGCTGCAGGCCATGCGTGGATTGCTGCCCTGCGATGCCGCCGCGCTGCTGCGCCTGGACGGCGAGTGGCTGGTGCCGCTGGCAGTGGACGGCCTGAGCCCCGATACACTGGGCCGGCGCTTCCGGGTCAGCGAGCACCCACGCTTCCAGGTTCTGCTCAGCAGCCCGGAACCCACTCGCTTTGCCAGTGACTCAGAGCTGCCCGACCCTTACGACGGCCTGGTCAACACCCCCGATGCCAACCTGGAAGTACATGACTGCATGGGCTGCCCGTTGATGGTTGACGAACGCCCTTGGGGCCTGGTTACCCTCGACGCCCTCACCCCAGGGCAGTTCCAGAGCCTGGAGCTGGGCGCCCTGCAGGCCTTCGCCAGCCTGGCCGCCGCCACGGTCACCGTGGCCGAGCGCATCGAGCACCTGGCCCTGCGCGCGGAAGACGAGCACCACCGCGCCGAGATCTACCGCCAGGCCAGCGGCCAGGATAAAGAGCTGATTGGCCAGAGCCCTGCGCACAAGCGCCTGGTGGAGGAAATCCGCCTGGTCGGTGGCAGCGACCTGACCGTGCTGATCACCGGTGAGACCGGCGTTGGCAAGGAATTGGTGGCCCAGGCCCTGCACCAGGCCAGCAACCGCGCCGACAAACCGCTGGTCAGCCTGAACTGTGCTGCCCTGCCCGACACCCTGGTGGAAAGCGAACTGTTCGGCCATGTGCGCGGTGCCTTCACCGGTGCCCATGGCGAGCGCCGTGGCAAGTTCGAACTGGCCAATGGCGGCACACTGTTCCTCGACGAAGTCGGTGAACTGCCGCTGACGGTGCAAGCCAAGCTGCTGCGTGTGCTGCAGAGCGGCCAGTTGCAGCGCCTGGGCTCGGACCGCGAGCACCGGGTGGATGTGCGCCTGATCGCAGCCACCAACCGCGACCTGGCAGCAGAAGTACGCACTGGCAACTTCCGCGCCGACTTCTATCATCGCCTCAGCGTGTACCCGCTGCACGTGCCACCGTTGCGCGAACGTGGGCGAGATGTGCTGCTGTTGGCCGGCTACTTCCTCGAACAGAACCGTTCGCGCCTGGGCCTGAACAGCCTGCGCCTGAGCAGCGAAGCCCAGGCCGCGCTGCTGGCCTACGACTGGCCAGGCAACGTGCGTGAACTGGAACACCTGATCGGTCGCTCGGCGCTCAAGGCGCTGGGCCAACACCCTGACAGGCCACGCATCCTTACCCTGGAAGCCATCGACCTGGACCTGCGCGCAACGGCAACGCCCGGCATCCCGCCCTCCCCTGCCGCGTCCTTGCAGGCAGCACCGCTACCCGAGGGGGGGCTGCGCGAAGCCGTCGACGCCTACCAGCGCCAGGTGATCGAAGCCTGTCTGCAGCGGCACGAAGGAAACTGGGCAGCGGCTGCCCGGGAACTCGGCCTGGACCGGGCCAACCTTAGCCGCCTGGCCCGTCGGCTGGGGCTGCGCTGATTGAAACCAGCGCGGTACCTGTGGGAGGTGGCCCGGCCCTTTGGCCTGCGCTGTCGCATGAATAGCTGAAATTGCAAGCAATCCGC